>JAGFIW010000088.1 GCA_024103195.1 Saprospiraceae bacterium | reverse complement strand
CCTTCCCAACAATAGGACAATGCATCTCCATTTTCGTCAAAAGCCTGGACATCAAGCCGGAATGGCGTCAGGACGGGTATGGAAAAACCGGAGGTGACCGAAAGTGTCGCTTCGGGTGCCAGGTTGCCGGTTTGGATTTTCTCGGGGCAGGAAGCTCCTGCATCCTGAGTCACGAAGAGCCTCATTTGACGAAGGCTGCCTCCATGATAGTAGTCATGGGCATTGCCCTGCACGGAATTGGACCCGCATGATCCACTGTAAGACATAATGGTGGATCCACCGCCAGGCTCCCAGCCGGTTCCGGGACTTTCATTGATGCATTTGTTGAAACTGTGCGTTGCCGCATACTGGTGCCCGACCTCATGGGCCACTACATTGATGTAGAAGGGATCAAATTTGGGTGTCCAGAGTCCACTCACCCCTCTGGCCTTGGAGGTCGTGCAGACACAACCCAACTGGGCAAGTCCGACGGTTCCATTGGTGGCTGTCCCGAAAACGTGGCCGATATCGTAATCCTCCAGTTCGATAAAATTGGCTATCCGGGTGGGATTCTGATTGATCATTTGTCCTGTTTCTCCATTGGTATATCCGTCAGAAATCGGATCCAGGAAAACCAGTTTGTGATTGTCGGCGATCAGGGAGAGATGGATGCCCATATCGCGCTCCAAAACGGCATTCAGGCGATTGACCGCTGTATAGAGTTCGGACAATACCAGGTCCTTGGTGCCGCCATGAAACTGACTGTATTCACCGGTAGTGGCAATCGCCATCCGGTAATGGAGCAGGTCCACGGGTGCCGACAAGGAGCGGAGATCAATCCCGGGTGAAGGAGGCGTCTCGGTTTCTTTCTCGTCGGTATCTTCCTGCAAGGGACACTGAAAGGGCACCGGGGCCTGATCTTCTCCCCAATAGGCATCCTTGAAATAAACGGCATACAAATCCTTCCTGTCCCGATAAACCGGGTCAATTTGTACCGCCCTTCCCTCCAGGAAATAAAGGGCGTGAAAGCCTTTGTCGGTCATATCGATCCGGCCGGACACCGATGGGTCTTCAGGATCGAAAATCCGGCAGGATACCCAATGAGGGTATCGTTCCAGAAATCCGGGTTCTGCAGACGGGCTCCATGCGGCTTTTACCGGACGCATCAGTCCGTCCGGTCCTGGAAGAACCATCTCCGTAACGCCTTCCTTGGAGAGCGAAGCACGGAGGACTTCCAAATCCAGAGAAAGGAATTGTCCTTCCGCAGGGTCCACCCATCTCGGCGTTGAAAGGGTTGGAGCAGGAATGACCCGCCAGTAAGCGGATTGGGCACGGACCGAAACAGGAAGGGCCACCACGAAGACGAGAAGGAACAGAAACAAAGAGCGCATGCCGGAAATTTGCGGAGATCGGAAAAGTTGTGACAAACAAGCCATTTGAAACAACACGGGGAACCGATGGATCAGTTCCCCGTGCCGGTATTGAATGCTTAGGACCGGGTGACCTGGAACTTTCCACTCAGGACACCTGATTCACGCTGCAGAATGATGACGTACAATCCCTCAGGATAAGATCGCACATCCAACAGCCATTCGCCATCCGCGACGACCTGACGGTGAACGGGCATCGGTTGCCCCAAAGCATTGACGACCATGACATGATCCTGAACACGGGAGCCTTCCACCTTGATCCTGCATTGTTCTCCGGCAGGATTGGGCCAGATCGCCATGACCGGAGTAGTACCTGCTTCCTGTTGGACAGACACGGATTCGTCTGTCCGAATGGCAAAAGTTTCGATACCCAACCAGCCACCGGTTCCATCTTCCACCGTAAACAGGAAGTTGTCCTCCTCTTCTGCTGTGCCAAGATGGGCATAGCTGAGTTGCAGGTCAATGATGTCCTGCTGCGAGAAAGATTGCCCCACCTCCAAGGCTGTACCTGATAGGCGAAGCTCGCCTTTTTGCGGGAGGCGCACCACGGTATAAACCAGTTGTTCCGGCCCGTTATCCGCATCGGTGCAGAGCAGTTCGCCGGAGGTGATGGATGTTTCGGTCGACGGCTTCAACAACAGGGTTTCATTGGTCACCAATACGGGTGGGTTGAGCGCTACATCACTGCAATACTCCAGGGTCCACTCCGCCAGCTGGCCACCCGATCCCGTGAGGATGTCCTCCAGCACGAATGTCCAGGTACCATTGAGGTCCAGGCCGT
Organism: Saprospiraceae bacterium; assembly: GCA_024103195.1. GTDB lineage: Bacteria > Bacteroidota > Bacteroidia > Chitinophagales > Saprospiraceae > JAGNXB01. Next base: position 11,933 of record JAGFIW010000088.1, on the reverse strand, counting down.
TGAAAACGCCGAGCATTTCCTGGCTTTGATAGGTTTCCCCTTTGTCGGGAGGACAGGTGAATGGTATGGGCGAGTCGTCGTTGATGCTGAAGAAGAAATTGCCGCTGATCTGAAAGCATTTGCTGGAAAACAACCGAACGGAGGTCCCGTTGGGGGCGCGCAGATTGCCGCGCAAATGACCAAAATTGGCATGATTGCCCTTGATGTTTTTGACACGCAACGTCCCGACACTCCCTGATGTGGACAATTCAATCGGGCTCTCGACGATCTGTGTACCCTGGGCGGGGATCAGGTACGATGTGGTGTTGGAAGCTTCCGCACAACTCAGGGTTATGGTGTGGAAGGCATATACGGGCACATCGGTGGCCTGTCCGCAGATGTTTTCGGGGATGACCCTCCAGAAATACAACGCACTTTCCTCCAGCACCACGGAAGGCTGATAGGAATTGGTGGTGATGCCGCTCTCGCTGAAAATGACAGACCCTCCAAAGGCAGGGTTTGTGGCGAGTTCAACGGTATAAGAGCTGGCATCCGGCTGGTCCACCCATTCCAGGACAGGTGAAGTGCCTATCGAACTGGCGCCGGGTGCAGGGAAGACGGCATTGAGTGTACTGTAGTCGCTGCGGTAAATGTCGAGGAATACCGACCGGGTCAGCACCGGTACACCATTGGCCTCTCCCTGGATCACGACTTCAAACAATCCGGTTTCCGTGGCGGTACTCAGATCGATGAGGGCTGTGATGGTCGCAGGACCGGTAGCGGGGTTTTGGGAAAACATGACGGTGGCTCCGTCCGGCAAACCGCTTTGAACGCTCAATGTGACCGGCTCGGAAAAGCCGAGAAGGGCTTCGAGATGAATCGTGATTTCGGCAAAGTGCGGAATGCACCGGATTTGACTGTATGGTTTGACGTCCAGTGAAAATCCGGGTTCCAGGGCGGGACGAATCCTGAGGTTGGCATTGCTGATGTCGAAGAAAATGTTGTCGGCCGCCTCCACCTTGATCCGTCCGGAATTGGTGGTCGTGTTGGGAATGGTTACAAAGTGCGATCCGTCATTGGGCACATCCTCGGCCAGCAGGTAGGGGTAGTTGAACCCGCCATCCGTTGAAAGCAGCACGTTGACCTTTTGACATTGGACGGGTGCCTGGTCGGTATTGGCGACATCCCAGGTGACCTCGGTATAAGACCCCTGGATGACGGAATCCACCATATTGAATTTGGAAACGGCAAATGGACCTGCCGCATCCGTAGCCCGGAAAGCCACTGTTTCCCATACCACAGCTCCGACTTCGGGGTTGTTGTCGCGCACCGTAAACCGGAAAGTCATGTCACGCGAGTACGTGGGCAATACCTCAAACTTGGTATTCACGCCGGAAACGATCCGGAACAACTGGGGGAAAGTGCGGGAAGGAACATCGGCCGGAAGAAAGGACCTGAACAGGGGTGAATTCTGGACAGGATTGCCCGCATCCGTGATGGGCCCGGTATCCATTTGTTCCCAACAGTAGGTGAGCGGATCGTTGTCAGGATCAGTGGCACCGGCTTCCAGTACGAAAGGTGTGCTCACCGGAATGTAAAACCCGTCCTCGTAGGGCCATTCGATGACAGGGTCCTGGTTGGAAGTCGGAAAGTCCACTCCGCAGGTATTCCCGGTACCGGACCGGGTGTAGTTCCTCATCTGCGTGATGTTGCCGGAATGGAAGTAGGGATCCGTGTCCGACTGCACGTTGTTGATACCACAGGCGCCATTGTAGGACATGATGGTACTCCCGCTACCCGGCTCCCACCCGGTGGGGGGATTTTCGTTTTGCTCGTCGCATTTGTTGAAACTGTGCTGGGCGCTGAACTGATGGCCCAGTTCATGGCAGAACACGTTCACCACAAAAGGATCGAATTTGGGGGGTTGACCGTTGCTGGCGCCACGGGCTTTCGCATTGGTGCAAACACTGGGGGTCTGGGTGATCCCGATCGCAGGTCCAACGGTGAACCGACCGAATACATGCCCGACATCATATTCGTCCAATTCGAGGTGTTGGGAAATGACACCAGGATTTTCATTGATCATCACAGCGGCATTCCCGTTGGTATAACCGTCCGTTGCGGGGTCGAAGAACAGGATCTGATCGTTGTTGTCGATCAATTTGATACGGACGCCGGCGTCATTGATGAAAATCTGATTGGTGCGGTTGACCACACTGGCCAATTCCGCCAGAACGAGGGGTACTGTTCCGCCGTGATAAAGCGAATACTCGGCGGTGGTGGCTATGGCGATCCGGTATTCTCTCAGATCGAGCAGGCTGCTTCGCAAATTCGCGTCTGGAAGGATGTTGTCCCCGGCCGGATCCGCGGCAGGAGCATCCGGTGTATCGTGAGCGAGGCATTCGAAAACGAGTTTGTCGCCCGGATCGGCCCAGTATTCGTCCTGGTAATAAACGGCGTACACATCCGTACGACCGCGATAGGCGGGATCGATCATCACGGTCCTCCCTTCGTACCGGATCATGGCGTGAAATCCCCAGGGTGTGTGATCAATCCGGCCCTGGATGGCAGGATGTCGGGGGTCCTTGACGGCATAAGTGGCAATCTCGGGGAAACGGGCCTGCAGCCCGGGCGCCATGACAGGGTCATGGAGATAGGACAGTTGCAGCATCTTACCGTCAGGTAACGGCACCTGAATGCTGCCGGTCGAACGAACCCTCATTTGCTGCACGAGGGCTTCGAAATCAAGCGCAAAGTAACTTCCTTTGGCCGGCCGCGCATGCTCGGTGTGGGTGGCCAAAGGATCGGAGTTGAGGGTGGCAGGTGTCCACAGACTTTGTCCTGAAGCGAATCCTGCCGCAAAAAGGGAAAGAACCAGGGAGATTATGGTATTTTTCATGCAAGAGTATTTGGCAGGCAGCGGTTGGATGGTTGGCTGGCCTCCACAAATATAGCAACACCCCGCCTTTCCTTCCGGGAAAGACCGGTGATTGTCGTCTCCGGGACATTCCCGGGAATGGCCATTTGGCTTTTGGCGGGACCTTTTTGTATCATTGTCAAAACAAACGATCATGCGCTTTTTCACAACCCTTCAGTTCGTATGGATATTTCTGGTGGCTCTGACGTCATTGACGGGTCAAATAAATCCCCCGGAAATGTTGCCCGCTGCCTTCAATCAGCCGGTGGACATCAAACACGCGGGGGATGAACGATTGTTCATCGTGGAAAAGACCGGTAGGATCTGGATCATGGACAAGCAGGGCAACAAAGCAGCCTCCCCCTTTCTCGATATCACCGACCGGGTCAACGCCGGCGCCAACGAAAGAGGACTGCTGGGCCTGGCATTCCACCCGGATTTTGCCTCCAATGGTTACTTCTACGTCAACTACACAGGAGCGGGTGGCCATACCCGCATTTCCCGGTTCCAGCTCGCCGCCGGAATGACGGAAAAAGCCGATTCGACTTCCGAAATGGTCCTGCTGCAGGTCAACCAGCCTTTCAATAATCACAATGCCGGAGACCTGGCATTCGGTCCGGATGGATACCTGTACATCCCTCTGGGAGACGGGGGCAATGCCGGCGATCCGGGCAACCGCAGCCAGAATCCCATGGAAATGCTCGGCAAAATGTTGCGTATTGACGTCAATAGCGGGATGCCCTACGGGATACCCGCCGACAACCCGTTCGTTTCCGCCGTGGATACCCTGCCGGAGATCTGGTCGTTGGGATTGCGCAATCCATGGAGGATCAGTTTTGATCGTCTGACAGGTGATCTTTGGATTGCGGATGTCGGTCAGGGGGAATGGGAGGAAATCAATCTCGAACCCGCCGGTTCCTCCGGAGGCTTCAACTGGGGCTGGCGATGCTATGAAGGATTTGCCCCCTACAACACAGCTGGTTGTGGCCCCCAGAATTCCTATGTACCACCGATCCATGTCTATGCCAATATCCCCAGTGTCGGGTGCTCCGTCACCGGAGGGTATGTTTACCGGGGCAAGCAATTCCCCTCCTTGTCGGGCAAGTATTTCTTTACCGATTTTTGTTCCGGCCGTATCTGGACCCTGGAATCCGACGGGAACGGAGGCTGGACAGCCACCGAGGTCTATAAAGGACCTACCCAGGAATACGTCTCGTTTGGCGAAGACAATGAAGGCGAACTCTACCTCGCTGCCATCGGGGATGGACGGATTTTCCGGATTACGGCGCCCTGTGCCCTGACGGCGCTCCCCACACCGCTCGCTCCTTCCTGCGCCGGTCAATGCGACGGAGGCGTCACCTTTACCGCAGATGGCGGTTGCCCCCCTTACCAATTGGTCCTTGAATGGGCGGATTCCTCCTTCCTCGAAACCTCGGATCTCTTTGCCGACAGCCTTTGCCCGGGTATATACAATTATACCCTGACGGACTGCCAGGGATGTGTTGTAGAGGGTTCCTTCGAGATCACCCAACCCGCTCCGCTGGTCCTGACCACTATGACCACACCTGCCTCCTGTCCCGGTGAATGTGATGGCGAACTTGTCGTCCTGGCTTCAGGAGGCTGTCCGCCTTATATCTATGAGGTGACGGCAGCAGGATTTTCGGATTCTTTGTCGGTCTATAACTCCCTGTGTGCAGGCGATTATCTGATTACCGTTCGCGACTGCCAGGGATGCGAAACCAGCACCGAAGCCGTGATTACGGAGCCCGCCGTTTACTCGGTATCCCTGTTCTGGAACGGTGATACGCTCAAGGCTTCTTCAGGGCTGCAGCTTTATCGCTGGTTCAGGAATGATTCCCTTGTAGCGGAGACGACGACCGGCGAATGGCTTCCGGACTCATCCGGGATTTGGAGAGTCGAAGGATTGGACCCCAATGGATGTCCGGTAGTTTCCAATGAAGTGGAGGTGATCCTCTCCGCCACTGAAGAAACCTGGCAGGCTGAAGCCAAAGTGTATCCTGTTCCGTTCAACGACTTCCTGCGCATCGAATTTCCATCGCTGGCAGAATCCTCCTTCGAACTAAGGGATGCCCTTGGACGCACCGTTCGGCGCTCTAAAACCCGGAACATTCATGATGGCCCGGTGGAATGGTCCACTTCCGACTTGCCGGACGGCGTTTACATCCTTCTCGAAAAAGGGAGGGACGGATATTCCGGAAGCCGCTGTTTGGTAAAGTCCTCAAAGGGTTTGTAACTTTGCTCCCCGTTTGGAATACCGGGCGTTTAGCTCAGTTGGTTTAGAGCGCTACCTTGACAGGGTAGAGGTCACTGGTTCGAATCCAGTAACGCTCACAATGGGTTATTCGGGGTGTAGCTCAGCCCGGTAGAGTACACGTCTGGGGGGCGTGTGGTCGCAGGTTCAAATCCTGTCACCCCGACAATCCGCAAGGCTGCCGACAACTTCGGCAGCCTTTTGCGTTCTTGAACAGTCGGCTCCTGCATCGGAAACAGGACAAACGTGAATGATCTCGGAACATTTTCATGGGATTTTACCCCTCCTTGCCTTTATTATGGGGTCGGAAGCAAAGTCGAATGATGGATTATTGTCAGTTTTGCAGACAAACCAATCGTCATGTTCGAGCTGTTGACATTGCAGGATTTTACCCATCCGGCCATTTGGATATCCCTTCTCACCTTGACGTTTCTGGAAGTCGTACTGGGGATAGACAACATTATCTTCATTTCGATCGTCGCTTCCAAACTTCCCCCTGACCAACAGCCCAAAGCCAGAAATATAGGACTCCTGCTGGCCATGGTGCTCCGTATTTTGCTCCTGTTGGGCATCACCTGGATAATCTCTCTCACCCAACCGCTGTTCACCTTGCCTGATTGGGATTTGGACAACGAACGCATTGCCATAAGTATCAAAGACTTGATCCTGATCGCCGGCGGAGCTTTTCTGATCGCCAAGAGCACCACGGAAATCCATCACAAACTCGAGGGGGTAGGCCAGAAGGCAATCAAAACCGGTGTGGCCAAGGCCGCCATGAGCTCCGTCCTCATCCAGATTTTACTGGTGGACATGGTGTTTTCATTCGATTCCATTTTGACTGCCATCGGGCTGGTCAAAGAAGTGGGCATCATGATCATTGCCATTGTGATCTCCATGGTGATCATGATGATTTATGCAGGACCGGTCAGCCGGTTTATCAACCGCCATCCCACCCTTCAAATGCTCGCGCTGTCCTTCCTGATCCTCATTGGTGTCATGTTGGTGGTGGAAGGTTTTCACACCCATTTCAACAAAGGTTATATCTATTTTGCCATCGCATTCTCCCTGGTCGTCGAACTGCTAAACATGCGACTTCGCCGTCGGCAGGAGCCGGTGCAACTCCACGATTCCTCCGACGTGACTACCTGACCGTCCTTCACGCGCAGAAATACGAACGCCCTTGCCATCCAGCCGGCAAGGGCGTTCCCGAAAATTGAGAGCTGGTCGATCAGGATTCCTCCCGGTACATTTCGGTGGGAGGACACACACAAATCAGGTTGCGGTCACCGTGGGCATTGTTTACACGGCCCACAGCCGGCCAGAATTTGGCACTTTCCCTGAGGTATGGAAGAGGCCACACGGCCTTTTCACGGCTGTAGGGATAGGGCCATTGGTCCGCACTGGCCAGCGCCAGCGTATGAGGGGCATTGTGCAATACATTGTTTTCGGGATCCGCCTGGCCCAGTGCAATCTCGTCAATCTCCTTGCGTATGGCCAAAAGCGCATCGCAAAATCGGTCCAGCTCTTCCCTGCTTTCGCTTTCCGTGGGCTCAATCATGATGGTGCCTGCCACGGGGAAAGACAGGGTAGGGGCATGAAAACCGTAGTCAATCAGGCGTTTGGCGACATCTTCCGCACTGCACACCGCCTTGAATGGGCGCAGATCAACAATTAATTCGTGGGCGGCACGGCCTTTCTCGCCGGAGTAGAGGACCTCATAGGCCCCTTGGAGCCGCCGCATGATATAATTGGCATTCAGGATGGCGAATCGGGTGGCGTCCGTCACCCCTTCCGCTCCCAACATCCGGATGTACCCATAGGAGATCAACAGGATACTGGCACTCCCCCAGGGCGCTGCCGATACAGCGCGGATAGCCTTGCGACCGCCCGTCTTCACCTGCGTGTGGCCCGGAAGGAAAGGGGCCAGCTTGCCGTTCACACAAATAGGACCCATGCCGGGACCACCTCCGCCGTGAGGTATGGCGAAGGTCTTGTGCAGGTTGAGATGGCAGACATCGGCACCAATGTGCGCCGGGCTGGTCAGTCCCACCTGTGCGTTCATGTTGGCCCCGTCCATGTAAACCAGGCCTCCGTATTGGTGGATGATCTGGCATATCTCCTTGATGGCCGATTCGAAAACGCCGTGGGTGGAAGGATAAGTCACCATCAACGCCGAAAGCGAATCCGCATGCCGGGACGCTTTCTCCTTCAAATCCTGCACATCGATGTTGCCCCTTTCATCGCATTCCACAATGACGATTCTGGCGCCGATCATGGCCGCAGAAGCCGGGTTGGTCCCATGGGCGGACGAGGGGATCAATACCACATCGCGGTGAGGCGCGCCATGATGTCGGTGATAGGCGCGGATGGTCAGCAATCCCGCATATTCCCCCTGGGCACCCGAATTGGGTTGGAGCGAACAGGCTTCAAATCCGGTGATTTCGCACAGATATTGCTCCAGGTCATCAAAAAGTTCACGGTAGCCCTTCACCTGGTTGGCCGGCGCAAAGGGATGTATTTGACCGAATTCAGGCCAGCTTACCGGCATCATCTCGGCCGCCGCATTGAGCTTCATGGTACAGGAACCGAGCGGGATCATGCTGTGAACCAGCGACAGGTCTTTGTTTTCCAACATCTTGAGATATCGCATCAGCATGGTCTCCGTGTGATACCGGTGAAAGACCGGATGCGTCATGAAATCGGAGGTTCGCTGCAATGCCTTGGGCAACCGCGTGGTGCTTTTTCCGGCAGAAACGGGCACCTTCTTTCCCGAGACAAAGGCAAATACCTCCAGAATACGCCGGACATCTCCGGCATCATGGGTCTCGTCCAGACTGATCTGGATGCCATCACGGTCATACCAGAAGTTCATGCCTTGCTTCAATGCCTGACGGCGCACCTTTCCGATCATGTCCCTGTTGGCGGAAAGTCGGAGCGTGTCAAAGAAGGAGGAATGCACGGGCGTCATGCCCAGGGCTTCCAGACCGTCATACAGCGCCAATGTCAACCCGTGCACCTGCCGGGCAATGCGCCGGAGTCCATCCGGTCCGTGAAACACGCCATACATGGCGGCCATATTCGCCAGAAGCGCCTGTGCCGTGCAAATATTGGAAGTGGCTTTTTCCCGGCGGATATGCTGTTCTCTCGTCTGCAAAGCCATGCGCAATGCGGGCTGACCCTGCATGTCCACACTCAATCCGATGATCCGGCCGGGGATTTGCCGCTTGAATTCGTCGCGCGTGGCAAAAAAGGCCGCATGTGGCCCTCCATAACCCATCGGCACCCCGAAACGCTGACTGTTGCCAATGGCACAATCAGCGCCCCATTCACCGGGAGGAGTGAGCAGCGTCAATGACAGCAGATCCGTGGCCACGGTGACATATACGCCTTTATCACGGGCCTCCTGGACAAGTGGGCGATGGTCGGCCACGACACCTGTCCGCCCCGGGTACTGCAGGAGGATACCAAAAACGTCGGCACCCAGCTTCCACTTGGCCGATTCCTGCACTTTGACCCGAATGCCCAATGGTTCGGCACGGGTCACCAACACATCCACCGTCTGGGGAAGGACTTCCGTATCCACCAGAAAAACACGAGCTTCAACCTGGCGCTTGTTGCGCTCATGGAAAAACATGGTCATGGCCTCGGCCGCAGCCGTAGCTTCATCCAGCAGGGATGCATTGGCAATGGGTAGTCCGGTCAGGTCACTGACGATGGTCTGGTAATTGAGCAGACTTTCCAGGCGGCCCTGTGCGATTTCAGCCTGATAGGGCGTATATTGCGTGTACCAGCCCGGGTTTTCGAAGAGATTGCGCTGGATGACAGGTGGTGTGATCGTACCGCTGTAACCCATGCCGATAAAATTGCGGAAGACCTTGTTGCGGCTTCCCACCTCCCGGATATGACGGAGATAGGCGTATTCCGACAAGGGCTCGGGCAACTGTAGTTCACCCTTGCGGCGAATGGCATCAGGTATGGTTTCCTGGATCAACTGATCCATGGAGGTCACCCCGATGACGCGCAACATGTCGCTGGTATCGTTGGCACCGGGGCCTATGTGCCGATGGGCAAATTCGGAAGAGGAACGGGAGGTCATATTGGAGGGTTAAAATGGGCGGTAAAGGTAATCAGACAGCCCCATTCTGCACTGTTTGGTTTCCCGTTTCCGGATACCCACCAGCCCCTAAATCCGGAAGGCTCTCCGGATGTCGTCCACCCGGTTCAATTCCTCCCAGGTAAACAACTCCACCTCCATCGTTTTCTCTTCACAACCACGGCCGTCAGGCCGGCAGAAAGTCTTTTTGGTTTTCCGGGGCGCACGCCCCATATGGCCGTATGCGGCCGTTTCCGAATAAATGGGTTGCCGGAGCTTGAGGTTTTTCTCAATCATGCCTGGTCGCAAATCAAAGAGTTCCCTGACCTTGCCGGCGATGGCCCCGTCACTCATCAACACTTCGGCGGTGCCGAAAGTATCGACATAAATGCCCATCGGTTCGGCCACACCAATGGCATAAGAGATCTGAACCAGCATTTGACGCGCCACCCCTGCCGCCACCATGTTTTTGGCGATGTGCCTGGCCGCATAAGCCGCCGATCGGTCCACCTTGCTCGGATCCTTTCCGGAAAAGGCGCCTCCTCCATGAGCCCCTTTGCCCCCGTAGGTGTCCACGATGATCTTTCTTCCCGTCAGTCCCGTGTCGCCATGAGGGCCGCCAATCACGAATTTGCCCGTAGGATTGATGAAATACTTGATATCCGGCCCAAAAAGAGCCTGCAATTTCACCGGCAATTGTGCCTTGACCCTCGGGATCAGGATATGCTGGATGTCATATCGGATATGGGCCAGCATTTCGGCATCCGCTTTTTCCTGCGTGACGTCATGCGCAAGATCCTCCTGAATCCAATCGTCGTGCTGCGTCGAAACAACAATCGTGTCGATCCTGACCGGGTTGTGGTCGTCGTCGTACTCAATGGTGACCTGGGACTTGGCATCGGGGCGCAGGTATCGGATCTCGTTGCATTCCCTTCTCAGTTTGGCCAGCTCGATCAGAAGGCGATGCGAAAGGTCCAGGGCCAGCGGCATGTAATTCTCCGTCTCATTCGTGGCATAGCCGAACATCATACCCTGGTCACCGGCCCCTTGTTGTTCGGGGGTGCCACGCTCCACACCCTGGTGAATATCAGCGGATTGTTCGTGGATGGCCGACAGTATGCCACAGGAATTGCCTTCAAACATGTAGGCACTCTTGGTGTATCCGATACGGTTGATCACATCCCTCGCAATCTGGGGCAGGTCGAGGTAAGTCTCCGATTTGACTTCGCCTGCCAGGATAACCTGCCCGGTGGTTACCAGGGTCTCACAGGCCACCTTGGCGCCCGGATCAAAAGCGAGAAAATGGTCGAGGATGGCATCGGAGATCTGGTCGGCGATCTTGTCGGGATGTCCTTCGCTCACCGATTCCGAAGTAAACAGATAGGGCATAATGGCAGAGTCAGAAGATGGTTAAGGGCAGCAAAAATACAATACCGGCAGGTTCAATGGGACGTAGGAGTCAGCGGATCTCGCAATGCAGACATTTTTCACCTTCAAGGTACCCTTCCAACACGTCTCCCGGCGAGACAGGGCCTACTCCCGCCGGCGTGCCCGTAAAAAACAGGTCGCCGGACTGCAGGCGGAAAAAACGCGAGGCATAGGCGATCAACCGGTCAAAGGAAAAGATCATGTCCCGGGTATTCCCCTCCTGAACACACGTGCCGTTTTTGTGCAGGGAAAAGACCAGGCCTTGCCCGGCCTGCCCGGAAGGAAAGGGCCTGAACGTACCCACTGCGGCCGAATGATCAAAAGCTTTGGCGATTTCCCAGGGATGCCCCTTGTGCTTGAGTTCATTCTGGAGATCGCGCGCCGTGAAGTCGATGCCTACCGTGACCTCCGGATAATAGCGGGGTGCGAAACGTTCCTCCACATGCCGGGCACTACCTCCTATCCGAAGCACGACTTCGACCTCGTATTGGATGTCCCGGCTGAAATCGGGATAATAGAAGGGCTTGCCTTGAGACAACAGGGCCGTCGACGGTTTCATGAAAAGCATTGGACGCTCAGGGGTCGGGTTGTTCAGTTCCCTGGCGTGCTCCTCATAGTTGCGACCAACACAAATGATCTTCATACGCCAAAATTAGACGTTCCTCGCGGCCGGTTTTCTGACCGACCCATGCGGAATGAGTCAGGCTATTTCTCTTCCCCGCCAAAGGCGGCAAAGTCGAAGATCATCGAAAAGCGCAGCGTGTTGTCCAGAGGGTTGCGTTGGCTGGTGGACGGTATCAGGTAAGAAATGTTGATCGTGAAGATGTTGTATTTGACCCCCATGCCGAGGGTGAAAAACCGGCGTCCGCCCTTGGTGATGTGCTCGTAAAAGTAGCCCGCTCGCAAGGCAAACTGCTGATCATACACATATTCGAGCCCCAGCGAATAGTAGAATTCACGCATCTCCTCGTTGAAGCCGCCCGGTGCATCTCCAAAAGAGGAGAAAATCCCGCTGATCGGGCTCTTGTCCCGGTAATCCGGCCGGCGATCGCCGTCCGCATCGATGGTGTCGGGCGTCGGGACAAGCAATTTGTTGATGTCCAGCGCCAGGGTGAGTGCGTTGTAATCATCCAAAGGCATTTCCCAGGCCGCGCCTATCCCGAGATTGGCCGGCAGGAAATCCCGCTTCTGGGAGTTGGTGTACGTGATCTTTGATCCCACATTGGTGACAGCCGCACCAAAAC
>JAGFIW010000083.1 GCA_024103195.1 Saprospiraceae bacterium | reverse complement strand
GACCCCAGGCGCATGATCATTGGCGATGACGGCGGCGCACAGGTGACCTACGATGGCGGGGAGACCTGGACGACGTATCACAACCAGCCGACGGCCCAATTTTACCGCGTGGTGACGGATGATCACTTTCCTTTTCGCATCTATGCCGCCCAACAGGACAACTCCACCATCCGGATCCAGCACCGCAGTTTTGAAGGCGCCATCACGGACCGGCATTGGGAAGAAACCGCAGGCTGTGAATGCGGACACATTGCCCCGAAGCCCGACGATCCCGAGATTGTTTTTGGCGGTTGCTATGGCGGATTCATCCAGCGCCTGGACCACCGGACCGGACTGTCGAGAGTGGTCAGTGTGTGGCCCGACAACCCGATGGGGCATGGCGTGGAGGGCATGCGTTACCGATTCCAGTGGAATTTCCCGATTCTCTTTTCCCGACACGATCCCGATGTGTTGTATGCCGGTTCGCATGTCCTCCACCGAAGCCGTGACCAGGGGGAGTCCTGGGAGGTGATCAGCCCTGACCTGACGCGCAATGACACCACCCGGATGGGACCATCCGGCGGTCCGATCACGAGAGACAATACTTCGGTGGAATATTACTGCACCCTATTTGCCGTCGCCGAATCCCCCCGGACACAAGGCGTTCTTTGGGCGGGCTCGGATGACGGGTTGGTCTGGGTGCGGAAGGGCGAGGGGGCGTCCTGGCAAAACGTCACGCCTCCGGATTTGCCGGAATGGGCCCAAATCAATGCCCTGGAACCCGACCCGCATGATCCTGCCGGTTGCTATGTAGCCGCGACCCGTTACAAATCCGGGGATTACCGGCCCTATCTCTACCGCACCCGGGATTACGGCAACTCCTGGACCGCCATTACCACCGGCATCGGCATGGAGCACTTCACGCGGGTGGTCAGGGCAGACCCCGACCGCCAGGGCCTTTTGTTTGCCGGGACCGAATCAGGCTTGTATGTTTCCGTGGATGACGGCGTTCGGTGGCATCCCTTCCAGCAGAATCTGCCAGTGGTGCCCGTCACGGATCTCGCCCTGAAGGACGGCGCCCTGATCGTCGCCACGCAAGGCAGAGGACTGTGGATCATGGACGACCTGACCCCTTTGCGGATCCCGGGACTGGTGAAGGACCAGCCCGGCCTGACGCTCTTTCCTCCCAGGGACGTGTTCCGTGTCCCTGGCTCAGCCACCCCATCCCCTGCCGGAGCGGGCACCAATCACCCTGCAGGACTGAGGGCCCTTTTTCATGTCCCGAAGGAATGGGAAAAAGACACCTTTGACTTCCAAATTCTCGATGCAAAGGGCGCGGTGGTCCGTACGTGGGGTACGCATCGAAAGGCTAAAGAAGAAAAGCGGGAAGTCGCCGCCGGCGCCAATCATTTTTCCTGGGACCTGCAATATCCGCCTTCACAAGGATTTGAGGGCATGATCCTCTGGTGGGCCTCCCTGGATGGCCCGGTCGCCCTGCCGGGAACATATTCCCTGTGCATCATCCACAGGGAGGACACCCTGATCCGGCCATTCCGTGTGCTCCCGGATCCGCGTATCCCACACGACTCTGTTGCCCTGGAGGACCAGTTCCGTTTTCTTTCGGAGGTCAATGCCAAAGTCGGAGAGGCGCACCGCACCCTCGGTGAAATCCGGGAGATCCGGCAACAGATGCGCCAGTGGATGGCGCGCTACGAGCCTGACAGTCTCAGCGATTCGCTGAAAGATCTGGCCGGCCGGATCGACAGCACGATAACTCTTGTCGAAACGCGGTTGTACCAAACGAAAAACGAAAGCCCGCAGGATCCCCTCAACTTTCCGATCCGGTTGACCAACAAACTGGCTCATCTCAACAGTCTGATGCGACAAGGTCCCTACCGTCCGACCCGTCAGGCGGTTGAGGTGCGGGATGCCCTGATCAGGGACATCGACGCCTGTCTGGCGGATTGGGCCGCTGTGCGAACCGGAGATCTCGTCAGGTTCAACCGGCAAATCCGGGAGGAGGGGCTGGATGTGATACGGGTGAAACCCAAGCCCTGAAGGGCTGGTCAGAAGGACCATCCGGCCCGAATATCCAGCAGGTCGGCGATATGGCGATATACTTTCAGGGAAGTGCCTACATACACGTGCCGCTTCCAGGCATACAACAGGGAATATCGCTGGAACAGGTCGTCCTTCACCCGGTAAGGCCTGAACACATAAACCCCCAGTTGCTGGGTAAAAATGAATTTGCCCAGCAAGAATTCGTGACCGGCTGAAAGCCCCACCTGCATCGGACTTACGCTGATACTATCGCGGGCCATGCGGAACCGGGCCCCGTTGTGGTAGACCCATTCCGCCCCGATCGACAGGGCACTGATGCGGGATACTTGCCGGCTGACTCTCGCTTCGATGCCGGGACTGAAAAGATACGTTTTGCTTTCCGGCTCCTGAAATCCCAGGAAGAACTGGATGTCCAGCCGGCGTGCAGGTGGCCCGGTCTCCCTCCAGGGGCGTACCTCCGGACGGTCGAAAACAGGCGGTTGCGGGTACCAGGCAATGCCTGCCATCCCGGCCGGCCAGTTGACCCCCTTGTTGGGTTCACGGACACCGCCATTGGATATATGGTTGTAAAGAAATCCTGCCTGTGCCCTCCATGACGGTGCCATGCGGTAATGAAAGACGGCCCCGAACTGGGCCGAGATACCCAGACGGGTACTGTACCCCTGATTGAGCGGGTTGTTGACGGGGTGGAAGGGACGATTGGCCCATGCCGCCCCCAAGCCGCCGCGTATCGAAAAGCTGAAACGCTTGCCCGGGGCGAAAAGCGGTTCGACAAATATCTGCGCCGTCAGGGCCTGACCGAGAATATCCGGTTGATCGAATTCCCAAAATCCCAGGGACAAACCCGACATCGGAAAACATAGGCAATGCTGCCATGCCTGGCGGGACAGCCGGTGCAGACCCAGGTCCAGGGTAATGCCGGTGGGGTTGGAATGTCTTACCGGCACCAGATCCCTGCTGTGAACGAGGATGAAACCGTGGTGCACGGCCAGCTGGGAGTAAAACTTTCCGGGCGGGGTTTCAGGATGAAGGCCCGCTTGCGCCCGGGTCTCCCCGGGTGATCCGGCCACCACCATCAGGAAGCAAAACCACCACATAGGCTGCCTTTTCTTTTTCATCCCCTTCATAGGCTGGCGAGGCACTCCTTTTGACGCTTTCGGATCGAAAGTAAATCATTCCGGAGAAGCGGACATTATTACGGCAGGGAGCGCGTATCCCTACCGGATTCCTGGTCCGGTGTGGAGGCGGCCATCCACGAGGTCCAACGCCCGCGGTGCGTCAGGGTCCAGTCCTCCTGTTCCAGCAGATGGAGAAAATCGGCGCGCGGCATGGGTTCTGCGCCCAAACTGATCAAATGGTCGGTCGCTACCTGGCCATCAATCAACAAAAATCCCCGTGCCTTGAGCAGCCGCGCCAGATGGACAAAAGCGTATTTGGAAGCGTTGGAGACCCGTGTGAACATACTTTCTCCAAAAAAGAACCGACCCAGGCTGACCCCGTACAATCCGGCGATCAGCCGCCCGTCATCCCGCACTTCCAGACTGTGCGCCCAGCCCTGTTCGTGGAGTAGGTGGTAGGCTTCGATGAATGCCTCTGATATCCAGGTACCCTCTTCCTTGCGGCCGAGGGAAGGTCCGGCACAAGCCCGGATGACCTCGTCAAAGGCGGTATCCAGGGTGACGGTCCAGGGTGCTTTGCGGAGAAGTGCCCGCATGCTCCCGGATACTTTGACGCGATCCGGAAAGACCACATATCGGGGATCCGGACTCCACCACATGGGTACTTCACCGGGGTTAAACCAGGGAAAAATGCCGTGGATATAGGCATCGAGCAGGATTTCCGGCGTGAGCGTTCCGCCCACGGCGACGATGCCTTTGGCGCTGGCCAGGCGGGGATCAGGAAATGCGGATGATTTGGCCATTCGGAAAGGCCTGCTTTACTTTGAACCCAAAGATCGTCCATGTCGGTACAATGGCCTCCCCGATCGCCCGCCTTTCCGGTGATGGGCCCTGCCCTGGGTCCCGACCGCATGGCGCGGCTCGATCTGAGCCGGGACAGCCCCCTGCTCGTCGGGTGGAGACCCGGGGATATGGGCGAACTGGAAAGTCGGATCAACGCCTATCTCCGGCGCAAGGGGGCATCGGCGGGTTGGGGCGGATATCTGGAGCGACGCATGCTTTACGCGTCGTCACCCCATTTCGGGGAATCCGCCACCACGGCTCGCAACCTGCATTTGGGTCTGGACGTCTGGGCCCCTGCGGGTACACCCTTATATGCGCCCTACAACGGCGTGGTCCATTCCACCGGATATCTGGAGCAACCGCTGGATTACGGTGCCGTCCTTTTGCTCACCTGCAACGGGGAGGAGGGACCTTTGTATCTGTTGATGGGGCATCTTTCCAGGGCGGATCTGGTGGCCCACCCCAAGGGATCCTCTTTCAGGAGGGGGGATATCATCGGCCACCTGGGTAATGATGCCGAAAACGGTGGCTGGCCCCCTCATCTCCACCTGCAGGTCATTCCCGATCCCGGCAACCGGGAAGGGGATTATCCCGGTGTGGCTCCGGAGGCGGAAGAGGATATTTGGGCAGCCCGTTGTCCCGACCCGGCTCCCCTGGTATTTCCTTCATCCCCTTCCGGGTCAATGCTTATCTTGGATCCATGATGCGCAAGGGGATGTTCATACTGGTGACGGGTTGCCTTCTATGGTGGGGGTGCCGGCAGGAAGATCACGAGGCCACGAGCGAGGGGATGTGTGCCTGTCTGGCGGAACTGGACCGGATGAACCTTCAATTGGATAGC
>JAGFIW010000065.1 GCA_024103195.1 Saprospiraceae bacterium | reverse complement strand
CCGCACATTGGTTACCGTCACACAATAATTGCCGGCTTCCAGATTTTGAATGGTCTCGGTAGTATCGCCGGTGCTCCACAGGAAGGCATAAGGCTGCTGGAAGGGTCCGTTGACCGCGACATAGGCACCCGCCAATGGCGGCTCGCCGAGCGTGATCACCTCGATGGTCCATGCTGCAGAAGAAGTCAGCGTGGTCGAACCCACGAATTCTTTACCTGTCGCATCTGTGATCGTGACGGAATAAACGACATTCGCACAGAGGTCGGACGCAATGGCCGATGTACCTCCACCGGCGTTTTGGCTCCACTTGAAGGTCACCGGCTGCACGGCAGATCCCGGCGGAAAGGCTACCGCCGTTCCGTCGCATATCCCGTGGCAGGACACGTTGAACATGTCAAACTGGGACAACTGGAAAGTGACCAGATTGTCATCCGCCTGATTGACCGTGGCATTGTGCACACGGGTACAACCTGCGGCATCCGTGACCGTGACACTGTAGGCGCCGGCGGTTACGCCGGTCAGGTCCTTGGTGACAGCACCGTTGGACCACAGGTAGGTAAAATTGGGCAAACCTCCCGAAACGGTAAGGGTTACACCCCCGTTGGATTGACCGGCAGTGGCATTCTGGGTGGTGGAGGTAACGGTAATCGCAGAATGGCTGTTGACCAGCGTGAAGGATTGTGTTCGCGTACATCCGGCCTGGTCGGTCACCGTTACGGTATGGGAGCCGGCCGGCATGTTGCTTCGGTCTTTGTCGGTACTACCGCCATTCCACAGATAAGTATAGCTTCCCGTGCCTCCGGTTACCGTCAACACGATGCTTCCCGTACTGCTGCCATGACAGGCAATGTCGGTCTTCTCCCCGCTGATCTGGATCTGGGAGGGCTCGGTGATTTGTATAGGCTCAAGGACGACCGTGCATCCCGTGGAAGACATGATGGTGGGCGTGTAGAAACCTGGTCCCAGGTTGGTGAGGTTGGGGCCGGTACCGGCCGTGCTGGGATCCCAGGTAACGGTAAAGGTTCCGGGAGGCAAGGACAGCGTGATGGTGCCGTTTTTGGCCCCAAAACAAGTCACATTTGTCGATGTGGTCATGCCCGGGTCAATATTGGTGCTGTTGACCGTAAACAAAGGACCCTGACGGGTACATCCGTTGGCGTCAGTGACGGTTGGGGCATAATCACCACCTGCCAGATTGGTCAATGGATTGCCGGTCTTGCCGCCACCCCAGTTGACCGTGTAGGGCGGCGTACCACCCGTGATCGTCAATGCAATGCTGCCATCCAATTCACCTTCGCAGGATTCATGGGTGACGACACCTGTAATATTGATCGCCGGCGGTTGGGTGACGTTGATGTTGCCCGACTCCCAGGTACAATCCGGTATGGTGTTGTCGACTATGGTGACTTTATACGTCCCGGCCTGCAGATTCGTGGGATTTTTGGTGTTGGGCAGGACAGGTTGCCAGACATAGGTGAAATTGCCTGACCCTCCCGTGACGATGAGGTTGATGGCACCGTCCGTACCGCCGTTGCATTTGACGTTGGTCGTAATGGCCGCCGTCACGTTGATGTCACAGTCGCATTTGACGGTGCGGATCTTGCCGTTTTTCTGAATGAGGCCCACTACGCCGTCAATGTCGACGGCCTCGGACGGACTACCATTGCTGTTGGCGGTAAGAAACCGGAGGTCCACACTGTCGCCTTCCGCCATCAGATTCTGGAAGCAGAACTGGGCATAGACATCATTGGTGTCCAGAGTGACGCCGGCAAAGGTCTTGTCTTCGTACAATAAGGAAAGCGTGTCGCTTTTGCCCTGGGTATTCAGCGAAAACGAAAGCGATCCGAGATTGCAGTCAATGCCCGTCAGTTTGGGGCTGCATCCTTTGACGGCCACGAGCTTGACTTTCGTCGTGTCGAAGGTCATGAAGGTATTCAGACCTATGATGTTGGTGAAGTCTTTCGTTTTGAGGGGGACACAAAAGGTGTCCTGCGGACATACCTCTCTTGTGCCCAGGTCCAGGGTCATGGTCTTGGTATTGCCGATGGTGACACTGCCATTGACGGTATTGGTGGGTACGATTTGTTCGGCAGAGTCGCGCAACTGGATATTGCCGGTAAAATTGACGCCAAACGTCTGGCCGACATTCCCGTTGACGTTGAAGCAGATCTCGAAGAGGGTACTACCCTGAGGCAGCGTGACGCCTCCGCTAAAGATAAACCAACTGAAATTCAGGGTATTGTTGACGATGCCGAAGTTGGGCGGTTCGGGATTGCAGACAATTCCCATGGCCTGGTTGCAGTTGGCGATGCTTGCGAATTCAAGATTCGCCTCCGGCCAGGTGACACTGAATTCGGCCAGTTGGATGTTGGTGAAATTGTTGGCGGTGACCGGTACGCAAACGGTAGAACCGGATGGCCCGGTGGCATTGCCCAGAATCAGCGTGGCTCCGTTGAACGGCCCTGACGAAATATTGATCGTGGCCGGCTGGGGATTGGGAATACCCACATTGTTTCCATTCTGGTCAATGACCTCGCAATTGTAATTGTTCAGCGGGTCGCAGAATACGCGCAACTGGGAAGAGCCCGCAGCTTTGGCCCTCAGTCGCACGGCAGCGATGGCCGTTCCTGGGGCTACGGACTTCCCGGTGCCCTGGACATCGGTCCATATCATCCGGATACCGGGGCCGAAAAAGGGCGTGCCGGGGGGAGGTATGTAATTCAGCTCCATGCCATTGAAGGCGCCCAGGGTGTCCAGCAAAGGCCAGGCATCCACAAAATCGAGACGGCCGTTGTCAAAGGTCATGGTGAATTCCAGACCGAGAAGATTGGTGAATCCCCCGTCTACCACCAGGTTGAAGGTTTTCTCCTCCCCGATGGTCATGTTGGTCGTGGCGGGCTCAAACCGCAACTGCAACTGGGCATGGGCAGAGCCCGTGCACATGAGCAGCACGACCAGGATTAACAATTGCATTCGTTTCATTGTCCTTGGAATTTGGAATGGGAAATGGGGTCGTGGTTATTTTTGGACCAGCATCCTTTTGATGTAGCGGCTGCCGGATGTCTCCACCATGATGAAGTATCCGCCACTGGCAAGGGCTTGTACGGCCGGCAGGCTGACCTCCTGCTGGCCGGGCTCAAGATGCCGGTCAATCTGGTAAACGGTATTTCCTGACAGGTCAACGACGCGAATGTGCACGTCCATGGATTGGGTCACGGACAACAGCACATCACACCATTCCCGGCAGGGATTGGGTATGATCTGGACCACGATGGGACCGGACAGGAGCGAGCGGGCGGCTGAACCTTCATCCACCCGGACCAGGCCAAAGGTGAATTCCACCGGCATGATGTCATTGTTGTAATTGACAACCTCCGGCTCCAGCGGCACATCGCTGAAACTGATCCACGTGGAATCATCGACGGTTCCCACCACCACAAACTTCAGGGTAAAAATGGTATGGCCATCCTCCACACTGAATCCGGTATCCGGATTGTCCGCCTGCCATACGGCGCGGAACGATCCCGGCATATCCTCGTGGTAGTCGAATAATTCGATTTTGTCCAGGTCGTAATTGGTGACTTCCTGGAAGGAAATGACCGCCGGATCCCATGCCAGCGAAAACTGAAATCCCCCGATGCTGTCGAATTGGGCTACCTGGACCGGTACTTCTATGGTCGAACCCGGTTGGGCGATTTGAGAGCCAATGGTGAAACCCACCTGGGCCTGCAGGACAGGAACAGCGGCCAGCAGGAGAAACAGATGGACCAATATGCGGTGGGTGAAAAAGGATACCCTTTCGGACAAGGGTAGGGCGTAGGAATACGCAGGGCGCGTAAACGTGTTCATGGGATGGTAAATTTGATACCCGGAAGTCCATCGGGATTCCACCATCCGCGACCCGTATGCCTGTCCTTGGTAGGGCACCGACCAACAAGACATCCTCTAATCACAATGCGTGAAGAAGCATCTCTAAAGGCGTCCCGCACAAAGAGCGCAGGACCAGGAATCAGGCAGGGGGAAAATTGTCTTTCTCCCCGGTTTGGAGTGGTTGCGTTTCCGCGTGGTTTTCTGGGTATGTTGTTCAATCGTTGACAGGACAAAAATAGGTCCAATTCCGCCGAAAGGCATACCCTGAATAGGGTATATTTCAAATTACAACATATCGAAATATGTAAAATCTTTACATATAAAGACTATCGATATCTAACTGTCCTTGAAAACTTGCATGTTATATATGGCTGTTTGGAAAAATGTGTCCTCCGTGCCAAAGACTCAGGCCAAATGATGCTCATACGTGATATGCAGCAGCTTTTGCGTGTTGTTTACACCCACCTTCCGGAGAATGTTCTTGCGATGGACACTTACCGTCTGTTCGGAAATGTACAGCAGGTCGGCGATCTCCCGGTTGTTCAGTCCCTTTTTGATCTGGGCCAGCACCTCGATCTCCCGGCGGGTCAGTTCGAATCGCAAATGGAAATAATCGCGAAAGGCAGGGTGCACTTCAGGGACTTCCCCTCTTTGCCCTTCACTCAGCACAATACCTTCTCCCATGAAAACCTCCTTCCGGAGCACATGGAGGATGGCTTCCTTCAGATGAAGGGCAGGACTGGACTTGTGCAGATATCCCGAAATCCCCAATTTGAAACTCTGCCTCACCAGCTTGGGCTCGCGGTAATGGCTGTACACGATGATGGTCCGCCGTTGTAGATGGATGGATTGTTCCAGACCTTCCAACAGATCGCCGGGAGGCAGGTGCAACTCACTGATGATCAGGTCGGGCGCCTGTTGCTGAATCTGCAACAAAAGATCCTGCATGTCACCGGTTTCCCGGATGACCGCCCCGGGAAACCATTCCTGCAAAAGATACCGGAGGCCGAGGCGGAAAACCGGATGAGGGTCTGCCAGCACAATTTCCTTAGGGGAGGATGCAGACATATGTCAATGGGATTTCAGCAAAGATAGCCGCAAATCCCTGTTCCCACAACCCGTAGTTCTCCGTTGTTCAGGGACGCGCAACGACCACCCGCTGCTGCCACCGCTGTCCGTCCCTGCCCAGCCAGGTCATGTGGTACATCCCCGAAGGCAGAAAAACGTTGTCGCCCAACACCAGGTCTTCTCCGGAGGCCTGACTCCGCCAGATCTGCCGACCTAGAGCATCGTAAAGCGCCCAAGCGCCTTCCAGGGGCATTCCGGGTCCTTCTACCCGGAAGTGACCGGTCGAAGGGTTTGGATAAAGGGTCCATCCTTCCCCGGGAACCTCCGGATCCGTGGCGGAATGACAATCCTCTGTTACCACGTCCAACACGAGGCCAAGCGGTTGAATGTAATTGGGGCACACCTCGGGGGCTCCGCTCACCGTGTATCCTCCCTCTTCGGTGACAGCGAGGATCGTACCGTTAACCCCTTCCAGAGGTACGCCGTCCCTGTACCAGGTGATGTTTACCGTATAAGGCAGCTGTAGCTCGAGAAACATGGTATCTCCCAGGCACACGATAAAATGTTCCTCCACGGGGTCAAATTGGTATTCACCGGTATGCTGCACCACCGGTAACAAAAAAGCCCACCCGTCCACCAAAACCGTATCCGAGTTGGCCGTACAGGTATCCGAAGTGACCGTCACGAATACGCGGGAAAGAATATCGGATTCGGTGATGATCAAAAAGGAGTCCATTGCCCCGGAGATGGGTTCTGCCTCCGACCCACCCCAGGCTATGCGGTACCATTGGTATGTATCGAAGGATTGGGTGGAAAGCTGCCCGGATTCAAAAGGACACAGCACGGGATTTCCCTCCAGAGTGGGCTGCAGGTCACATTGGCCATACACCGGATGCAAAAACGCACCGGCCAAAGCCATGAACAGGAAAAGGGTAGGAACCTTCAACATGAAATGATCGTTTTCCCATCTTAACGGCCAGGGCCCCGATTCCGTTGGAAAGACAGAATTGAATGACCTTTTGATAAACCCTGGCCGGGAGTTTCCTGTTCCAGAAAAAGCATGCTGTAAAGGACAAATGCCGGTCACAGTCAAGAAATGGACCCGACGGTGGTGGCAGAAAATCAAACCTTTTCTGTCCGAACGAATGTCGCCGCATCAACAGGCGCTCGCCTTGTCATTTGCCTTGCTCTGGGGCACCATTCCATTGTTGGGCCCGGTGTCATTGCTCGGGCTGATGAGTTGTTGGTTTCTCCGGCTGTCCGTACCTCTGGTTTTGGGAGCCATCTGGATGCTCACCCCTTTACAGGTAGCTCTCGCGTTGCCCTTCCGCCAATTGGGCGCCTGGTGGTTTCCGGCTTCCCGGCCAGACCTGTTTCAACCCCAGGCGGAACCCTTGTGGTGGGAGATGGCCGGGACCTGGCAGATGCAGGCCCTTGAAGCCTGGGCAGCAATCATGATCCCGTTGGCCTCCGGATTTTATTTTTGGTGGCTCCGGCGGGCCTCCCGGGCCGTCCTCCATGCACCGGCTTTGGGTCCGGAAATCGACCCTACGGACGACTGATTCCCGACCGTATTTCAGCCTTTCCTTCTGTCGGGAGGCGGCGCCTCGACCGGAACAATCATCTTTTTCCCCCTAATAAAAGAGTCCGCCTTCCGGAGGAAAGACGGACTCTTTGCACCAAGGGTATTGAGGCGGATTACTCCTCTTCCTTACGATTGCTTTTGACTTCTTCTCTTTGTTGATTGGCCGAGTTGCGTTGCTCTTCGGTCAATACGGCATCAAAAACCTCTTTCTGGAATTCCTGGCGCATCGCCCTGCGGGACTCACGGTCTGCTGCAGACGCGAAATCGTATTTGGCGGCGATAGCCTCGACTTGCTGCAGCTGCTCGGGCGTGAGCTCGATACCCATGCGCCCGAATTGAGCGGCAAACTGACTGGAGACGCGTGGACGGGCTTCATCGGTATTCAAGGCCGCATCATTGCCATCGGTAGAGGGCTCCGCGGTGGGCGTTTCGGTTTCGGCTGTGGCACTGTCAGTGTTTCCA
>JAGFIW010000055.1 GCA_024103195.1 Saprospiraceae bacterium | reverse complement strand
AAGGACATGGGCGGAATTGAAGAAAGAAGAGGCCGATGCCCTCGTGCGCTTCCGGACCGGCGAAACACTGGAGGTCGCCGGCAAGAGTACTTTCAAGGAAGAATTTGTCACGGCGGGAGGTGTGGACCTGAAGGAGGTGGATTTCCGCACGTTCGGAGCCCGGCGTTTTCCCGGGTTGTATCTGGCCGGGGAGGTGTTGGACATAGATGCCGTGACGGGGGGGTTCAATTTCCAAGCGGCCTGGACGGGCGGATGGTTGGCAGGAAAGGCCATGGCGGCACGGCACCTTAAGCGATAAAAAAAGCCCCGCCGGGGGGCGGGGCTTCCGATTATCCGTGGGCCGGGATCAGTCGTCGAACCGATGCCAGCGGTTGTCTTCTTCCCTGCGGGGCCGGTCGCTCTCGCCGGAACGGAAATCCCGTCCGCCGCGATTGCCACCAAATCCTCCGCTGCTGCCGCCATAGCTGCCGCGACCGCCGCCGCCGCCGCCGCCATAGCCGCCACGGCCTCCGCCGCCACCGCCATAGCCGCCGCGGCCTCCGCCGCCACCGCCATAACCACCGCGGCTTCCGCCGCCAAATCCTCCGCCGCCACCACCGGGGCGGAATTCACGCTTGGGGCGATCCTCGGCTTCCTTGACAACGATGGTTGCCCCATCGAGTTCAGAGCCGTCGAGCGTTTCGACCGCACGGCGGCCGGCTTCGTCGTCAGACATTTCTACAAAGCCGTACCCTTTCGAGCGGCCCGTTTCGCGGTCCATGATGACCTTCGCCGAAGAAACCTCGCCGAATTGTTCAAAAGCTGCCTGCAGTTCCTCGCTGGAGGTCCTGAAATTGAGCTTGGCTACAAAGATGTTCATACAAAAAAAATAATGATGGATAAAGATGACAAGGGAGGATTACCGGGTAGCCAGCTTGGATACGAATGCCGATCGGCTTTGTTTTGGGGCTGATTTCCACTATGGTAACGCTATGGGCAGACAGCTTTCTGGCTGCTTTATTCCTTCAATACTGCAATAATACGACAGAGGTATAGGAAAAGTTCCTTTTTGTACGCTCGCGTCAAATTATTTATCCTGCCGGGCGAAAACCTTCCGCAGCAATTCGGTCGTCCGGGCGGCCGGATTGGCGCGGATGTTCCGCTCTTCGGTCTCAATCATCCCGAACATACCGTCCAGCGCCTTTTGGGTCACGTGGTCATCCAGCCGGGTATTGACCTTGGTGACCAGTGGGATTTTGTTGTACGTCTGGGAAGCGGATTCCCACAGCGAAACGGCATTGACTTTCTCCAGCGATTCGAGGATGACGGGGTGAAAGGCGTCGTAAAGCGGCGTGCGGGTCGTTCGCACCAAATACTGGGTGGCAGCATTTTTCTCGCCCAGCAGGATATTCATGGCATCCTGGAGCGTCAGTTGACGGATGGCCTGCACGAAGATCGGCTTGGCTTTGGTGGCGGCATCTTCCGCAGCCCGGTTGAGCCGCTCGGTGAGGTCAGCTTCGAGATTTTGAAATCCGGGGACGGCCTTCAGACGGGAAATGACCTGGCGGGCTTCATTCGGCAGAAGGATCTTGTAGGGACTTTTGAAATAGCCGTCCGTACGGGAAAGGGCATCCGCCCCTTTGCTGACGCCGGATTCGAGCGCTTCCTTGAGCCCGGCACCCGCCTCGTCATTGCTGAGCGGGATGTTTTTCTTGACCCCGGAAATCATTTTGTCGAGATCCCGGATTTGGGCGGTACTGCAGGAGACCACGAGAAGGAATCCGGCGAGAAGGGGTAGATATTTCATGTGCATATCAATTGGTCACCTCCTAACGCCTGACGGGATGGAAAAGGTGTTAGGAAAGCATTAAAGTTTTCGATCGTCCGGTTCGGGCCATGCCATTTCGACCGCTACCAGTCCGCACGGACCCGGAAAAGGGGGATGCAACTTGGCAACACGCACGCGGACGGCCACCGTATCCGGTGCGAGGCGCCGCACACTCTCCAGGATTTCTCCGGCAAGGGTTTCCAGCAATGACCGGGGAGTGGCCATCACACGACTTGCCACGGCATACACCTTTTCATAATCTAGGGTGTCTTCCAACCGATCGCCCCCCGGCTTTGTCATCGGAGTCGCGCCCCCAATGCCAGGCAGCCGGACGCTCACGTCAACGCGGAACCAGTGTCCGGTGGCGGCTTCGGACGGATGGACGCCGTGCCCGGCAAAAAACCGCATGTCCTCAAGGTGTATGATCCGGGTACACGTTGATTCTTCCGGAATCGGGGCAGGGCTCATAGACGGATGCATACGTTCTTGGGCTCGGTAAAAAAGCGCATGGCTTCCCAGCCACCCTCACGGCCCACGCCGCTGTCTTTCATGCCACCGAATGGGGTGCGCAGATCCCGCAGCAACCAGCAATTGACCCATACAATGCCGGATTCCAGGGCTGCGGCCACGCGATGGGCCTTTTTCAGATCGCGTGTCCAAACCGACGTGGCCAGTCCGTAACGGACCCCGTTGGCGAGGGCGATGGCTTCCTCCTCCGTGTCGAAAGGCTGCAGCGTGACGACGGGACCAAAGATTTCCTCCTGGTTGGTCCGGCATGCGGGGCCCAGTCCTTCGATGACGGCAGGCTGCATGAACCAACCATCGCGACACCGGCCTTCGGGATAAACCTGCTGACCGCCGCACAGGAGGGTGCCTCCTTCTTTGGTGGCCAGGCGGACATACGAGAGGACCTTTTGCAGGTGGGCTTCGGAAGCCAGTGCCCCTACCCGTGTCTCCGTATCGAGCGGGTCGCCGACCCGCAAGCGGGAAACACGTTCGACATAAGCGTCGCGAAACGAGGTGTAGATCGACCGTTCGATCAGGAGACGCGAGCCGCAAAGACAGATCTCTCCCTGATTGGAAAATCCCGACTGGACCGTAGTGCGCAGGGTTTCTTCCAGGTCGGCGTCGGCAAAGACGAGGGTGGGGTTTTTACCGCCGAGTTCGAGGCTCAGTTTTTTGAAAACGGGAGCGGCCACAGCGGCGATCCGGGCCCCGGTGGCCGTTCCACCGGTAAAACTTATGGCTTTGATGCCGGGGTGCTTCACGATGGCTTCCCCGACGCGGGGGCCGGTGCCGTGTATGATGTTGAGGACACCGGGAGGTAGTCCGGCTTCCCGGCAGATTTCGGCGAGCATCCAGGCCGTCAGCGGGGTGATCTCGGAAGGCTTGGCGACCACCGTATTGCCGGCAGCCAGAGCGGGAGCAATCTTCCAGGTGAAAAGATACAAAGGAAGGTTCCAGGGGGAGATGCAACCCACGACACCAATGGGCTGGCGGAGGGTGTAGTTGATGGCCTCTCCGGGCATTTCATGACTTTCCGAGGCGAATTGCAGCAGGGCGGTGGCAAAAAACCGGAAGTTGGAAGCGGCGCGGGGAATGTCCACTTTACGGGCCGGCCATAGGGGTTTGCCGTTGTCCCGGCTTTCGGCCATGGCCAGGTCTTCCATCCGCGTTTCAATCCCTTCGCTGATTCGGTGGAGGATGCGAAACCTATCTTCCAGGGGCGTTACCGACCAGGAGGGAAATGCCTGCCGGGCGGCCATCCATGCTTTTTCCACATCTGCGGGGCCCGAATCCGGTATTTCACTGAAAACCTGAGCCGTGGCGGGTTCAGGATTGGGCAACCACCCGCCATCGATGGCGGGCACCATTTCGCCTCCGATATAGTTGAGGATGCGGATCATGCCTGATGTCGCTCGGCGTAATGAAAGTTGAGGTTGCGAAGCACTTCCGGCGGCAGATCGGGCCTTTCGGATCGGGGGATAAGGAGGGTGGAAATATTGTGGAAGTCATGGAAGATGGCGTGGCGGGCGGCCGTTTCAGCCAGGTAATCATGGCCGCTGGATCCGCCGGTGCCCATTTTCCGGCCAAGCATCCGCAATACCATCTGGGCATGGCGGGTACGCCAGGCGGTGAGCCATTCGTCGGTTTCCGTGAGCCGCTGTAGCAAGAGGAAAGGCTGTCGCAGGATGGGCTCGTCTCGGTACAAATGAATGAGCAGGGCACCCATGGTCGCGCGGTAACTCAGACGGAGTCTTCCCTCCTTGCGCATCTGCAGGTGACGGGTAGGATCCGTCACGGCATAAATGTAATCTTCGTTGGATTTGAGAATGGTCAGCCGCATGGCTTTGGCTTCCTCGTTGAGTTGTGGAGCCTGCCGGATCGCCTCCTGATCGCGGGCCATCATCCGGGCCACAGCCTGCCGGTAGGCGTCGAGAAAATGAAATTCGCCGAATTCCAGAAACGGGGTACGCTCCAGCCATCGCTCCACGGCGCGGAACAACGAGTCGTGGGTTTCCGCCTCCTCGAGTTGGCGGCGCTGCTCCTCGGTGAACACGACATGATAGGGCTTCTGGTTGTAGGTGATCCGCTGATGGGCCGGCAGACCGAGCATGACTTCGACCATCCGGAACTGGAAACTCTGGAATCCGGAGGCCGGAAAAAGGTGATGGCGAAAATCCAGGAAGTCGAGCGGGGTCATGGTCTCCATGACATGGATTTGCTCGATCAGGAGCTTCTGGATGGCAATGATCCTTTCAAGCCGGGATACAGCCACACCGAGATCCCGCTCGTCCACGGTTTCCAGGGCAAAGATATTGCGGAGGGAAGTGAGTTCATGGATGATCTGGCGGAACCAAAGCTCATACACCTGGTGAACGATGATGAACAACATCTCGTCATGCGCCGGTTCTCCGGCGCCATTGCTGATCGGATGCTGTGCATGGAGAAGCTGGTCGAGATGCAGGTAGTGATGATAATGGATGGAGGTCAATGCCTTGGGATCGCTCATAGAAGAGAGTGCAGTTAGCGGGCTGTCAAGATAGGAGATTTCGATGGATTGCCGCGGGAATCATGGGGCCACATCGGGATGGGGCATGGGTGTTTCCGCCGGCAATTCCGCTACCTTTGCGGCTCAATCCGGACATGACGTGATCTCCTACAATCCCAAGGACTGGTTTTCCTTCATCTTCCGTTTCCACAAGGCCGATACGTTCAGGAAGCTCTTGCCCATGATGCTTGCCATCGGGGTTTATGCCGGATTGATGGCTTTTCTGGAACTCGAATACTGGAAACTGTCGCGCACCTCATATGTCAAAAACCTGACTCTCCTGCACAGCATGCTGGGATTCGTGATCTCCCTGCTTCTGGTGTTCCGGACCAACACGGCCTATGACCGCTGGTGGGAGGGGCGCAAACAGTGGGGGGCCCTCACCAACAATTGCCGCAACCTTGCCTTGCGTTTGGGAGCTTTGCTCCCCGAAGGGGAGGATCGTTCCTTTTTCCGCCGGTTGATTCCGGCCTATGCCTATACCCTGGCCTCCCACCTCCAGCAGGAGAAGACCCGTATGGTGCTTTTCGACCAGTTCGAACTCGATCCGGAGAGTGGAAAACACCAGCCCAATCAGGTGGCAGGCCTGCTTTTCCGAAAGGTGCATCAACTCTACGGAAAAAGATTGTTGGACGGGTTCCAATTACAAACCATCAATGCCGAACTCCAGTCGTTTACGGATATCTGCGGCGCCTGTGAAAGGATAAAAAATACACCGATCCCTTATTCCTACAGCGCCTTCATCAAGAAGTTCATATTTGTGTACATCATGACCCTGCCGCTGGGATTTGTCTTCGACCTGGGTTTTCTGGTCATACCGGTGGTGGTGTTCGTGTTTTATGTCCTGGCCAGCCTGGAACTCATCGCCGAAGAGATCGAGGATCCTTTTGGCGGCGACACGAATGATGTACCCATGCAGCGAATCGCCGAAAACATCGATTGGCATGTAGGGGAAATCCTGGATTGAGGTCAATCCTCCACCTCTGCGTGGCGTTCGGGTCGCATTTGGGGAAAGAAAATGACCTCCTGGATGGAGTCCTGGTTGGTCATGATCATGGCCAGACGGTCGATGCCGATGCCGACACCGGCCGTTGGAGGCATACCGTATTCCAGAGCTCGCAGGAAATCCTCGTCCAGCATCATGGCTTCGGCATCGCCGCGGAGACCCAGTTTGATCTGGTCTTCAAACCGCTCCCGCTGATCCAGCGGGTCGTTGAGTTCGGAGAAGGCATTGGCGATCTCCTTGGCATTGCAAATGACCTCGAACCGTTCTACCAGTCCATCGTGATCGCGATGCCGTTTGGCCAGCGGACTCATTTCGACCGGGTAATCCGTGATGAAGGTGGGCTGGATGAGGAGGGGTTCCACAGCAGCGCCGAATATTTCGTCAATGAGCTTGCCTTTGCCCATTGAGGCATCCGTCTCGATGTTCATACGGCGGGCGGCTTCCCGCAAGCCGTTTTCATCCAGATGCCGGATGTCCGTTCCGGTGTGGATCTGAATGGCTTCGGCCATGGTATAGCGCTTCCAGGGCCGTTTGAAATCGATGATCTTTTCGCCGACGGTGACACGGGTATCGCCGTGCAGGGCCAGGGCGACCCTTTCGATCATGGCCTCCACGAAATCCATCATCCAGTAACAGTCTTTGTACGCTACATACAGTTCCACCAGCGTGAATTCGGGGTTGTGGAACCTGCTCATGCCTTCGTTGCGGAAGTTCTTGGCGAATTCGAAAACACCGTCGAATCCTCCAACCACCAATCGTTTGAGGTAAAGCTCATTGGCGATTCGGAGATAAAGCGTGGTATCGAGGGTATTGTGATGGGTCTTGAACGGTCGCGCCAGAGCACCTCCGTACAGAGGTTGCAACACGGGGGTTTCCACTTCCAGGAATCCGGATTCCAGCATGCAATTCCTCATTTCCTGGATCATGCGGGAACGGCGGAGGAAGGTCTCCCTGACGCCCGGATTGACGACGAGATCCACATAGCGTTGGCGGTGCCGGAGTTCGGGATCCGTAAAAGCGTCATGAACCTGTCCTTCCGCGTCGGTTTTGACGACGGGAAGGGGACGCAGGGATTTGGCCAGCAAGGTGAGTGACTGTACATGGACCGTCAGCTCCCCGGTCTGTGTGGTGAACACATGACCCCGCACACCGATGAAATCGCCGATATCCAGGAGTTTTTTGAAGAATTCATTGTAAAAGGATTTGTCATCTCCGGGGCAAAGTTCATCCCGGTTGACATACAACTGAATGCGGCCGCCGGCATCCTGGAGTTCGGCAAATGAAGCTTTGCCCATGACCCTGACCTGCATCAGACGTCCGGCCAGACAAACATCCGGAAGCGGATTATTGTCCGGATCATACGATGTGCGGATGGCGGAGGAAAGGGTATTGACCGGGTAGGTGGGGGCGGGGTAAGGGTCGATGCCCATTTCCCGGATCCGCTGGAGGGCTTCCCGGCGTACGATTTCCTGATCACTCAGATGCGTGGACATAAGCCTCGTTTTGAGGGGGCGAAATTACGGATTTCCGCCTCCCCGGCGGGTATTGGAGGAGGCGGGATTTACGATTTGATAACCCCGGGACCCTGCGCGGATTGCATACCTTTGCGCCACCAACCGCCTGCAGAGCCATCATGTACCTCACCCGAACCAGTCTTCCCGCGACCCTGGCCCTGGTCGCTGCCCTTCTGCTTTTGACTTGTGAGGCCTCCGCCCAATGTCCGGAATTCACGGCTTCCGACCTGTCTTCCGTCGGGTGTTTCAACGGGGGAACTCCCTGTGACCTGTGTCCGGGCGAGAGTTTCCAATTGACCGCGGAAGGTTCGCTGCTGCCCAACGGTGGTTGTGTCAACTGGTATTACGGCACGTCGCCCGGGTTCGACCCCTATGCCGGCGAAGGTACTTTGATCGGTTGCGGTTCGATTTCGGCCCCTCCACCGGCCCCGTGCAGTACCTGCCCGGAGATCCTGGCCATCTGGATCGATGCCTGCGGTCTCGAACAGGCCAATGAGTTCATGATCCTGTCCTCCGGAAGCGGATTCCAGGTCAACAATTTGGGCATCGATTTCGATCCGAGCAACAACAGCATGTCACCGACCAACGAAGACATCAATACCAACGGGGGCGGATGCAACTGGATGGTGCCCAATCCTTCACTGGTATCGGCCATCCAGGCTTCGGCCAATTGCAACAGCGGCAATGTGATCGCTGCCGGGCCCGGAGCCACCATCCCGGCCGGTGCGCTGGTGATCGTTTTTACCAGCAGCGCCGCTTCCACGTCCTACAATTTTGACGCGCTTTGTCAGGCAGGCCACACCCTGTACATCATGCAGAATGCCTGCCCCCGAACCATTGGGGCCTTCTCCAATTCCTCGAGTTCCGGCGACCGGACCACTTCGGTGGTGCTGAACAATTGCAATTGCTCGCACTCCATTACCCATGACACCGATGACCCGGCCCTGCTGGGCGACGGCGATTACGCCTGGTACAACAACGGCTCGGTGGAATACGGCAACAGCGGATGCGGGGATCCGACGCCACCCCTTGTCGAGCCGGGTATGGTGGATTATCCCCCTGCGGTGGTGCAGCCCGTGACCTTTGACATACCCGCATCCCTTTGCAATGGCGGACCCTATTATGTGGTCGGGGTTGTAGCGCCCCTGGCGCCCGGTTGTCCGGAAATTCATACGCAGGAATTCACCTTTGATGTCCTATGCCCCGAGGCGACAGCCACTACCCCTGATCCACCTTGTGCGGGTAGCATCATTACCCTGCAAAGCTCCGGGGGATTGACCTATGAATGGTCAGGGCCCGGTGGGTTTTCGGCCTCAGGCCCCATGGTCAACGTAGGTCCTTTGACACCCGCGCATGCCGGTGTGTACAGTGTCACGGTGACCAATGCAGCCGGGTGTACGGATGTTGCCCAGGTATCCGTGAATCTTTTGCCTGATGTCATGGTGACGGTGTCTCCTGCCAGCCCGTCCTTTTGTGAAGGAGCGTCGGTACTGGTCACTGCTGTCGGCCAGGGTGGGGGAGGAGGGTATACTTATGGGTGGACGACGCCCTCCGGCCCCGCGAGCGGACAGGATGTTCTGTTGACTCAGGGTGGCGCTTTCAGTGTGACCCTTACCGATGCCAACGGATGCACGGATGCAGCCTCCGGCACAGCCACAGAACTCGAAGTGCCGGTAGTCACCATCCAACCCGATCCGGCCGGATATTGCGGTGGCGGACAGGTGGAATTGTCGGCAGTCATCTCCGGAGGGGCCGGCGGCAATCAGATTCAGTGGACAGATCCCGCCGGAAATCCCTTCAATACACCAACCCACTGGGCCGCATCGTCCGGCATTTATCAGGTCATGGTCACCGACCTGGCGGGTTGTTCCGGAATAGCCTCCATGGTGGTCACCGAATTTCCGCCCCCTGCCGTCACCGTTCAGGCAGACCCCCCTGCGCTCTGTGCAGGCGCTCAATCCGTGGTTACTGCTTCCGGGAGTGGAGGCACGGGGGGCTACCTGTTTACCTGGGTGACGCCGGGAGGCCCGGCCTCCGGCAATCCATTGGCAGCCACAACACCTGGCACCTACTTCGTCACCCTGACGGATGCCGCAGGATGCACGGCCATGGACAGCATTGTGCTGGTCACGGGTGTCGATCTCATCGTCACCATTTCTCCGGATCCGGCCACTTTCTGTCCGGGCGGTAGCGTCCTTCTGGAAGCCACCGTTCAGGGTGACCAGGGAGGTGCTCTCACGTTCATGTGGGCTACCCCTGCAGGACCTGCAACGGGAGACATCCTTAACACCGCTTTGGCAGGCATGTATTCCGTGACCGTCACCGAAGAAAACGGTTGCAGTGGGACGGCGCAAGTCACTGTCAGCGAAAATGCCCAGCTTTCGATCACCTTTACGGCGGATTCCGTGTGGCTTTGTGCGGGTGGACAAGCCCTTCTGGAAGGTCAGGCCAATGGGGGAGACGGCAATTATTCCTACACCTGGAGCCATCCGGGCGGACCCACGACCGGCGATTCCCTTTGGGTCTCCGACCCGGGTGTTTACCTCCTGGAAGCGATGGACGGCAACGGATGCTCCGGACTGGATTCCGTTCTTGTTCTGCCGGCTGCCGCCTTGCCGGTTTCCATAATACCGGGCATGGACTCGATTTGTCCCGGTCAATCCACTACCCTCCAGATCAATCCTGTCCCTGATCCCGGCTGGACGGTGCAATGGACCGGTCCTTCCGGTACCTCCGGTCAATATCCCCTGGGGGTAACCCTACCCGGTCTTTATGTCGTCGAAGTCTTTTATGGCGCCGGTTGCGTTTCCCGGGATTCCGTCATTATAGCCTGGCGCGATGCACCTGTTGTGGCGATTGTACCTCCTGCACCGACCTTTTGCACAGGGAGTTCTGTTCAGCTTTCGGTCGCGCCTGTCAGCGGAGGGCCGCTAGTGGCCTGGTCCTGGTCCACGCCGTCGGGACCCACCTCCGGCATGTCGGTGATCGCTGGATTGGCCGGTCTTTATACGGTCACGGTCACTGACGGATTCGGGTGCACATCCACGGCTGCCACCACCGTTACCATCAGCCCCGTTTTGCCCGTCCAGTTTCCGG
>JAGFIW010000049.1 GCA_024103195.1 Saprospiraceae bacterium | reverse complement strand
ACACCCTCGTCCGGCAACACGCGGGCATACGGGCAGGCGCCCGCATCCGCGATCATTGCAACATCAATTGCCACACCTTCATTGAAAACCAGGTCATCCTCGGCGATTACTGCACCGTCAAAAGCGGGGTGTTCCTCTGGGACGGCATCCGGGCGGAAGACCGGGTTTTCATCGGCCCCAACGCCACATTCGTCAACGACCGGTACCCTCGATCGAGACGGCCGCGCGACTGGTATCCCGAGACCATCCTCGAACGCGGATGCAGCATCGGCGCCGGCGCCGTGCTTCTCGACAAAGTCCGCATCGGCGCCTATGCCCTCGTCGCCGCCGGAGCCGTAGTGACCAAGGATGTACCCGCTTATGCCCTGGTCAAAGGCAATCCTGCCCGCCAGCACGGCTGGGTGGATGAGGCCGGACATCCCCTGAAAAAGAAAGGCGACCTGTGGGTCAGCCACGGTGGAGGCAAGTTTCGCGAGAAAAACGGCCTCCTGGAAAAGGAGACCCCATGAAGATCCCCTTCCTCCGCTTTGACGCGATGCATGCCCCGCTGAAGGCGGCCTTTCAGGAGGCCCTGGCGGAGGTCCTCGACAGCCATGCCTTTGTATTGGGCCCGCAGGTAGCGTCTTTCGAGAACGCCTGGGCCGGCTATTGCGGCGCCCGCCACGCCATTGGGGTCGGCAACGGTCTGGATGCCCTTCACCTGGCCCTGCGGGCGTTGCGCATCGGTCCCGGCGATGAGGTGATCGTTCCCGCCAATACCTATATCGCCACGGTGCTGGCCGTGTCTTATACCGGCGCCACGCCGGTCCTGGCCGAACCCTCCGCCCGCACGGCCAATCTCGATCCGGAATCATTTGCAGCAGCCATCACGAGCCGCACCCGGGCCGTCATTCCCGTCCATCTCTACGGGCAGCCCTGCGAAATGGGCGCTATCCTCGACACGGCCCGACGACTGGGCATCCACGTCATCGAGGACAATGCCCAGGCCCAGGGAGCCACCTACCTCGGCCGCCGAACCGGTTCCTTCGGCACAGTCAACGCCACCAGTTTTTACCCCGGCAAGAACATCGGAGCCCTCGGCGACGGGGGCGCCCTCACCACGGATGACGACGAGCTCGCCCGCCAACTGCGGATATGGCGCAACTACGGCTCGGAAGTCAAATACTACAACCGCGTGCAGGGGTACAACTCCCGCCTCGACGAATTGCAGGCCGCCTTCCTGGCCATCAAACTCCGCCACCTCGACGCCTGGAACGCCGAACGCCGCCGCCTCGCCGGCCGCTACCAATCCGCCCTGGCCGGTACGGGAGACCTCATCCTGCCGGCCGTCGCCGAAGGCGCCGAGCCCGTCTGGCATCTGTACGTCATCCGGACCGGCCGGCGCGATGACCTCCAGCGCTACCTGGCCGACCGCGGCATCGGCACTCTGATCCATTATCCGGTCCCGCCCCATCTCCAGGAGGCCTACCGCGACCAGGGATGGCGCGAGGGCCAGTTTCCCCTGACCGAAAAAATGGCCGCCACCTCGCTGAGCCTGCCGATGTATCCCGGACTCCGCGATGACGAGCAAGATGCCGTGGTCGAAGCGATTCAATCCTTTTTCCGATGAAAGGCTGGATGTTGTTGCTCATCGCCCTCGTGGCCCTGCCGCTGGCCCTCACCCGGGACCGGGACCTGATCCCCGTCAACAAGGGATTCGGCTGGGACGGACAGATGTACGGCATGTACACCCAGTACCTGCCGCAGGCGTTCGATCAAAAAGCCATCAACAGCCACCGCATCCAGCGCATCCTGGTTCCGGCCGGGTTGTATTATGTCATGGAGGCAATGGGCATCCCGCGGACCGAGGAGCAGGTCATCCGGGCCTACCGGGTGGCCAATGTGTTTTTCATCGCCCTGGGGATCCTCGCCTTCTTCGGGCTGGCCGCCGCATCGGGATGGCATCCCGTCGCCACGGCACTGGGGTTCGGGGCGCTGTTCCTCAGCGTGCCGGTGCTCAAAATGAGCCTGTTTTATCCGCTCCTGCCCGATATCCCCGCCATGGCCATGGGTTTGGTGGCGCTTTGGTGCTGGCGCCGGGGATGGCGGACGGGCCTGTTGCTGACGGTGCTCATCGGGGCTTTCACCGGCCCGACCATGATCCTTTATCTCCTGTTGTTGCTCTTCCCCCGCCAGGAGCCTTCTGCCACGCGGCCCGCGCCGGTATGGATATGGGGGCTTTTGCCGGTCGTGTACCTGGGGCTGTGGACCTGGGCCTGGACCCGGGCACCGGAGGCGTTCCACCGTCCGCCGTCGGACTCCCACCCGGTGCAGATGGAATGGCTGGTCCTCGCCTTGCCGCTGGCGCTGGTATGGACGGCCCTGCTGGGCAAGGTGTCCGGATGGCTCCCGGTGCGGCCCTGGCGACAACGGGTGGCGGCCTGGCCCTGGTGGGTGGGGGCTGCCGCTGTGGTGGTCCTGATCCAGGTGCTGATCCGGACGGGATCGGGGGCCGAAGCGCCTCCCCAGACTCTGACGACCTACCTGCAGGGCATCATGGTCCAGTCGGTGGTGTATCCGGGCGGTTTTCTGGTGGCGCATTTCCAGTATTTGCCGGGATTGGTATTGCTGGGTGTGCTGGCGATCCCCGGCCTGTCGGGCGCCTTTCGGGAAGCCGGGACCGGCGCGGCGATCCTGACGTTGGTGACCGGGTTCCTGCTGCTGGGCA
Source organism: Saprospiraceae bacterium (assembly GCA_024103195.1). Lineage (GTDB taxonomy): Bacteria > Bacteroidota > Bacteroidia > Chitinophagales > Saprospiraceae > JAGNXB01. The sequence goes on along the minus strand of JAGFIW010000049.1, from coordinate 1,917 downwards.
GCGAGACCCGGCAGCTCCTCCAGCTCCTGCCCTGGGCGGTATGGCTCCTGACCAGTGCCGTGGACCGGCAAGGCGTGTGGCCGGCGTGGTGGGCGGTAGTGTGGTGCCTGGGGCTTTGCGCCGCCGGTCGCTGGTGGGAACGGCTGGGCCGGCATGATCTGACGTCCGGATTTATGGAAGAACCGGCGCAGCGTTATTTTCGCTTTCACGGCCCCTGGATGAACGAAACCACGTGGTGGACGGCGGGCGCGGCCCTGCTGCTTTTGGCCGGTGGCCTGCTGCTGGCCCGCCGGAAGGGCTGGTTTCATCCCCAACCCCGAAAATCCTGACCCATGGCCCGATTGTCCGTCATCATACCGTGTTATTACAACGAGGACAACCTGCCCGTGACCTTCGGGCGCCTGCAGGGGATGGAGCTCCTGCTCCCGGAGGGCACGGAGGTGGAATATGTATTCGTGGACGACGGCTCGGGCGACGGCACCTGGCGGGCTTTGCTGGATATCCATCGTGCCCATCCCGACCGCGTGGTATTGGTGCGCCTGGCCGGCAATGTGGGCTCCTACAATGCCATCCTGGCGGGGATGAATCATGCGACGGGTGACTGCAGCACGGTGATCTCGGCCGACCTACAGGACCCGCCCGAGTTGATCCCGCAGATGTTTGCCCACTGGCAAAAGGGCATCAAGCTGGTCATGGCCAACCGCCAGCGCCGGGAGGAGGGCCTGTTGAAACGCCTGATGGCGGGACTTTTCCATGCGCTGATCCGGCGTCTGGCCCTGAAGAACATCCCGCCGGGCGGATTTGACTTTGTGTTGTTTGACCGCAAGCTGCAAGATGAGGTGGTGCGGATGGCCGAAAAGAATACCAACACCCTGTATCTGTTGCCCTGGCTGGGCTATCCGTATGTCACCATCCCCTATGTGCGGCAGGAGCGCGAGATCGGTCGTTCGCGGTGGACGCTGACGAAGAAGGTGAAGCTCTTCATTGATTCGTTCATCGCCTTTTCGTTCTTCCCCATCCGGCTGATCAGTGTGAGCGGGCTGGTATTGGGATTGGGCGCGCTGGCGTATGCCGGCTATATCCTGTATGCCCGGCTGACGGGACATATCGAGGTGGAAGGGTGGTCGGCGCTGATGTTGGTTTTGCTGGTGGTGGGCAGCTTCCAGATGGTGGCCTTGGGCATCCTGGGCGAGTACCTGTGGCGGACCCTGGATGCGGTGCGCCGTAGGCCGCCCTATGTAGTGGACGAGGTGGTGGCGACGGGGCAGAAGTGAGCGGCGGAAGCCGCCCTGCTGTATAGTACAGGAAGGGCAAAGGCAAAAACTTTTACTGACAGGCCCCTGAAAATTTTGTGGATTGGGAAGGATGTTCTAACTTCGCTTCGATGACCCTTTCAGGAAGATATTTTTGGGATCATCTTGGGGGAGGGCACCTGTGACCCACGAGAGGCGGAGCCGCGCGAAGGAAAGTGAAAATTCAAACACAAGTATCTGGTTAACAAATATTTAGCAATACGTATTATTATAAAAGCATTGCCTGAAATCATTGATCGAGGCGTAGAACGTGCCATATCCATCCAGCCAGTCTGTCACAGGGGTGAGGCGAGGTTGGCCTTGCATTTCCCTTATGACAAGGCCATGATTGGAGCGGTGAAAGCCTTGCCCGGTGCCCGATGGAGCGACACTATGAAGTGTTGGCATGTGCCTGATACGGCAGAAAGCCGAATTGCGATGCGGGCTTCAGGACTGCCACTTGATCCTGTTACCCTGACAACAACAAATCCTGTCTTTGCCGGCCAGCCTTCGAATGAAAATAAGGCACCATTGCATTCCGGAACCACCGTCGGTGTCCCGACAAAAGGTGACCTATCCGGCATATCCTCATACGAGGAGTCCTCCGTACTGCCGCAAGCGGACA
>JAGFIW010000042.1 GCA_024103195.1 Saprospiraceae bacterium | reverse complement strand
ATCACGCGGACGTGGACGGCGACGGACAACTGCGGCAATGCGATCACGCATACGCAGGTGATCACGGTGGAAGACACAACGGTACCGACGTGGAATCAGCCGATGCCAGCCAATGTGACGGTGCAGTGCCATCTGGTGCCTGCACCTGCCAGCCCGATCACGGCTTCGGACAACTGCGATCCCAATGTGACGGTGACGTTCACGGAAGTGAGTACGCAGAATCCGGATGTGAACAGTTGCGGATTCATGAACTACACGATCACGCGGACGTGGACGGCGACCGACAACTGCGGCAATGCCATCACGCATACGCAGGTGATCACGGTCATCGACACAACATCTCCGGTATTGGCCGGAGTACCTGGCAATGTGACTGTTCAGTGCGATGCCGTACCGCCTGCCGCTGTCGTAACCGCCACAGACAATTGTGATCCGGACGTACCCGTGGTCTTGACCGAAACAGTCATACCGGGCAACTGTCCGAACAATTACACGCTCATCCGGACGTGGACGGCTACGGACAACTGTGGAAACACAGCTACCGGTTCGCAGGTCATCACCGTTCAGGACAATACGGCACCGGTGGCTTTGTGCAAAAACCACACGGCTTACCTGAATGCCAATGGTACCGTCGAGATCTTTGTCTACCAGATTGACAACGGAAGCACGGACAATTGTGCCCTGACAAATCTCAGTATTTCGCCCTCGCAATTCACTTGTGCGGATGTCGGACCGAATGTGGTTACGTTGACGGCTACGGATGCCTGTGGCAATACGGGTACATGTACGGCCATTGTCACAGTGGTGGACGATATCAAGCCGATTGTGTCCTGCAAGGATCTGGAGATCTTGCTGGATGCCGATGGCAACCCCGTGACGATCGGACCGAACGATCTGTTGAACAGTGCGAATGACAACTGCGGTATAGCTTCGATCGAACTCTCCCAGACCATATTCGACTGTTCCGATCTGGGTACGACGACCGTGAAGGTGACGGTAACCGATGTCAACGGCAACAAGTCCGAATGTCAGTCCAAGGTAACGGTCAAGGATCCGGTTCTGCCGGTCTTTGTGACGGTTCCGGATGACCTGACGGTGTTCTGTCAGGAACCTGCTCCGGTTGACGTGCCTACGGCGACGGACAACTGTGACATTGTCCAGGTCATACTGTGGACAGAAACCTACGAGCCCCTGCCGGGCATTCCGGCCGGCAGTTACAAGGTGATCCGCACCTGGCTGGCCACCGACAAGGCGGGTAACACGGCGACGCATGTACAGTGCATCACGGTCCTGCCTGGCGGACATCCGGTGGTCAATTGCAACAGTGATATCATCACGCAAGCTGTTCAGGCGCCCATCCAGGTGACCTGGCCGACGCCTACAGTGTTTGAAATCTGTGCCGGTGAGGAGGAAATGACCCAGATCGAAGGACCGCCATCAGGCTCCTACTTCAATCCGGGTACCACCACCCGTATCACCTACGAATTCGTGGATGTATTCGGTATCCGCTACCAGTGTGCCTTCCATGTCATCGTACCGACAAATGCCGGCGACTACCTGGTGGTCCACAACCAGCCTGTCACTTGTGACGAGCTGATGATCAGCCGCTGTGTGGTCATGGACCTGCCAGCGCCCAACAGCTTCAGCTTTGAATGGGTGCCGGCCGGATCCACAACGGGTATCGTTTACACCCTCAACGGCAACGGTTCACTGGAAATGTATGCGGACGGTACTGCCCGTTTGACCGGTTCCTGGACGTCCATGAGTGGAGACGGTTGGGAAGGTACGGTATGGTTCTTCCACCGTCGCACGTATGACGGTTGGATTGCGGTTGGCGGTTTGGCCAACTACCAGGCCATGCTGGGCAACCCCGCCAACTGGGAATACTTCGAACTCGACGGCAGCCGCTCCTCCCTCTCAGGGACAGGTGGAAATGCCGGTGCGACGCTGGATCTGAAGACACCGAAGAACTATCCGGGATTTGGCTTCCAGATCGGCTTCGGAGCCAATACCAAGACGACCGGCAACGGTGGCTGGTTTACGGCAGCAACGGTGCCTCCTGGTGCTCCCAAGGCGAATGGACAGGCCTTCTTCTCCTTCCTCCTGAATTGCCAGAACGTAGAACTGGTCAAAGGAGGGGCAGAGGTGATCTCTCTGGACGGCTTCGATTATCCGGTGGTGTGGTCGAATGGTACCAATGGCCCGTTGTTGGGTGATGTGCCTCCTGGCAATTACAGTGTACAGGTGACCACCCAGTCCGGTCAGGTGAACAACCACACGTTCCGTATCGTCAAACCGGAAGGTTGCGTGCTCTACTGGGAAAATGCCTGCCGCGAATCCAACGTGGCCGTCGGATCCCAGGCCAAGCAATCCAGTACCTTCCAGAATGCGGTCGCTGAATTGGCGGTGGATGGAAATACGGATGGCGTCTTCGCCAATGGTTCCGTGGCCAGTACACTGGCAGGCGGCAACAACTATTGGCAGACGCGTCTGGATCAGAACTACATGATTGAGTCGATCATCATCCATCCGCGTACGGATTGCTGCCAGGACCGTCTCGATCCGTTCTATGTGTTCATTTCCGAGGCGCCGTTCCCGATCGGGATCAGCGTTCAGGAACTGATTCAGGATCCGGCTGTAACCACCATCTATCACGAAGGGCCCATGAATGTGGCCTGGAGGACGGAGGTCAGTCAGCAGGGACAATATGTCCGGGTACAAACGGAATCCGGCGATCAGCTTGAGCTGGCCGAGGTAGAGGTTCTGGTCTGCCAGCCGGATTATCTGCCACCTGGTGAAGCCTTCGTGGATGTGGAATCCGGCAAGCCGGGCAAAGGTGTGCCGCAGATCGAGCTTACACCGGGTCTTTCGTTCTGGCCCAACCCGGCCAGCCATGACCTGAATGTAGGCATCCGGCTCGAAGAACCCGAATCGGTGCAGCTCGTCATCATGAGCGCTACCGGAGAACAGGTCTTCGTCCGCGATCTGGATACCAGTGCCGAACACCGGCTGCGGATTGATGTGGCAGGATGGGCGCCGGGCATGTATTTCGTGACGGCTTATACCTCCAAAGGAGCCACCAGCAAACCGCTACAGATCCAGCGGTAATACCGGGATCTGAGCCACCAAAAGGGTCCGTCCACAAGACGGGCCCTTTTGCGTTGGTAACGGAGCCCTCATCCTCCAAAATGTCTTCCGGGGGGTTTCCCCGATGACCATTGTCTTGCCCCATTCCTCATCGGTAGTATCCATGAAGGAATGGGATTGGGAGGGCTGGCCGGCAGAAGTCGAACACATGCCCCAACGGCTTACGTTTCGGGTTCAACAAGCACGGGTATCATGGTCCCGGCGAAACATAACGGTAAGGCAGGAACCGGCCCTCAACCCGGGAATTTCTTGTCGGAAATACCGTTTCTGACAGTCACTCCAAGGCAAATGCATCTATTCCCATGCCCCAATGAGGCAGGAGGTAACCGGATATTTGGCGGGTATGTGCGGATGGCAGCCTGGACCAACCAGCGACCAGAACCGCTCTGCTACAGAACCGGTTTCTCGCCGTTTTCGAAGACGATTTTGGGGATGGATTTCGCCACAGGTTCCAGGGAGGTCAGATAGCGGTAGATGGCCTGCAGATCGACCGTGTCGATGCGCGAAAAGGCACCCCAGGGCATCGGACTTCCCTTGTGTACCCGTCCGCTTTTCAACCGGGTGACAAACTGGTCTTCCGTCCATCCGGCCATGATACCGGTGGTGGGATCAGGTGTCAGATTGGGAGAGATGAATGAGCGTCCCCCGGAAAAGGGATCGGGTTCGAAATACATGCCGCCGGCAAACGGCTCTCCGATAAAGGCGCCGGTTTTCAAATCTCTGGCGGTATGACAACCGACACAATTCGCCACGCTGTTGGCCAGGTATGACCCATAGGCGGCCGTCGGCTCTCTGACCACACTGCGGGGCGGTGTCTGTTTGGGCGCCACCGGCTTGATCATGCCAAAGGCCATGACGGCCTTGCCCAGGAAGGTGAGTTCGGTCGGTGGAACCTTGTGGTCCACGGCAGGTTGGGACCGCAGGAAGGAAATGACAGCGGTCAGGTCTTCGTCACTCAATTCCTGGAAAGGCATGAAGGGGAAGACACAGCGGTCGGTCCGGCTGACGCTGTAACGAAGGGAGCGCGCAATGGTGGCATCGTCGGCCTTGCCTATGCCCGTTTCCGGATGTGGCGTGATGTTGGGGGCCCGGAATGTTCCGGGAGGAAGGGTCAGTTCCCATCCGCCCTGAAGGGGCATCTCCAATCCGTCTTCGACGGCCATGACCTGATCCATCGGGACGTGGCAGGTGCTGCAATGAGCTGGGCCAAAAGCAAGGTATTTGCCGCGGGCGATCACAGCAGAATCACTGCTGGCCTGGATGGCAGGAAATTCGGCTTCATAGGTTTTGTCCCAACTCAGATGGATGAAACTGACAAGGGCAATGACCAATACGCCGACAACTATGACCATCCATTTGAGCAGGCGAAGGGTAGTTTTCATCATGAAAAGGTTTTGGTGAAGCAGTATTTCTCTGGTTGCTGTAGGCTTAAGGTGGTTAAATATAATGGAAAGAATTAAATTATGCGTAGATCGTCATTTCGGGATGATACACAGGCTGCTGGTGCCACTTCCCGGCTTTGCTTTGGCCGACGGTTTTGGATTGGCAACAAAAGAATGGTCTGCCACTACCGGAATGCAGGGCCAATGCCCCGCTCATTGGATGGGCCGGGCACCCGATGTCCCGGCGACTAGCGCCACGGGTTGATGGGCACACCTGCCTTTGATCAGCCTGGCGGAGCACGATCAAATAGCGTTCATCCGTTATCTTTGGAGATCAAAAAATTTCGAATATGAGCCAGTTTGATGAAAAAGTGAAGATCTACAAGCAGCAGATCGCCGACCTGAAGCTCAACATCAGCGACCACCTGATCACCGCCGTGGCCAAAGGCCTGGGGCCGTCCATCTACCGGGGTGATGCTTCACTCGTATCCAGCAGCGATCCCGAGGAGCTCAAGCGGGTCAAGGAGCGCTTTTTGATCGGCAAACTCGGACTGGCCGACGGTCCCAAACTCGATGCCGCCATCGCCGAAACGGTCAACGCCATGGGCAGCGGCAACCGGACCAAGCACCGCGCCGTCTTCTATGCCCTCCTCGTCCAAAAACTCGGCAAGGAAGGATATTACAAAAATTGATGGCGGATGGGGAGAGCGATGCCCCGGGCTTTTGATCTCCGGGCAAGCCAAGGCCCGGCCGGATGTCAGATCTGCACCCAGACCACGCTTTTGCCCTCAAACCATGGGTCCAGAAACCACCGCTGGATGGCTTCCGTCTCTACGGCCGTTTTGCGCGGCAACAATTTTGTTTCCGCCTCCAGGCTTCCCCCTTTCAGGGCGATCAGTCCGTTGGGGAGGGCATGCCTCTGGGGGCGGGGACTGACCAAAGGTCTTGACCATCGGTACAGGTCAGCCAACTGGGCCACGGCACGGGTCACCACAAATTCGTATTTGCCCTTGTGATCCTCCGCCCGCTCGGCTCGTGCCGTCACATTGTCCAGCTCCAGGGCCGTAGCCACGGCCTCCACCACGCCGATTTTTTTACGGGTCCCGTCCAACAGGGTGAAGGAGGTGTCCGGAAACAGGATGGCCAACGGGATTCCGGGAAATCCGCCCCCCGTGCCCAGGTCCAGGATCCGGGCCTCGGGGCGGAAGGTGATCCATTTGGCGATGGCGAGGGAATGGAGGACATGGTGCCGATAAAATTGGTCCATGTCCTTGCGGGAGATGACATTGATCCTCGCGTTCCACTCCCTGTACAGCGGTTCCAGCAGGCCGAACCGGGATTTTTGTCTTTCCGTCAACCCGGGGAATTGGGACAGGATTTCATCCATGATTTTGCAGGAGGGTGAAGCGCCGGTATCAGCGGGGATGGATCAGATAATGCTTGCGGGTGGCCCCTTCGCGGATCGGGGCATCGGTCTCTTCGGAAAAGCGGATTACTTCTCCGTTTTTCCTGAGGATCCGGATTTCGTCCTCGCCTTCAAGATAGGCGTGGGATTCCTCCGTTCCGGTCAGCAGGAGGTCCGCGAAGTCAGGCGTCAGATGGGCAAAACGGTGCTGCAGGTCTTCCCGCACAGTTTCCAGTTCTTCGGCGGACGGGGGGTGGCGATCCAGCCGTATGCGGAACAACCGGCGGTTGAGCAGCCCGTCCGCCAGAAAACGGAGGAGAAAGTCGTCGGCGTCCTTTTGGGCTTTGACCTCCTGCATGATGTCGTGGTCGTCGAGGCGGGTAAAGAGCAGGAGGATATCGCCCGGGTCGGCAGTAGCGGCGGGCCGGTAATCCATCAGTTTTTCGAGAACGGGCGAAGCAATCCGGAGACGCTCTTCCCGGTAAAGCCGCGCCAGGCGCCGGAAAAAGAGAACGAGCATTTTTTCGGCGACGAGGACTGTTTTGTGGAGGTACACCTGCCAATACATCAACCGACGGGCGATCAGGAACTTTTCAATGCTGTAAACCCCTTTCTCCTCCACCACGAGCCGGTTGTCCACGACGTGCAGCATCTTGAGGATACGGTCATATCCAATGACCCCTTCGTGGACGCCGGTGAAAAAACTGTCCCGGTTGAGATAGTCCACGCGATCCATATCGAGTTGCCCGGACACGAGCTGGTGCAGAAACCGCTTGGGATGGGATCCCTCGAAAATCTCCAGGGCCAGGGTCAGCCGGTGGTCCATCTGACGGTTCATCTCCGACATGATCCAGCGGCTGAGCACCTCGTGATGCCAGGGCAGGAGGATACCTTCGAGCACGTGACTGAAGGGACCGTGTCCGATATCGTGGAGGAGAATGGCCGCCTGTGCCGCCTCGGCCTCTTCGTCCGTGATTTCGACCTCTTTGGAACGGAGGATGGCGACCGTCTGCTGCATCAGATGCATGGCCCCCAGGGCGTGTTGAAAACGGGTGTGCAGGGCCCCGGGATAGACAAAATCCGTCATGCCCAATTGGCGGATTCGCCGGAGGCGCTGGAACCACGGATGTTCGACCAGCTCCATCAGAAGACCGCGGGGAACCGTAACAAATCCGTAAACGGGATCGTTGAAGATCTTGTGGGGAGCCATGCCGTTTATACCAGGGTGCCTGTGCCGGGCGTTCCTGGCAAAGGTACGCCTTGCCGGGCTACCCCCAACCTAAACCTTCCGGTATGAAAATTCTTTGGGCGGATGACGAGATCGACCTCCTCAAACCGCAGATCCTCTTTCTCCAGGAGAAGGGCTACGAAGTCATCACGGTGACCAACGGCCATGACGCCCTGGATGAATGCGAGGGGCGTCATGATCTGGACATCGTTTTCCTCGATGAATCCATGCCCGGCCTTTCAGGCCTCGAGACCCTCAACCGCATCAAAGACCGGCACCCTCAGCTTCCGGTGGTCATGATCACCAAAAACGAGGCGGAGCGCGTCATGGAGGAGGCCATCGGGAGTCGCATATCCGATTACCTGATCAAACCCGTCAATCCCAATCAGGTCTTGCTCACCCTTAAAAAGCTGACGGAAAACAAGCGGCTGGTGAGCGAGAAAGTCCTGACCGGCTACCAACAGGATTTCCGGTCCATCCTGATGGACATCCAGGACGCCAATTCCCTGGAGGAATGGCTTGACATCTACCGAAAGATCATCAATTGGGAGTTGAAAATGGACGCTTCGCGTTCCCAGGAGATGGGCGAAATCCTCAACACCCAGAAAACGGAAGCCAACGCTTCGTTTTGCAAATTCATTGAAGGGCATTACGGCGATTGGATCTCCGGCAAAGGGGACCCGCCCGTGATGTCCTGGAACCTGATGCGGGAAAAGGTTTTTCCCCTCCTCACCGACGACCGGCCGACCATTTTCATTTTGTTGGACAACCTCCGCTACGACCAATGGAAGGTGTTGGCACCGGTGATGACGGAGCAATATCGCGTCGTCGAGGAATCCTGGTTTCTCAGTATCCTGCCGACGACCACGCAGTATTCGCGCAATGCCATTTTTGGCGGAATGCTCCCGTCGGAAATTGCCCGGTTTTACCCCGACTGGTGGCGCAACGACATCGACGAAGGCGGCAAAAACCAGTTTGAGGGCGACCTTCTCGGCAAGCTGATCGAAAAAGCCATCCGCAAGCCCCTCAAGTGGAATTACACCAAAATAGCCAACCTTCAGGCAGCCCGAACCCTCCAGGAAAATGCCCACGACCATCTGGCTTTCCGGTTTTCAGCGATTGTGTACAACTTTATTGACATGCTGTCGCACGCCCGGACAGAAATGGAAGTCATCAAGGAACTGGCGGGCGACGAGACCGCCTACCGGTCGCTGACTCTCAGTTGGTTTTTGCACTCCCCTTTGTGGTCGGCCATGCAGCGGTGGGCCGGCCAGAAAAACGTGCGCGTGATCGTGACGACCGACCACGGCACCATCCGTGTGAAAACGCCCGCCAGGGTTGTGGCCGACCGCGACACCACCACCAACCTCAGGTACAAGGTGGGACGCAACCTGCAATATGACCCCCGCGATGTGCTCGAAATCCGGGATCCGGACAAGGGTGGACTGCCCCGACCCAACGTAAGTTCCGCTTTTATCTTTGCCAAGGACGACCGCTTTTTCCTCTACCCGAACAACTACAATTACTACCACAATTACTACCGCAACACCTTTCAGCATGGCGGTGTGTCCCTGGAAGAAATGATTTGCCCCTTTGTGATCCTGGAACCCAAGTAACGCGGAGATGCCATGAAAATATTGATCAGCCTGACTGCCCTGACGGTCATCCTCGCTATGGCGGGGTGCCAATCCGATGCTTCGCAACATGCCGGTTATGCCGTTTGCTACCATGGCGAAACCGACCGCGACACCACCTCCCTGTGGTGGAACGAAGAAGGTGGACAGGTTAAGGGTGAAATGGAGGCCCGGTATTTCCAGATGGATCCCCAACAGGGTAAGCTCAAAGGCCATTGGCGGGGCGATACGCTGAATGCCGAATTTCATTACCAATGGGAAGGCGAACCCGTCATCCGGGAGGTCCATTTTCTGCGCACGAAAGACGGAGAGCTGGTGGAGGGATTTGGCGAGAGGATCGAGGTGGACGGCAAGCAGGTCTATGCCAACAGCGGATTTCTCAATTACCACCACGTGCTGAAGCTCCGTCCGGTCGAATGCCGATAGTTATTCGCAAAGCAGCCGGCAAGTCGCAGCGACCGATTCCTTGAAGGAATGGCCGGAATGCGCTACTTTTGAAGCGTGAAAACCAAGATGGTTCCCCGCCCTGCCGCCCTGGCCGCGGCCCTGATGGCCATGTTTTTTTTCATGGTCCATTGTACCCGGCAGGAGTGTTCCACCGATGAAGGCACTGCCCGACAGATCGTCAACCCCAACGGCGATAGCGAGTTGGCCCTTCTCATGCGGGATTTGTTTGACGAAGGCATGGCCGTCAAAATCGCCATCGCCGAAGGCCGTCATCCCGATTACCGGTTGGATCCTGCCGACATTTTCACGGCCCATGCCACGGAACCGGAGAAGGCTGCCAGTTCCGAGTATCAGGAACTCGGCCGTGCCTACCTCGCTGCCGCCCGAGCTCTCAAAGAGGCGGCGCCGGAGGAGCGGAAAGCTTATTTCCAGGGCGTCGTTCATTCCTGCATGGCCTGCCATGAACAACTTTGTCCGGGACCGACCCGGAAGATCCGGAGACTTTACTACGACGATCTTTGAGGGGATCGGGAGGGTACCCCGACTCCCGAATCATAATGTCCGCCATGAAACGTTTCCTCCCCGCCGTTTGGGTGGCTCTTTGGCTCCCCGCTCTCCTGCCCGCCCAAAACGGGTTTGTCATTGACCGTCATGCCGTGGCGCTCTTCGACCATATCCCCGATACCTTTCTCACCGCCGCCCGTCAAATGCGGCTGATGTTTTCCGACCGGTCGGTGGGCCAAAACATCCACGAAGCTCTCGATTATTTTCAGGCGGCCTCCTGGGCCCAGACGCCGGCCTCGGCCCGGAGGGATTATACCGACTCCCTGTGGAACTGGAAAACCTACAGCGCCGCCGACTGGGCCGCCGGCGCGGTGCCCGAGCGCATCCGCTTCAACCCCGACCCGGAAAAATACGACCGCAGCAACTGGGTCTTCGAGCCAAAGAGCGGATCCTGGAGCGAATTAACCCAGGATTTCATCCAGACCCTGGGGCCGGACTATGAAGACCAGGTCGATGTGTGGTCCTATCAGTTCAGCTACCTGAGCGTGATCGAAGGCGACAACATCGCCCATCCGGCCAACGGATTTTTTTCCGATCATCCCACCCTTTTCGACGTCCATGATCTGGAATCATATCTGGCCCAGCATCCGGACATCACCTTTTTTTACTGGACCACCAGCCTGGCACGGGACATCGGCAGTTCCGTATCCACGGCATTCAACGAGCAGATGCGCCAGTATTGCCAGGCCAACGGGAAGATCCTGTTGGACATGGCGGACATCATCAGCCACACGGACAAGGGTGTACCCTGTTTCGACAATCGGGACGGGGTGCCTTACACCGCCATGACAGGGCAGAGCGAGAACCATCCCGACGACGGATTCGACCATCCCGCCATTTGTCAGGACTACACCACCGAGACGGAAGGTGGCCACCTTGGCAGTGTGTCGGCTGGTAAGGTCATGATCGCCAAGGCGTTTTGGGTGTTGATGGCCCGGATAGCCGGCTGGGACGGGCAGACAGGGGAAGGCGATCCACCTCCGGCCCTGGTGGATACGGCCCATCACTGGGTAGCCCAGATGACCACCTTCGGCGGACCGGTGACCCGTCGATACCGTTTTTCCGGCGACAGTGTCCTGATGGACGGACAGTATTACCATACCATTCAGTCTTCCCCGGAGCCCACCGGCAACAACTGGGAAGACGGCCCGGCCATCCGGGAAGCCGACCGGAAAGTCTGGCTGTATGAGCCGGGAGGGGAAGTGCTGTTGTTTGATTACACGGCGGAGGTGGGGGATACGATCAAGCGGGAATATGCATGGGATACCTTGCGATATGTAGTGAAGGCGGTGGATTCCCTGCAGCTCCTGGACGGGAGCTGGCGCAAACGGATAGCCCTGAATTGCCCCGATGATCCCGGAGGATTCTGGTTTGGTGACATTCTTTGGGTGGAGGGTCTCGGTGCCATCCAGTTGGAGTTGCCAGGATACACGTTTCCCTGTGCCACGGATATCGGGGGGTACATGACCTGTTTTTACCGCCATGAAGAGCAGCTGTATCAGGCTCCGGGGGTAGGGTCCTGCTGGCCCACCACGGCGGTAGAGGAGCCGGTGGCGACGGAGGTGAGGCTGTATCCCAATCCGGTGAGCGGGGTTTTGTATCTTGATGGTCCCGGCGTGTACGAGCGGGCCGAAGGGATGACACCGTCGGGCAGGAGCATGGGCGTATTTGAACGGCCTGCGGCCGGCATGGACGTGAGCGGATGGCCGGCCGGCATGTATTATCTCCGTGTGTACCGGGAGGGACGGCCACCGCTGATGCGGGCATTTGTGAAGGTCACGGGACGATAATGGAAGAGGATTCCGGCAATACCCACACCCGGTTTTTGCGAATGGCCATCGCGCTGGCCCGTGAGGGTATGGCGTCGGGGGCGGGTGGGCCGTTTGGCGCCCTTGTGGTGCGGGATGGCGAGATCCTGGCGCGTGGTGTCAACCGGGTGACCACCTGGCTGGATCCTACGGCCCATGCCGAGATCGTGGCCATCCGTGAGGCCTGTGACCGGCTGGGTCACTGGCAGCTCGAGGGGTGTATCCTCTACACGAGTTGTGAGCCATGTCCGATGTGTCTGGGTGCGATTTATTGGGCCCGTCCTTCTGGTGTGTGGTTTGCCGCTACGCGGGTGGATGCCGCCCGCGCGGGTTTCGACGACGAGTTGATTTACCGGGAGCTGCCGTTGGCGCCGGAGGCGAGGGCCATTCCCATGACATACATACACCTGGAGGAGGCCAGGGCATTGTGGGAGGACTGGGAGGCGAAACCGGATAAAATCATGTATTGAACCCATGAAAGCTTCAATCGTCTATCTTTGACCACCTGCGGATGGACGGGTCCGTGACCCGGGACTTCGCGGGGAGTTCAACGATCAGGAATGAAGTATTTCAGGAGGCTATCCGGGTTATCGGGCATCGCGATATCCCTGCTTTTTGCGCCGGAGATCCGGGCCCAGAACGGCTGCAACATGATGGTGGACGCCGGCCCCGATGTCACCATTTGCGAGGGAGAAAGCACCACCCTTGACGGGCAGGTGACCGGAGGCAACAACCCGGAATACCTGTGGACACCCGCTGCGGGATTGAGCAACCCGAACATCCTGAATCCGGTCGCGTCCCCCACATCCACCACCACCTACACGCTGACGGCCACCGCCATGTCGGGCAACCTGATCACCAACGGTGGGTTTGAGACGGGGAGTATCGCCCCGGCCACTACCGGATATACCCAGGTGGCCGACCCGCTGGCCATCGCCACCAACGCCCCCAATTATTACGGCATCCTGTCCGTTCCGCAGATCGTCCAGGCTTTTGGCTGCCAGCCTGATATCGGCAACTATACCATGGTGATCCACGGCAGTACCGGTGTCAATGTCGATTTCTGGTGCCAGTCGATTCCGGTGACTCCCGATACGGACTACAAATTCACTTTCAAAGTATTCGGTATTCCGTATTTCTTTGCCCCGGCCCCGGTCATCGTCCTCAAAGTCAACGGCGCGACAGTCGGCTCCCTCCAGGCACCCAACGGGCTTTGCAATGAAGCCGACGCCAGTTTCACCTGGAACAGCGGAGGCGCTACCACCGCCGATGTCTGCTTCGCCAATTCCACTGTGGCCGGACTGGGCAGCATGTGTGCCGTCGACGACATCACCATGGTGGAGTGCTGCGCGGTCAGCGATGAAGTGACCGTGACCGTTGCCCCCAACGTCGAAGAGGTTCAGGACCATGTGATCTGTGAAGGCGGATCCGTTGAGGTGGGTGGACAGTTTTTTCAGGACGCCGGCCAATATGAGGTGGTGCTCGACAACTACCTCGGTTGCGACAGCACCATTACGGTCAACGTGGAAGTCGCGGAGGTGGAACCCTTCATCACCATTTCCAATCCGCTGACCTGCCTGCTCAATCAGTCAGTCCTCGACGGTTCCCTGTCCACCGGGACGTTCGGTATCCAGTCCTATCTCTGGACCACACCTGACGGGAATATCGTGTCCAATCCCGGTCTGCCCTCCGTCACGGTCAACGCTCCCGGGACCTATGTTTTGACAGTGACTACCTCCAACGGCATCGTGACCTGTTCCAATGCGACTTCCGTCATCGTGGCTCTTGATACCATGTCACCGGTTTTCATCCTCGACCCGGCTCCGGTCGCGGGTTGCGAGGACAGCATCTTTGCCCTTTCGGCCCAACCGGTGGATGTCCCCGCCAACGCGATCATTGCCTGGACCTCACCCAACGGGATCATTCTCAGTGGCGGCAATTCCTATGCACCCACGGTCCAGGGGACCGGCACCTACACCCTGACGATCACCAATCCCGGCAACGGTTGCACGGCTTCCGAATCGCTCGACATCCTGGGAGGGGGCGATGTCCCGCAAGCCCAGATCCTTCAGGTACCTGCCATCACCTGTCGGGATACCCAGGGGCTGATTTTCGTCCAGATCATCCAACCGGATACAGGCTATATCCTGCAATGGACCACATCCGGCGGCCATATCCTCGGCGGCGGGGATACCCTGACCCCGCTCGTCAACCAGGGAGGACTTTACACCCTGACGGTGACCGATACGCTGACCGGTTGCACGGGTACCCTGTCCGTGACCGTCCCGGCCTCTACCGAAATTCCGGACATCACCCTCGCCGTTCCGGATACCTTCACCTGTCTGACGGACAGTCTGCTCGTGCAGGCGCAGATCCCACCCGGGCCCGACAGTCTGGCCATCCAATGGACCACCTCCAATGGCGTACTCTTGTCCGGCGCCCAGTCGCTGGGGCTGTGGGCCGGGGGACCCGGAACCTATCTTCTCCAGGTGGAAAACCTGCGCAATGGCTGCCGGGATACAGCTTCGGTTCTTGTGGTCGCCGACGCCAACCTGCCGGCAGCCAATGCCGGTCCCGACCTGGCCATTGACTGCGGGACCGCCTCGGTCAGTCCCCAAACGGCCGGTACTGCCCAGGGCCCGGGGATTACCTATCTATGGACCACCGGTGGGGGAGTGATCTCCTCCGACACCCTGCTGCAACCCGTCTTTTCCGCAGCGGGGTGGTACCTGCTGCAGGTGACCAATTCCCTGAACGGTTGTCGCGCCACCGATACGGTATGGGTTCAACTCAATGGGGATATCCCCGATATCCAGATCGCCTGGCCGGA
>JAGFIW010000028.1 GCA_024103195.1 Saprospiraceae bacterium | reverse complement strand
TGCAGCGCGGCGCGCAGGCGCTGGAGCCGGATGATTTCGAGGCGGTGGCCAATGAAACCGGTGCCTTGTTGCTGGATGTGCGCGACAAGGAGGAATTTGTCAAAGGGTACATACCCAACAGTATTTTCATCGGTCTGGACGGCCAGTTTGCACCGTGGGTGGGGGCTCTTATTCCGGATCTCCGGCAGGAAATTCTCCTTATTGCCCCCGAAGGCCGCGAGGAAGAGGCCGTCCTGCGGCTGGCCAGGGTGGGTTATGACAACGCCATTGGCTATCTCCGGGGAGGTTTTGCCGCCTGGAAAGCCGCCGGCAAGGAGAGCGATGCCATTCCCTCCATCAATATCGACACGTTTGCCCGGCAATTTCGCAACGGGGAAACACCTGAAGTGCTCGACGTGCGCAAGCCGGGGGAGTATGCCGGCGAGCATCTAGACAAAGCGCGCAACCTTCCCCTTGATTTCATCAACCTCCAGATGGAGGAGGTCAGCCGGGACACGCCCTATTATCTCCATTGCCGCAGTGGGTACCGCTCAACCATCGCCGCTTCCATATTGAAGGCCCGGGGATTTCATCAGATCGTCAACATCCTGGCCGCTTTCGATGAATTCAGGGATGCCGGATTGCCATTGACGGATTATGTTTGTCCGAGCACCATCATCAAGGCCAAAGCCTGAATAATGCAGTGAGAGGCCGGCACCCCACCGCCGGGATTGTGGACATTCGAAAAACCGGAGTATGCGCTATGGGTTTATCATCGACAACCGGAAATGCATCGGTTGCCACGCCTGCACCACCGCCTGCAAATCGGAACACGATGTGCCCGTAGGCGTCAACCGGACCTGGGTCAAGCAGGTGGAGAAAGGGGAATTCCCCCATACGCGCCGGCTTTTTTCCGTCATGCGCTGCAATCACTGCACCGATGCCCCCTGTGTGGAAATTTGCCCCGTGGAGGCGCTTTTCATCCGGGAAGACGGGATTGTGGATTTCGACAAGGAGCGATGCATTGCCTGCAAGTCCTGCATGCAGGCTTGTCCCTATGATGCCCTTTATATCGACCCCGAAACCCATACCGCCGCCAAATGCAATTATTGTGCGCACCGGATCGACATAGGGCTTGAGCCTGCCTGCGTCAATGTATGTCCCGAGCACGCCATCATTTCCGGCGACATGGACGATCCGGAATCCGAAATCGCCCACCTGTTGGCTCGTCAGCCGGTCAAGGTTCGCAAGCAGGAGAAAGGCACCATCCCCAACCTCTTTTACATCGATGCCGATGATGCTTCTCTCGTGCCATCCGCTACTGAAAAACGTGCAGACACCCTGTGGAGCCATCAGGAACGTGGCGTGGGGCATTTTGCCCGTGCCGCCGAAGAGATGGCCTTTTCCAATCCCGATGTGGTCCATGCGTTGCTGACAGCCAATGGTCAATCCTCACCGGCACCCACCCTTGTCGGTCCGGGGCCGGCCCGCTCCGTAGAGGTACTCATGGGCAAGCATGCGCGCAGGGTGTACGATGCCCCCGACAAAGGCATTCTCTGGGGATGGGAAGTGTCGGGATATGTGTGGACCAAGGCCATTGCCGCCGGCGCTTTTCTCGTGCCTGTCCTGGCCTGGTGGCTCGGATTCGCAGGGCCCTATGATGCAGGAACGACTTGGAGCTTCGGCCTCTCCCTCTTTTTTCTCATGGCCACCGGCGCTTTGTTGGTCAAGGATCTCGATCAGCCAAAACGCTTTGTCTATGTGCTGCTGAGGCCCCAATGGAAATCCTGGTTGCCCCGGGGCGGATATGCCATTACCGCCTATGGAGGATTGCTGACGCTGGGTTTGGTGTTGCACTTGCTGGGTGTGAATGTGCCCCTCCTCGGCCTGGTCACGGCCCTGGTCGCGGTGCTGGTGGCGGTTTACACGGCCTTCTTGTTTGCCCAGGCCAAGGGAAGGGACTTCTGGCAAAGTCCGGCGATGCCGCTGCACATGCTGGTCCACAGCGTGATGGCCGGTGGGGCGGCCTCCGGCCTGGTCAATGTGTGGACGGGGGCCGGTCACGAGTGGGTGCTGTTCCTGTACGGCACACTGACCATTTCTCTGATCGTCAATCTGGTGGTATTGTTTGTCGAACTGGCCGTGCCGCACCCTACTTCCGACGCCCATCGGGTGGTGGACATGATCCTGAAAGGACGATACCGCATGCCGTTCTGGGGAGGCGTACTGATGGTGGGCAATCTCCTTCCCCTCACGCTCCTTTTGGCCGGATGGGGCCATGCCGGGATGTTGGCACTGGCTGCGGTCCCTGTCCTGGCGGGCATTTATTTTACCGAACGTATTTGGGTCGAAGCGCCCCAGCGCATTCCCCTGAGTTAATCTTGTGCGACCATGACCAGAAAACCGGGTTTTATCGAACGCCTGGCGGAATCCATCGGCCTGATCCCGGATTTGCACCGGGACCGGGATGGTGATTTGCCGCATCTGACGCAAACGACTGAACTGGCTGGGTTCCCTCCCCCTGAAAAATGGGACGATTGGGTGGAATACGAAGCCAAGGCCCATCCGAGGAAGGTGAAGAAACACTATGCCATTGTTCCCACCACATGTTTCAACTGCGAGAGCGGTTGCGGGCTTACAGCGTTTATCGACAAGGAAACCAACGAAGTCCGCAAGTTCGAAGGCAATCCGTACCACCCCGGCAGTCGCGGTCGCAATTGCGCCAAAGGACCCGCCACCATCAACCAGATCACGGACCCGGACCGTATCCTGTACCCGTTGCGCCGCAAGGGGCCTCGTGGTGCCGGAGAGTGGGAACGGGTCACCTGGGATGAAGTGCTGGACGATATCGCCGGGCGCATCCGCACCGCTCTTCAGGAAGGCCGCAATAATGAAATCGCCTATCATGTGGGCCGGCCCGGTCATGAGGGATACATGGACCGCATCCTCCAATCCTGGAACATCGACGGGCACAACAGCCATACGAATATTTGCTCGTCGGGTGCGCGGTTCGGATATGCCATTTGGTATGGCTACGACCGCCCCAGCCCCGACCATGCCAATGCCCGGTTCATCCTGCTGATCTCGGCCCACCTGGAAAGCGGGCATTATTTCAACCCGCATGCCCAGCGCATCATTGAAGCCAAAATGAAGGGGGCCAAGCTGGCGGTGATGGATCCACGGCTGTCCAATACGGCCAGTATGAGCGATTACTGGATGCCGAGTTATCCGGGTTCGGAGGCGGCTGTGTTGCTGGCCATGGCGAAGGTCATTTTGGACGAGGGGTTGTACAATCGCCCGTATCTGGAAAACTGGGTCAACTGGCAGGAATTTTTGGAAGCCAAACATCCGGACACGCCGGTGGAGTTCGAACGGTTCATTGAAAAGCTGAAGGAAGAATACGCTGCATTCACGCCGGAATATGCTTACCAGGAGAGTGGCGTGCGTCCGGAAATGATTGTGGAAATCGCCCGGAAAATCGGCGAAGCCGGAGAGGCATTTGCCACCCACAACTGGCGGAGTGCCGGCAGCGGCAATCTGGGCGGATGGGCGGTGGCCCGGACCCTGCATTTTCTCAATGTCCTGACCGGGAGCGTCGGCACGAAGGGAGGCACCATGCCGAGTGAGTGGAATAAATTCAAGCCCGAATTTTTTGACAAGCCGCCCGCTCAAAAATTCTGGAACGAGCTGCATTTCCCGCTGGAATACCCGCTGGCTTTTTTCGAGATGAGCTTTTTGTTGCCCCATTTTCTCAAGGAGGGCCGTGGCAAAATGGACGTTTATTTCAGCAGGGTTTTCAATCCCGTCTGGACCTATCCCGATGGTTTCATGTGGATGGAAACTTTTCAGGACGAATCCAAATTCGGTCTGCATGCTGCGTTGACACCTACCTGGAGTGAAACGGCATTTTTTGCGGATTACGTACTCCCGATGGGTCTGGCTTCGGAACGGCATGACCTCAACAGCTACGAAACCCATTCCGGCAAATGGATTGCCTTCCGGCAGCCCGTCCTTCGCGAATACGCCCGCCGTGCCGGCCAGCCGGTAAAGTTCACTTACGAGGCCAATCCCGGCGAAGTCTGGGAGGAAGACGAATTCTGGATCGAGTTGAGCTGGCGGATAGATCCAGACGGCAGTCTGGGCATCAGAAAGCATTTTCTTTCGCCCTACCGTCCGGGAGAAAAGGTGACCATCGACGAGTATTACCAATATATTTTCGAGCGCGTGAAAGGACTGCCCGAAGCCGCAGGAGCGGAGGGGCTGACGCCGCTCGACTACATGCGCAAATACGGCGCCTTTGAAGTGGAACCCCATTGCTACAACCGGCATTTGCAGCCTTTGCCGGATAAGGCCCTTGAAGGCACAGCCGTGGAGGAAAAAACGCGGCTCGTGAAAAAAGGCGGCAAGGCCATTGGCATCATGCTGGACGGCCGGGCAGTGGAAGGATTTCCGACGCCATCCCGACGCAATGAATTTTATTCCCGCACCATGGAGGAGTGGGGATGGCCCGAGTACGCACTGCCGGCCTATATCAAAAGTCACATCCATCCCGATTCGCTGGACAAGGCCAGGGGTGAATACGTTCTTGTGCCAACCTTCCGGCTGCCGACCCTGATCCACAGCCGGTCGGGTAATGCCAAATGGCTGTATGAAATTTCCAACCGCAATCCCGTGTGGATGCACCCGGAAGATGCGGCGCGATTCGGTCTCCGGACGGGAGACCTGGTCAAAATGAATACCGACATCGGGTATTTTGTGGATAAGGTGTGGGTCACGGAAGGCATGAAACCCGGCGTTGTGGCTTGTTCGCACCATTTGGGCAGATGGCGCAGACCCGGGGACCAGGGCAATCGTTGGGCGACCAATACCGTTTCCATCCAAAGCGATGGCCAGGGCGGATTCCGCATGAAAACCCTTTCCGGCATCCGGCCTTTTTCCAGCAAAGACAAAGATTCAAGCCGGATTTTCTGGAGTGACGGAGGCGTGCATCAAAACATCACATTCCCGGTGCATCCGGATCCCGTCAGCGGCATGCATTGCTGGCACCAGCGGGTAAGAATCGAAAAAGCCGGGCCGGAAGACCATTATGGCGATATCTTTGTGGATACCAACAAGTCCATGGAGATCTATCGCGAATGGCTCCGTATGGCAAGGCCCGCTCCGGGGCCGGGTGGTTTGAGGCGGCCCTTGTGGTTCAAGCGAGCCCTCCGCCCCGTGGATGAAGTCTATTACGTCAATCAAAAGGAAGAAAAAGCGGACTGATCCGCTGCAGGGACCATTGTGGGGTTTGCGACCAACATAAAAAACACCTTCATCACGCTGTCACCGAGAATATTCCCGGTGTTGCAGTGGTGGCCCAACGTCAACCGGAAATCGCTCCGTGCCGACCTGATGGCGGGTATCACCGGCGGGATTATCGTGCTCCCTCAAGGGGTGGCTTTTGCGATGATCGCAGGACTGCCTCCCATATACGGGTTGTACACCGGGATGATCACGCCCATCGTAGCGGCGCTTTTCGGTTCCTCCTGGCATTTGATTTCCGGTCCCACCACCGCCATTTCCCTCGTCATTTTTTCCAGCCTGAAAGGGTATGCCGATCCGGGTTCCTGGGCATTCATCCAACTCGCTCTCACCCTCACCTTTCTGGCGGGGGCTTTTCAGTTTGGTATGGGCCTGGCGAGGTTTGGCAATCTGGTCAATTTTGTATCCCACAGTGTGGTCGTAGCCTTTACGGCGGGGGCGGCCCTGCTGATTGCCGTGAGTCAACTCAGGCATCTCACCGGTGTGCCCATGCCGGCGGGCCTGTCATTCCCCGACTCGCTGGCGTATTTGTTTACCCATGCCGAGGCCTTCAATCCCTGGGCCTTGCTGATCGGTCTGTTTACGCTCGGCCTCGCTGTTTTCATCAAACGCAAATGGCCCCGTTGGCCCCATTTTTTCACCTCCATGATCCTGGCCTCGGTGCTGACCTGGTTCCTGGGAGCGGCTGACAAGGGCATCGCTTTGATCGGCCGGATGCCTGCCGGATTGCCGCCACTGCAATGGCCCGGATTGTCCCTGGACACCATGGGTAAGCTGGGTTCCAGTGCGTTCGCCGTTGCCCTTCTGGGATTGATGGAGGCGGTGGCCATCGCCAGGAGCGTGGCCGTCAAAACCGGTCAGCGTTTGGACACCAATCAGGAATTTATCGGCCAGGGGCTCTCCAACATCGTGGGCAGTTGTTTTTCCTGTTATGCCGGCAGTGGTTCATTCACCCGGACCGGGGTCAATTACACAGCAGGCGCCCAATCTCCCATGGCCGCCATTTTTGCCGCCCTCTTCCTCATGATCCTCGTGCTTTTTGTAGCGCCCCTCACCGCGTACCTGCCCATTGCGGCCATGGCGGGGGTCATTCTTTTTGTGGCCTACAACCTCATTGATTTTACCGAAATCCGGAAAATCCTGCGATCGAGCAAAGGAGAGACCACCGTCCTGTTGTCCACCTTTACGGGAACGCTTTTCTTTGACCTGGAATTTGCCATTTACGTCGGCGTTCTGCTCTCCCTCTTTTTTTATCTGCGGCGAACCTCCAAACCGCATATTGCCGTCATGGCACCCAGCCAGGAGGACAGCCGCCACCATTTTCTCAATATTATCCGTCAGCCGGGCATGAAGGAATGCCCACAACTCAAAATCGTTCGCATAGACGGGTCGCTGTTTTTCGGGGCCATTGATCATATCGACCAATATTTTTCCGAACTGCGGGAAAGTGACATCAAACATGTCCTCGTATTGGCGGAAGGCATCAATTATGTGGATCTGGCCGGCGCGGAATGGCTTGCTCAGGAAGCCCGGCGGTGGCAAGACCGGGGTGGAGGGCTTTATGTGGCAGGGCTGAAAATCATCGCCCAGGGCGTTCTCGTCCGCTCGGGTATCAAAGATCAAATCAGTGCCGACCGCTTTTTCACCACCAAAAAAGCGGCGCTGGCCGCCATCTACAAACGGCTGGACCCCGCCATTTGTGCCGTCTGCACGGCGCGGGTATTCTGGGAATGCCAGCAAGATCCCGCATTGCCTCCGGTGGACGACATCAAGCAGCGCGAAGTGGCCCGCAAAAACCATTGAGCCGGGTCAGAATCCTTCGTGACGGATATCACCGTCGGTATATGGCCGTACTGATAAACTTTGTGGGGTCTTGCAGTGTCTTCACGACCTGCCCAATTGCGCACCAGAAAAGCAGCACATTGACCATGAAAGTAATCCAATTGTACACCGGATGTCTGGCAGAGGCGGCCTATTACATTGAGAGTGATGGCGAAGCCGCCATCATAGACCCGCTCCGGGAGTCAGACCCATATATGGCCCAGGCCCAGGCGGATGGTGCGACGATCCGGTATGTCCTCGAGACCCATTTCCACGCGGATTTTGTGTCCGGTCACCTCGACCTGGCCCGAAAAACCGGGGCGACCATCGTTTATGGCCCAACGGCAAAACCCAACTTCGAAGCCCATATTGCTGCGGATGGCGAGGAACTGCCATTGGGCAAGGTGACCATCCGGGTCCTACACACCCCGGGGCATACCATGGAAAGCACCACTTATCTGTTGCGGGATGAGCAGGGGAAAGATTATGCCTTGTTCACCGGCGACACCCTGTTTCTTGGCGACGTGGGGCGTCCTGACCTGGCGGTCAAGACCGATCTGACACGGGAGGACCTGGACGGGCACCTGTTTGACAGCCTTCGCCACAAGATCATGCCGCTCGGTGATGATGTCATCATCTATCCCGGTCACGGCGCCGGATCCGCCTGCGGTAAAAAAATGAGCCGCGAAACCCAGGGTACACTGGGAGAACAGAAACGCAGCAATTATGCGCTTCGTCCGGAAATGACCAAAGCGGATTTCATTCGTGAAGTGACGACCGGTTTGGTGGAGCCTCCCCAGTATTTTCCCAAAAACGCCGTGATGAACCGCGTGGGGTACGAGAGTATCGACAACATCCGGGAACGCGGCGCCCAACCGTTGTCGGTGCGGGCTTTCAAAGCCGCCTGGGAAGGGGAGAATGCCCTGGTTCTCGATACCCGCCGTCAGGAAGAGTTCGTGAAAGGCTTCATCCCGGGATCCATCTTCATCGGTGTGGACGGCAATTTCGCTCCATGGGTAGGCGCCCTGATCACCGATCTGGCCATGCCGATCCTGTTTGTCGCCGATCCCGGTCGGGAAGATGAAGTGATTGTCCGGCTGGCGCGTGTGGGTTATGATCGTCCGATAGGCTATCTGGAAGGCGGCATCGAGGCCTGGATCCGCGCCGGCGAAGAAACGGACACCATGGAGGAAATACCGGCCATGGAACTGGCCCGGTTGTTTGACGGGCACAACCTCAACGTAGTGGATGTCCGCAAGAACAGCGAATTTGACCAACAGCATGTGGAAGGTGCTGTCAACATCCCCCTTGATTTCATCAATCGCAGCATGAATGCCTTCCGGGCCGGAGAGAAATATTACCTCTACTGCGGCAGCGGTTACCGTTCGGTGATTGCCGGGTCCATCCTCAAATCCAGGGGATTCGGGCAAATCGTCAATGTACCGGGCG
>JAGFIW010000017.1 GCA_024103195.1 Saprospiraceae bacterium | reverse complement strand
CACCCTTGCCCCGCCCCGGGCCGTCCATTATCTCCAGAGGACTTTTATCTGGAGAATGGACGTATGGTATTCACGGAAATATTTCTTCGGAAACGCGGGACTTGTTGCGGCAGCGGGTGTCGCCATTGTCCATGGAACGCCGTTGACGCCCAAGGGCTCACTCCGGTTTCCAGGCCACCTCTTCCGCACCCAGACGATGGCCCAATTCGCGGGCCAGCACAAAAAGGAGATCAGAAAGCCGGTTGAGGTAACGCACCACAATATCCTCTACTTCACTCACTTGCGCAAGGGCAACGACTCTTCTTTCCGCACGGCGGCACACACAGCGCGCCACATGGGTTCGGGAAACCAGTTCGTGTCCGGCCGGGAGAATGAAATGCCTGAGAGCGGGAAGGTGTTCATCCCAGGTGTCCATTTGCTGTTCCATCTCCGCAATCCGATCCACAGGGAGAGGCGGAAGAGGCATTTCCTTGTCGGGATCCCGTGCCAGGTGGGCACCGATGGTGAACAGATCCGACTGGATGGTACGGATCAATCCATAGATGTCTTTGTCCGGACAGGAATCAGAGAGGAGCCCCAGTACAGCATTCAGTTCGTCGACGGTCCCGTAGGCTTCAATCCTAATATCGTCTTTGGAAACCCTTTTTCCACCGAACAGGCCGGTCAGTCCCTGGTCTCCTGTTCTTGTATAGATCCTGAATGCCATTTTTCGTTGTCGGGTTTTCGGTCATCCGAGGCCACCTTACCATCTTTGAGTCTAACCATGCGCAACGTCCGTTCGGCGATGTCCGGCTCATGAGTCACCAGGATGATCGTGTTGCCTTGTGCGTGCAAGGTATCAAAAAGGTCCATGATCTCATAGGAGGTCCTGGAGTCCAGGTTGCCGGTGGGTTCATCGGCCAGAATGATGGATGGATGATTGACAAGAGCACGGGCAATGGCGACCCGTTGCCGCTGTCCACCGGACAATTCATTGGGCTTGTGGGTGATCCGGTCCCCCAGTCCCACCTGGGTGAGTACCTCCGCCGCGCGTTCCAACCGGTCTGACCGGCCCAGTCCAGCATAAACCAGGGGCAATGCGACGTTCTCCTGCGCAGACAACCGGGGTAGCAGGTTGAAAGTCTGGAAAACAAAACCGATCTCCTTGTTGCGGATGGCTGCCAACTCGTCATCACCGAGACGGGAAACATCCGTACCGTTGAGGAAGTATTGACCGGATGTAGGTGTGTCGAGGCAGCCGAGCAGATTCATCAGGGTGGATTTGCCCGATCCGGAAGGGCCCATCAGGGAAACGTATTCGTTGCGGGCGATGTCGAGGTCCACACCGTTTAGGGCATAAATGGTCTCCATCCCCATCCGGTAGAGTTTCTTCAATTGATGGACCCGGATCATTTGGTCTTGCATGAGATTGATGAATGATGCCCGGCGAAGTTCGGCAGAAAGTCACCAAGTGCCCGTTCTTTTCGATCAAGGGACATTCCGGGTCCGTGCAGGTTGTCTGCCACAAGACCAAAGGATGGCAGGATGCCGGATGAATTAAAGGGATTGAGGTACCTTAGCCGTACAAACGAAAACGGAGGGAATGCAGCAAACCGGCATCAAGCATATTGCCGTAGCCGGAAATATCGGGTCCGGAAAAACAACCCTTTCAGAGGAGTTGTCCCGGCATTTCGGTTGGGAGGTACACTTTGAATCCACGGACAACAACCCGTATTTGAACGACTTCTATCTGGACATGCACCGGTGGTCGTTCAATCTGCAGATCTACTTTCTTCATCACCGTTTCGAACAGATTCTGCAGATACACCAAGGTGATCACACGGTCATTCAGGACAGGACGATCTATGAGGATGCCCACATCTTTGCGCCCAATCTGCATGAAATGGGGCTGATGAGCACCCGGGATTTTCGCAACTATCTCAGTCTTTTCGAATTGATGACCTCCCAAATCCGGCCCCCTGACCTTCTTATCTATCTGAAGGCCTCCATTCCGACGCTGGTTAGTCACATCCACAGCCGTGGAAGGGAGTACGAAGGCAACATGAGTCTGGACTATCTCAAACGCCTCAATGCCAAGTACGAGCGTTGGATTGAGGGATACACCGATGGGAAATTGCTGGTTATTCCGGTGGATGAAATCGATTTCAAAAAGAACAAGGAAGATCTGGGCCTGGTGATCGAGAGGGTGAATACCGAGATTTACGGCTTGTTTTGATCCGGGGCCTTTTCCTTTCTGGCACAAGCCTGAACAAAGGAATAATAGAATACGGCTTCCTCATGCTCCCGGTATGCCCGCATGGCGGCCTCGGCTTCCTGCCATCGCCCGAGAGAGGTGAATCCACGTTCCAGCGTAACATGAAAGGCGCTCCGCATGAGGTCCAGCCAATAGTCCAACATGATCCGTCGCTCTGCCGGTCTTGACGCATCAAGCAGAAAAGTGCGGGGCCATGTAGCCACCTCCATAAACCCAGCCGCGTCCAACAAATGCGCAAGACGGATCCCTGCATCCGGATCGCCGCCCATACTGCGTTGGCAGCGAAGGGTGTCCTGCCAATAGGCCATCACCTCCGGACTCTCCGGATACAGGCAAAAACTGCTGTGGAAGACTTCCGTGACATACAACGGGCAACGGGCCGGTATCCATGACAACACCTTGCGGAGGAGTTGCAGGCTTCCTGGAACATGCTCGAGCACCCACACCATCAACACCGCATCCGGCGTTTTTTCCCATTTGGGGGACAGGATCGTGGCATCGCCTTCAATCAGCCGGAATCGGCCGGCAAATGATGGAAAGCCGCCCAGGTTGATCTCCGCTTTTCTGATCTGGCGGGCATTGGATTCGATGCCTGTGACCTGCAATCCGGGAAACCGATGCAGCAAGGTCATCAACTGGGCACCTACCCCACATCCGATTTCCACGAGATGAGCGACATCGTCCAGGGGGATGTCCCGGTAAATGTATGGCGCCAGTACTTCATTCTGGCGCAACAAGCGCTCCTGCTCTTCCGGCGAATAGCCATGTATGTATCCCGA
>JAGFIW010000271.1 GCA_024103195.1 Saprospiraceae bacterium | reverse complement strand
AAGAAACCAATAGCAGGATGGCCAATACATACAGCAGGACGCCATTGACCAATTGACGGTTGCGGCCTTCCAAAACCCAGTAAAATCTCAGCAAGCGCACAATCTGACGCAGGTACCCACCCATGTGACAAAGGTACGGCTTCCCGGGGCCGTCGGTATCCCATTGCCTTCCCTTGCCTATTTTTGCCCTCCGTGCGGCGTTGCATCCTGATTCCACTCTTCTTGGCAGCCCTTTCCGGGATCCAGGCCCAGGTCACTTATCTCGAAGCCAAAGCGGATGCCGGGGAAGGCGTGCTGGCCCTCCTGCGGCGATTCCAACTGGATGGCTATTCCTGCAATGTCTCCCAGTTTTATCTGATCAATCGCATGGAAAAGACCGATGGCCTGATCCATGGCCAGACCTATCAGCTTCCCGTTCGACGGCACCGCTACAACAAACGCAGCATACGCACGACGATCGGCATTACCGATTTTGACCTGGCTGTGCGGATTCAGGACTTCAACCGCGCCATGGAAAAGAAGGGATATCGCGCCAATGCCTATGAAGACGATCTGGATCTGTGGGTGCCGCACCACCTGCTCCATTGCCCCGGGGAAGGTGACGAGGCCAAACGAATGGCCGATGAGGAAGCCCTCAGCTCCCGGGCAGGCCTTTTCCCCATATTCGGTGAAAAATACCAGAAAGTGGACCGTTTCTCCGATGAACTGGCCGGACATGTATTCTACATCAAAGGAGGCCATGGAGGACCGGATCCCGGCGCCATGAGCACCCGCGATGGTCATCAACTCTGTGAGGATGAATACGCCTATGATGTGGCCCTGCGTTTGTGCCGGCATCTGATAGCACGCGGTGCCATCGCTTACATGATCATCAGAGACAACAATGACGGGATTCGCGATGCCACCTATTTGATTTGCGACAATGACGAGGTGGCCCTCGGCGATAAAACCATACCCCTCAACCAGAAAGAACGGCTATACCAAAGGGCAACCATTATCAACCAACTCTTTGAACGGCACCGTCTCCAGGGCGTGAAGAAACAAACCTCGGTTTTCATCCATGTGGATTCCAACAACAAAGGTCTCCGGCAGGATGTGTTTTTCTATCACGCCAGCACAAGCAAGGCTGGTAAGACCCTGGCTGAGGCTTTGCATCAGACCTTCAAGGAAAAATACGGGCTTCACCAGGCCTCCCGTGCCTATCATGGCACCGTCAGGGCCAGGGACCTCTATATGCTGCGTGAAACCAATCCGGTAGGCGTTTACATCGAGCTCGCCAACATCCGGAATCCGGAGGATCAGCGCCGTATTGTCGTACGGGAAAACCGGGAGGCTCTGGCTAAATGGATGGCAGAGGGCCTGGTCCGCGGACTCAAATAAGGGCTGACGCCTTTCGGAAGAATTCCCCCAATCCTTCCTGCATCTTGTCACTGATCTCGTACCGGATGGATTGGCGAAAGTAGCGCGCCAGGTCAAAGCGACCATATGCCTGTTGCTGGGCCCTGATCACCGGTTCAGGATCTGCGGCGCCCTCTGCCAATGCCGTTTCCAGTCGGTTTTCAAACCCGGCATCAGGTGGGCGAAGGCTGACCCAAAGTGCAAAAACAAAGGGCAGACCGGTAAGGGATTTCCAACCTTCACCCAGATCATAGACAAAGGAAAATGTTTCCCGGGCGCTTATGGCCCGGTCGCCGATAATCAAAGCACCCTCCCTGCCGGATATGCGGGTTTCGTACCCTTGTTCTGCCGGAAAACCAAGGATTTCATGGCGCCATAATTCTCGCAACAAAATCTGCGACAGCAGTACGGAAGTGCGCGACTGGTAATCCAGGTACACCCGCTCCCATGAAGGAAGGGGGGCTTGCCCGA
>JAGFIW010000254.1 GCA_024103195.1 Saprospiraceae bacterium | reverse complement strand
ATCACTACAACCATGAGCGTCCTCACAGAGGATACCGGAATATGGGAAAACGACCTATTGACACGGTAAGGAAATTTATTCCGAAAACACCCTAAATTTGTTAGACATGAAGGTTAGTTGTACAATTTACGGATGGCCTCATCCGTTTGTACAGGGGCGATGTCCACCTTATCCGCTGAAGACGGGGGTGGCATAAAGCAACATTCAGCTTCATTCCTCGTATCTTCCAGTGGGCATTGGGCCTTTAATCTGTCGGCATGCTGAGGTTTTTTGCATCCATACAGGATCTTTTCAGTGATTTGCGGACTTATCAATTCCTAGTGTGGCAATTGGTCCGAACATCCATGCTGGGATCCTACAAGAAATCTTTTATTGGCATGGCGTGGATGTTTATCATCCCCATTTTGGCCGTGCTGGTATGGATCCTGCTTCAACGTGCCGGTATTGTCCAAGCCGGTGATACCGGACAAGTGCCCTATCCTGTGTATGTATTGCTCAGTACTTCGGTATGGGGGTTTTTTCTTGAAATCTACAAATCCGTATCGCAGGTAATGGTGCAGAATGGTCGCCTGCTTGTCATGAAAGATTTCCCTGCCGAAATCCTCGTCCTCGCCAAAGTGGTGGAGCAGATGATTCATTTTCTGGTCCCTCTGGTTATCAACATTATAGTCCTTGTGGCTTTCGGCATTCACTTTCACGCCTCCGCACTTTTATTTCTTCCCTCCCTGCTTCCTCTCCTGGCTTTGGGGCTGGGGTTGGGGATGGTCATTGCGATTTTCCGGGTAGTGGCTGTGGATTTTGCCACCATTGTGGATGAAGGGATGAAATTGGTCATGTATGTCACACCGGTGGTATATACGGCCGGGGCGACGCCATCCTGGCTTTCACCGGTGATTGCCTGGAATCCGCTGACCTACCTGATCGGGTTTAGCCGCGACCTGCTGACTACGGGTCAATATTATGAACCGGACAAATGGGCCATTACGGTAGTAGTTGCGCTGACTAGCTTCCTGTTGGCAGCCGCCTTTTTTCATGTCACCGCCAAACGGGTGCTGGAGCGCCTGACCATCGTCTGAATGATGACCAAAGACCAACAGGTGCCATTGGTTTCCATCAAAGGGGTTTCCAAGAAATTTTGTGCCGACCTCAGGTTCAACATGTATTACGGGATCGTGGACATGATTCGACAGGCATTGGGATTGTCTGTAGGCCAGGGTCCTTTGCGCCCGTATGAATTTTTTGCACTTCAGGATGTCCAACTGGATATTTTTCCAGGCCAAATCGTCGCTTTCATCGGCGCCAATGGTTCGGGCAAGACGACCATGATGCGCCTGATTTCAGGAATCTACTCGGTTGACCGGGGGCGAATCGAAATCCGGGGCAGTGGAAGAGTGACATCGATATTTGCCCTGAATGCCGGGCTCAATCCACTGTTCACCGGGTTGGAAAATATTTATCTCAAGGGCGCGATGTTCGGAATGAGCCGTGAGGAGATAGACCGGAAAAAGGATTTCATCATCCAATTTTCGGAACTGGAAGAATTCCTTCATACCCCTGTGGGCCACTATTCCTCCGGTATGCGGGCGCGGCTGGCTTATGCCGTGGCTATTGCCACGCAACCCGACCTGTTCATTATCGATGAAGCACTGGCAGTCGGGGACGCCGTATTCAAGGCTAAATGCTATGAACATCTCCAGGATTATGTCAAGGAGGGGCAGCGGGCCGTCATTTACGTGACCAACAGGATCAGCAAGGTGATGAATGTGGCCAACAGAGTCATCATTCTCGATCACGGAAAAGTCATCTATGATTCGCCGGATGCAGCAGCAGGTCTGGAATATTATATTGAAAATTGCCTGAAAGGTTTGGATGAATTCACCCGGGAAAGCCGCCTTCGACGAATTCGGGAATTCGAGATGTGATTTACTCCATGCCCGTATGGCGGCGTACGGCCTTCAGCCATTCGGGATTTTCCTTCCATTTTCGCACCCATTCACGGGCTATAAGTTCATGACCCAAATTGTTAGGATGGGTATCCCATTCAGCCAGCATCAAACGTCCGGGATCATGACCTTCAAAGGCCTTGTCCATGCGGAAGGTGTGATATCCCAATGATCTGGCTTCTGCTTCCAGTCTTTCCGCTTCGCCGGGAATTTCGTTGTCTTCCAGTGTAGGCACGTACATCCAGACGGGTATGGCCCCTGCTGTTGTGGCCATATCATGCAGAATGCGGTATCCCTGTCGGGCAATGGAATCGCCCATCGGTTGTAGTGTGGCCAGAAATTCTGTTTCACGCATGGCCCTTTTGAGACCGTTTTGCTTCATCAGGTCCTTCAGATAAGGATATCTCAGGTCCCTTCCGGTGGCGTAGGCCTTGTAAATATTGTACAAAATCCGGTGTGTCTCATTGGCATGTGCCGCATACAACAAGACATCCGGCTTGGCAGGTATGGCTTTTTGCTCGAACATGGCGACATTTTGGAACAAATGGTTGCCGGAGATGCCGTAATTCAAAATCTCCACCTTCACATCCTCACCAAAAAGACCGGAAGTATTGATCCAATCCTCTGCAATATTCTCGTAGGTTTTTTTGGTATCCACACCAACGCCCATTTCAATAGACCCACCCATCAAAGCGATGCGGATCGTGCGCGGAGGTTTTTCCCGGGCGTATTCCCGGTCGCGCAGGCCCATGCTGTTGGTGGTGAACTCACCCCCCTTGAAGGACAGCCGTTGGTTGGGTTTTAATTCCTTGAGCATGATGTCCTCCCGTCGAATGCCGGCTCCGGAAAAACCGAGCTGTTGCCAATCTTCCGTTTTTTTTCTTTCGAGGTCTTCAAGGGGGGATTGCAGGTTGCTGCTTCCCAGCAGATTTTCGTAATACCCTTTGAATTGCCGCTCGCGGTCATAGGCATTCAACTGTGTGCGGTAAACAGAAGTTACATCCATACCGGAAATACGGTGCAATGATTCCCGGACGGAGGGATGCGCTGCCAGGAGTAAAATTCCCATCATTGCCGCGGGTGGAAGGAGCGGGTGTCGTCCGATATTCGGTAAGGTTATTGGTGGCGTCCGGAATGTGAACCATTGATAAAGGGTTCCTAAGGCAGCTATGGCCAGGATAAAGGCTGCCAAAATGCCAATGGCTGAAACCGAAGTCTGACGGGCATGTCCAACAAGGATCCACCAGTCCTGCGGTGTATCACTGGTCCACCATGACCACAAAATCGCCATGATTATAAACATCCCGATCACCTGGAAGCTCGTTTGCCAGGCACGGGCATGGTTAAAAACTGAGGGTGGACGGCGCATCGGATAGCGAGCCTGCCACCAGGTGTTCAGGGCTACCGCAATGCCAAAAAAGCTCCAGAACAGGATGTCCTGAAGGGTGAGTGGAAAGCTGCCGCGGATCCAAAACCACTGCCAGGCATGAAGAAACCAATTGATTCCGAAGACCACCAGAATGGCGACAATCATGGCCTTCAGGGTGCCCATGGATTTGATCCGGAAGAATATCGGGTAATAAAATACTTTGGTCATGAAGTCGCGCCAGTAAATATTGATGCGTCGCCAGATATCCGAAAAATTGCGGGCAAAGAAATAATGATGGAAGACGGCAGGCAAATCAAATCCGAACAGACAGATGACCCCGGCTGAAAAATGAAACAGACCGGCCAGACGTACGATGAGGGCATACGAAAAGACCAAAAACCGGGTCAGTGATGTCAGATCATGCACTTCGGTAGGGGAGGGTAACAAATACGAGTAAATCCAGCGGTAGAGCAACAGGTGGAGGATTCCGTTGGCCACCATCCGAATCCCTTTGGTATATATCTGGTACGCGGGACGTGCATAGTAGCTTTTTTGGTAGGTGGCGAGATCAATAACCGGGAAGATGGTAAATGCCAGGTTGGGCAACATGAAAAAATAATGAATCCGTTGCAGGCTGTTACCTCCGGATTGTCCGGATCGGATTTCATAGCCATAAAGCAGCATGCGGAACATAAAAAAGGAACCTATGAAAGGCAGTACGACGCGTGCTTCCGGAAACGGAATCCATCCGGCCCGGGCGGCGACCAAGATGGCCGTTACGACACCAAGGATGACGGCTTTGAAAACGGGATTCAGGGGCAGAAAAGTGATGCCGATGATGGCGAAGGCGGTCGTGATCTGTATGACTAACCTTCTTGTCTAACGATCGTACAACTGATTGTGAACCTTAAAACAAGAAGGCAATGGAAGCAGTAATTTCAGGCCGAATTGTGGCCAAAGACCCGAAAGTTAAAATTGCACGTAA
>JAGFIW010000239.1 GCA_024103195.1 Saprospiraceae bacterium | reverse complement strand
CAGGAAGCCACTGACCTGGCCAACATTCTCCAGGTTGGTAAGTTGCCGGCCAAAACAAGAATCATCCAGGAGTCACTGGTAGGCCCCTCGCTGGGACAGGAAAACATTGACCGAAGCCTAACTTCCGTCACCATTGCCTTTGCCTTGCTGCTCCTTTTCATGGTCCTTTACTATGCAGGGGGTGGCGTTGTGTCCATCATTGCGTTGTTCGCCAACCTATTCTTCATTATCGGTGGACTTGCCTCGTATGGTACGGTTCTCACCTTGCCGGGCATTGCCGGTATTGTCCTTACCATGGGTATGGCGGTGGATGCCAACGTCATCATCTATGAGCGTATCCGCGAAGAGATCAGAAACGGCAAGACGATCGGCATGGCTATTCGGGATGGATACCAGCAGTCCTATAGTGCCATTATTGACGCCAACGTTACCACCATTCTCACTGCCCTGGTCCTGGCCTACTTCGGGTTGGGCCCCATTAAAGGCTTTGCCGTAGTACTGATCATCGGTGTCCTTTTCACGTTGTTCACTGCTGTTCTGTTCACACGTCTGATCATTGATTACTGGTTGGCCAAAGGTCGTACCATGGCCTTTGCCAGCAGTTGGTCCAAAAACGTACTTGCCAATGTCAATGTTGACTGGGTGGGCATGCGCAAATACGGTTATATCTTCTCTTCCATTCTCATTCTGGCAGGAACCATCAGTTTCTTTGTCCGCGGGTTTGAGATGGGCGTGGACATGAAGGGTGGATATTCCTACAATATCCAGTTCGCCAGTGATCAACAGGTCAATATCGACCAACTCCGGACGGAATTGACCAAGGTCTTTGGCGGCGCTCCCGTTGTCAAGGCCGTTGACACCAGAAACACTTTTAATGTCACCACCAGCTATGGCGTGGATGATGACAGCGAAGATGCGGCGCAGAAGGTTGTTGCCAAGCTCTATGAGGGGGTCAATGCCGTATCCGGTGGCCAGATTGATTTTGAAACGTTCCAGAACACGGATGGCGTCGGTACGCACCTTATTTCCTCCAACAAGGTTGGGGCCACCATTGCGGAAGACATTCGCGACAGCTCGCTGTATTCCGCCTTGTTTGCCCTGCTGCTGATCTTCCTTTATTTGTTCATCCGTTTCAACAAATGGCAGTTCAGTCTTGGCGCCGTCATGGCTCTTCTGCACGACGTACTGGCCACCTTGAGAATCTTCACGCTTCTGCACGGAATTCTGCCGTTTTCCATGGAGGTTGACCAGGCATTTGTGGCGGCCATCCTTACTGTGATTGGTTATTCAGTCAACGACACGGTCATCGTTTTCGACCGTATTCGTGAATTCCTCAACTCATACACAGGGAAAGCCAAGGAAGAAGTCTTCAATCTCGCCATCAACAATACCTTGAGCCGGACACTTATCACCTCGGCAACGACCCTTCTGGTGGTGGTCACTTTGTTCATTTTTGGAGGTGCCAGTATCAAAGGCTTCGCTTTTGCGCTTTTGTTCGGCATCTTGTTCGGCACCTATTCCTCTGTTTTCATTGCTTCCGCTCTGGTGGTTGATTTGACCAAAGAGCGTGAGTTCAAAGGGAAAGAGAAGAAGAAGGGCTTTGTCAAACATGCCTCCCCGGTGAAATAATATTTTATGGACTGGCATGGAATTTGCCTTTTATTAGCCGGTTTTGGTTAAAGATCTGAAGAAGAGGAGTTGCCCCCGTGCAGCTCCTCTTTGTTTCCCCCCTGAGGCATCCGGAATTGCCCTATATTGGCCCTCTCATCGTCCGGAATGATTCCATACCGATTTCTGCTGCTCGTATTGTTAATGGCCGGTTGTACCTATACCCTGAAAATCCGGGACGGTGAAACCGGCTTTGAGAGGAAACAATATGCTCATGCTCTCCCTTTTTATCTCAAGGATCTGGAGAAGGCCAGGAGCCGTGTGGAAAAGGCAAGGATTGCCTTCAAAATTGCCGAATGTTATCGATTCATGCACCAACCCGGGCAGGCTTTGCCCTATTATGAGCAGGCCTGGTCGGGTCAAGCCGGTGTTCAGGCCCTGAAAGGCAAGGCTTTCAGTCTGAAAATGCTGGAGCGATATCCCGAAGCGATCGCCGCGTTTGACCAGCTTGGGGAGGAGATCGGATCCTCCTATGAATACAGAAGGGAGATTGAGGCCTGTGAATGGGCCCAAAAACAATTGGACGATTACCGCCCGGGGTTTTACGCGTTGGAATCGTTGCCATTCAACAGTCGGTATGCCGATTTTGCAGCGTTTCCTACCGCAGACGGGAATTTGTATTTTTCGACTGACAGACCCGGCCCTGATGTCAAAACCCGATACGGGTGGACCGGACATGGTTTTTCCCGCATCGTATCCAGTACGCCGGATCAATCGGGGATTCAAAATGGACCGACCCCATTTCTGCCCCTGGACCTGTCGACACCCATCCATGAAGGCGTTATCCATCTGGCCTCTGACAGCACCATTTACTATACCCGGTGCGGAGACGGGGACGGTGGAGGTGACCGATATTGCCGGATTTGGATGATGACCCAAAGAGACGGTACCTGGTCGTCAGGGGAGGTCCTTCCTTTCTGCACCGGTGATTTCAACTACGGGCATGCCCGAACTTCCTCCGATGGCCAGTTTCTGATCTTCTCGAGTGATGACCCCATGGGAATGGGTGGTTATGACTTGTATATGGCCATGCGTACAAACACCGGTTGGAGTGACCCTTTCATGTTGCCACCAGCCATCAATACTTCGGGCAACGAGATGTTTCCCTGGTGGCAAGGAGACACTCTTTATTTTGCCTCCGACCATCACAAGGGCATGGGAGGATTGGACATATTCCGGTCCTTTCGACTGGGTCTCCGCTCCTGGACTCAACCGGAAAACCTCGGCCCCCCCTTCAATTCCGGTGCGGATGATTTCGGCTTTATCTGGCTCCCCGGAGCCCCTCATGAGCACCTACGTACCGGCGTATTCACCTCATCGAGAAGCGGTGGCAAGGGAGGGGAGGACATTTGGATGATCAAAGAGAAGGAGACGCCGCCTCCTTCCGAGCCATCGTCGATCCAACCCACGGATACGGACATTGAGTTGCGTATTTATGTCGTCACAAGGCTATACCAGGACCCGGAAGATCCCAATAGCCCAGTCCTGGGCCGGAATCTGTTGCCTGATGCGAAGGTCAAGATTTTACCGTGGGATTCCCTGATGGTCAGCACCATACATGGGCCTTTGATTGTAGCGGTTGAGCCGGGCGTATTTTACCGGATGGAAGCCGAGCGCGAAGGTTACTTGTCCGCCTTCCAGACTTTCGATGCGCGAGACCTTTCCACCACAGGAGCCGTTTCACGGCAGGTGTACGAACTGGAAATTGTCCTGGACCGAAAATTTGTTGGCCTGGAGATCATCCTCGAAAACATTTATTACGACTATGACCGGTGGGAAATCCGCCCTGACGCGGAACCAACGCTTCGCCGTTTGGCCAGTCTGATGGAGGCCAATCCCGACATTGAAGTGGAGTTGGGTTCGCATACGGATTGTCGGGGATCTGAAAGCTACAATATGGACCTGTCCCAAAAGAGGGCACAAAGCGCCGTGGACTATCTGATCGGCCTCGGTATACCGTCTGGAAGGCTCCGCGCAAGAGGTTTTGGCGAATCCCGTCCGGCAGTGGATTGTCCTTGTAATCGGTGTACGGAATCCCAACATCAAACCAACAGGAGGACTACCTTCCGGATTCTGGAAGATTGAACTGCCCCCCTACGGATTACTCATCCAATTTAAGGACCTGGAGGAACGTCTTCTGGGGCACTTCTACGGAACCAATTTGCCGCATTTTCTTCTTCCCTTCCTTTTGTTTCTCCAGCAATTTGCGTTTGCGGGTAATATCCCCCCCGTAGCATTTGGCCGTAACATCTTTGCGCATGGCAGAGATGGTTTCCCTGGCTATGATCTTGGCCCCGATGGCCGCTTGAATGGCAATGACGAATTGCTGCTTGGGTAGGAGGTCTTTGAGTTTTTTGCAGATCTTGCGGCCAATATATTCGGCTTTGTCCCGGTGAACCAGGGCGGACAAGGCATCGACGTCCTCGCCATTCAGCTTGATGTCCAATTTGACCAAATCGGCGGCCCTGTAATCCAACGGACTGTAATCGAACGAGGCATAGCCTCGGGAAATGGACTTGAGACGGTCATAAAAATCAAAGACGATCTCGGCCAGGGGCAATTCGAAAGTAAGTTCAACCCGGTGTTGGGTCAAATAGGTCTGTTTTTTGAGCAATCCCCTTTTTTCCAGGCAAAGGGTCATGATGGTGCCGATGAATTCGGGCTTGGTAATGATCTGGGCGTGTATCCAGGGCTCTTCCACCATTTTGAGATGGGAGGGATCCGGCAATTCACTGGGTGTATTGACGACAAACCGCTCTCCCTTTGTATTGGTGGCGAAATAAGAAACGTTGGGGACCGTGGTGATGACCTCCTGATTGAATTCCCGGGAGAGCCTTTCCTGTACAATTTCCAGGTGCAACATACCCAGAAACCCACAACGGAAACCGAAGCCCAAAGCCGTCGATGATTCCGGCTCGAACACCAGAGAGGCATCGTTGAGTTGAAGCTTTTCAAGGGATTCCCGGAGATCTTCAAAATCCTCATTTTCAATTGGAAACACGCCAGCAAACACCATGGGTTTGACGTGTTGAAAACCTTGCAGTGCCTCGGAACTGCCGTTTGCCACATGCGTTATGGTGTCACCCACTTTGACCTCCCGGGAAGTCTTTACCCCCGTAATGATGTAGCCCACATTGCCTGCCTCCAGCACCTTGACAGGACTGAGGTCCATCCGCAAAATGCCTATCTCGTTGGCATCATACTCCTTGCCGGTATGCATGAAACGGACTTTGTCTCCCTGACGAAGTACCCCATTGATGAGACGGATATTGGCGACAATGCCCCGAAAGGAATTGAACACGGAATCAAAAATCAATGCCTGAAGGGGTGCCTCGGGATCTCCTTTGGGGGGCGGTATCCGCTGGACGATGGCTGAAAGTATATCCTGGACGCCAAGACCTGTTTTGCCACTTGCCTGGATGATATCATCAGGATCACACCCTATGAGATCCAGAATCTGATCGGTGACATCCTCGATCATGGCATTGTCCATGTCCACCTTGTTGATCACCGGGATGATCTCGAGATCATGTTCGAGGGCCAGGTACAAGTTCGATATCGTCTGGGCCTGGATACCCTGTGTGGCATCCACCAGGAGCAAAGCACCTTCACAAGCCGCTATCGATCTGGAGACTTCATAGGAAAAATCCACATGGCCGGGGGTATCAATCAGGTTGAGGGTGTACACCAACCCGTCGGTATGTGTATATTGCATCTGGATCGCGTGGCTCTTAATGGTGATGCCGCGTTCGCGTTCCAGATCCATGTTGTCCAGGGTCTGTTCGACAAGATCTCTTTCCGATATGGTATTTGTGGACTGTAAAAGACGATCCGAGAGCGTGCTTTTCCCGTGATCAATATGGGCAATGACACAAAAATTCCGGATTCGCTTCATGGGGTGCAAATATACGGGAATTCCCACGCGCAAACCGGCTAAAGACTTACCTTTAGACATCATGAAAATGCCTTTACGCCTACAGTCGCTTCGATACATGACTCCCGGCAATGCCCTTGCGGGATGCATGCTCCTCTTTATGGCAGGGTTGCTTCCCGCACAAGCCCAGATCCTGGAGGTTGGGCCGGGAAAACCCTACGGTACCATCGTGGAAGCGGCCCAGCAAGCCGGACCCGGTGACACCATCCTGGTTGCCCCCGGTTCTCATCCGGGTGGCGGCTACATCAGCGGGCTAAAGGGACAGCCCGGTGCCTGGATCACATTGCGCGGAGCCGGAGCAGATCCCGTCACTGTGTTAGGAGGGAACAATGCGCTGCAACTGAGTGATCCAGCCTGGCTGGTCATCGAGAATTTTCGGTTCAGGGAACAAACGGGAAACGGCCTCAACATTGATGACGGTGGCACTTTCGACACGCCGGCCCTGCATATCCACATTCGTTCCTGCCTGTTTGAAGATATGGCCGTTTCCGGCAATAACGACCTTCTCAAACTCAGCGGTCTGGATTCCTTTCTGGTGGAGGATTGCCATTTTGAAAACGGAGCAACCGGCGGCAGCGGTATTGACATGGTTGGTTGCCACCATGGTGTCATCCGGAACAATCGGTTCGACAACCTGGGAAGCAACAGCATTCAGGCCAAAGGTGGAACCCGATATATCTCCATCCACGGGAATACCTTCCGCAACGGGGGACAGCGCACCCTCAATCTCGGAGGAAGCACGGGTGCTGCGTTTTTCAGACCTCCCGGCGCCAATTACGAAGCCGCTGACCTCGACGTTTACAGCAATGTCATTTCCGGTTCCTGGGCTGCGGTCGCCTATGTGGGCAGCCAACGGGTAAGGGTTTGGAACAATACCATTTATCAACCTGAGAACTGGGTGCTGCGGATACTGCAGGAATCGCAGGATACTTCATTTTACCAGGCGGCGGCTTTCGGCGAATTTGTGAACAATATCATCGTCGTCACCTCCTCCCTGAGTACTGCGGCCAATGTGGGACCCAACACCAATGCGGGGAGCTTCATTTTTTCCCACAATCTCTGGTACCATCAGGACAATCCAAACTGGTTTGGCCCCACCCTACCCGCAGGGCAAACGGCTTCCATCCTGCAACAAGATCCTCTTTTCGAGAATCCTTTGGCGGATGATTTTAGGTTGCAGTCAGGATCACCTGCCATAGGTTCCGGACTCACTTTGCCTTCTCCTGCCTGGAAGGACCATTCTGGTCATGATTTCCTTGATCCACCCAGTCGGGGAGCTTTCGAAGGCGGAATCCCCAATGATATCGAAGAATCGGCAAACCTCCCGGAGTGTGAATGCTTCCCCAATCCCGCCCATGGATTCCTCCAATGTGTGGGGCAGGACATCGAATTCCTGGAGATCCTTGACGGTTCAGGCCATAGTGTGGCAAGCAATCCCAAAGGCCAGACATTCCTGGACCTGAAAGGGTTGACCTCCGGTTTGTACGTGTTGCGGATACAGATGCTGGACGGAAGGACCCGGACCATCCCTGTCCTTGTTCACCAACCCTAACGCATCAGGGTTACTTCGCCGCGTTTGGTTACCTCTTTCATCTCCTCCGCTTCCAAATAGGAGGCCGACATGACCCATCCATAGACATCGGATGGCTGGTCAGTACCGCCATTTGTGCCATCCCACTTCACATTGGGATCTGACGTGGCAAATACTTCTTTGCCCCAACGATCATAGATTTTCAATGCAAACCGGGTCACCGAAATGGGACAAATGATCACAGCTCCGAAGGCATCGTTGGTCTGATCTCCGTTGGGGGTGAACAAATTGGGGAAATCGATGCCGCAATCACAAGGTTCGAATCTTGCTTCCCAGGTGCGGACGGTAGGACATGGGATATCCGGAATGGTATCCATATAGGTCCCGTTTTCATAGACCGGTATGCCACCGATCAAAATCGTATCTCCTATGCAGGAAAGGGTATCGATTGACAAGTTGCCCCAGGGCTGAACTTCAACCATTACTGTCAAGATTGTGTCGCAACCCGGACCGGAAAGATGTTCCGTGTAGGTACCTGCTACCTTAACCCAGTTGGATCCAATAAGGACAGAGTCCCCTTCGCAAATGCCATATTGCGCCTCTTTGCGGGGAGCTGGGAGCACCACGATTTCATGCTCAACCTGTACCATGCTACAGGCTGAAACCAATGAAAGTACAATATTGAAGGTTCCGGGTGTTGAATAGGTATATACGGTGTCCAGTACCTGTTGGATCACACTTCCATCCCCCATGGTCCAGGATAGAGACAACACATTTCCGGAAGTGTCAGCGGTCAGTGTGAGAGGTTCCCCCTCACAGATCTCGGCAGGCAGGTCCAGGATTGCTGCCAGACTATCCGCTGTTTCACACAAGGTTTCCACACCCAAGAACGCGTAGGGTGTGGCCGTCAGGTAGGGCGTTATGGCATATGCTGTGTCCGGATTGAAGGGGATGTCCAGCGTCTGCCAGGATTCCTGCACCAATGCCAGTTCCGCCGTCACGTCCAATTCATGACATCCACTGGCCAGATCCCTGTCCGTGACAATAACCAAAGGCCGGAACGGACCTGCTCCCGGATTGGGTTGGCTGTAGAAGTTGGAATAATTGGACAACAAGTATCCCTCATTGCGTCGGTACAACTTTGTGTAATGGGACCCTCCAGGGTTATAAATTCTCGCTTCAGACAATGTTCCGTCCGATTCGGTGACAAAAACGGCATTTTTATTAGGTACAAACCCGACGGTGTGTGTCGTGAATGACATGGTCGGTACACCGATAGCATACCGGCCATCATGCATTTCGACCACAGAGGATCCACTCTCAGACTCATCGTTCCCCAAGACGGGAGTGAATATCTGCCGGAAAACCGGGTTACCGTTTCCATCTGTTTTGATCAAAAAGGCATCGGCGGGGCTTAGATGGTTTTCCTTGTTGATGGTGGTACTTCCTGTCAGCAGAATATATCCATCCTCCGTTGCCGTTAACCCATAACCGTAAGTACGGTGAGGAGCCGTGCTTTCACCGTACCCTTTCAGGTCAAGGGTATTCCCTTCGGAATCCATATGTAGTAAAAAGGCGAAGAACGTCCCGTTGACTATCATACGCCCGGTTACCCAAACATTTCCGTCCTTGTCCAGGGCGAGAGCGTGCCCGGTATCGATACTGTCCTTGGTCCCGAAAGTCCTGGCCCACAACATGTTCAGATTGCTATCAAGGCGAGCTACGAACACAT
This sequence comes from Saprospiraceae bacterium, assembly GCA_024103195.1. Classification (GTDB taxonomy): domain Bacteria; phylum Bacteroidota; class Bacteroidia; order Chitinophagales; family Saprospiraceae; genus JAGNXB01. Next base: position 567 of record JAGFIW010000239.1, on the reverse strand, counting down.
CGTGAAATACCGGACTACTCGTCTTGTCTGAACCCCAGGAATTGGTGGCGCCACAGACAAAAACAGAACCGTCTTCTCCCAGTCCCAAGCCATACAATTGATCATTCCGGCCTCCCGTTCCCAAGCGAACAGCTTTCAGCAATTCACCATCAGGGCTAAAACAACCTACCAATCCATCGTAGTTGTTCCACACACCAATATTGGAGGTAAACCAGATCCGGCCGGCATTGTCCGCCATCACATGAGGAAAGATATTGTCATTGGAGGAGGAGTTGCCGAGAAGCCGTGTCCACAATTCACTGCCGTCACAAGCCAATCGACTGACATATACCTGCGGGTTCTGGCCGGGCAAATTGATAAGGCCAACCATGGCATTGCCTCCATCCGGCATGGGAGATGCGCCCAAGGCCTGAGCACCTTCCGATCCATTGAGATACAACTTCTGGAAGGGAGGTAGTGAAAAGCCCACCAAGGGAATAACCACACACAGAATAAAAAGGAGAAGTGATAGCATAACAGTTGCTAGTGACGGGCGAAAGATAAGGCAGGATGTCCAATTAGCCTCCG
>JAGFIW010000232.1 GCA_024103195.1 Saprospiraceae bacterium | reverse complement strand
AAGCGCTGATCGCCGAACGCTACCGCGGCATCCGGCCCGCGCCGGGTTATCCCGCCTGTCCGGAACACAGTGAGAAAGCCACGTTGTGGTCGCTGCTCGAGGTCGAAAAAAATACCGGTATACGGTTGACCGACCATTACGCCATGCTGCCAGCCAGTTCGGTCAGCGGCTGGTATTTCCACCATCCCGAAGCGCGGTATTTTCCCGTCAGCCAGATCGGCGAGGACCAGTTGGCCGACTATGCCCGCCGTAAAAACCTGCCCCTGAAAATAGCCCGCCGACTGCTTTCTCCGGTCCTGGACTGAATTTCCTTCTCATTCACGAGAAGCTTCCGGTGCGGCTCCGGATGCTGGGTACCGTTCTTTATACAACGCTGTCCGGCGGACAAGCACAGGCGTCAGCAAAGACGAGGCAAGGATAATCCCCATGACCGCCAGCCCGAACAGCACCTCGCCCCTCGAATAATATCCGGTAAAAAGAAACGTGTATAAAACGACCCCAATAGACAAAAACACTCCCGCAAGGACAAAGGTCCATTTCAAAAGGACCACGCTACGATACAAGTTGAAAGCCGCGGCACTTTTCTTCCGGGATGCCTGTCCTTCCCTGCCGGAAAGAAAAAAATCGGGCCGCTTCATCGTGTACAATATGAAGCCGTTCTCGATCACATCCAGAAGGAGCGCCACCCCCTGCAACGCGGCCAGCTTTTCAAACCACCATGGCGCCCACTCGAGGTCCCATGCCACATGCAGACACATCAGGGCCACGCAACCATAGGCAAACCAGATGAAAACAAAATCCAGAAGGACATTTTTTCTCAGACTCCGGTAGGGCAGGTCATCAGGCTCTCCCGAGCCGAAACCGTCATTCTTCAAACGGTTGATGCTTGTCATGATGGTGGTGTAATACCGGTCACTGGACGGAAACTCAATGTCCAGGATGGAAAAATACCGGCGCGTCCACCGGATGAAATACATGCCGTGGCGGGTGGCCGACATGAACCCGGTCACCACCAGCATGATCACCAGGGAGCCCAGGAACAGTTCCTGCCTGTGTGCATATATCCATTCCATGATGTCGGTTGATTAAGATGCGTTCTTGGATTGGCGGATGTCAAATTCTTCCTTGCGGTTGCTTTGGTATTTTGCCCAGTCAAACCGGACAGCCGGATCTTCGGAGGTCAGAAACCGGATGGCCGCCTCTGCCCCTATGCGGAACATTTCCATCTTGTCTTTCTCTGACATGTTGAACTGGAGCCAGTTGAATTTTTTCAAATCCACCCGGGCGATATTCTTGCGCAGATGCGAATTTTTCTGAATGAAATCCTTGTCGTAAAAATTGCGGGCCGTATTGAATACCTGCATGACAAAGGTGCCCACTGACCAGCGGTCGGCCAGTTTCTTGTCCTTTTCATCATCGCTGTCATACAGGTCGATCCCTATGGTGGGAAAACGGGGAGTGGCAATGTCCGGATTCACATAAACGTTCACCGGAAAATTACTGAGGATGCCCCCGTCCACCAACCGGCACTCGGGCGGAGGAAGGATGCGAAAAAAATCATCCCATGCCTTTCGGACCTGGGCATTTTCATTGTCGATCTGTTTGATGTAAAATGACTCGAAAAAAAACGGAATGGCCATCGAAGCCCTCACCATCGTCGCGGCGCCTTCCAGGGAGTTCCTGTTTATGCCCGGGGCTGACTTCCGCTGAAACAACGGGATCATCCGTGGCAATTCGATTTTGTTCTGCGTACAGAGTTCGGAGGTGATCACGATGAGATCCCCTTTCAGATCACTGATATCCTGACCTTCCCGATGCTTGAGCGAAAGTCCTTTCAACGCGGTGGCTTTGGCCATCAATTCCTCCGAAGTGACATCCTTGTCATTTTCTTCCCGGCCAAAGGCCCGTTTTAATTCCGTCCTCAGCCAATTCAAAAAATCATCTCCGGGATTCAGTCCCAGTCCGGATTGATTGAACCTTCCCCAAAGCAGGACGACAAATGACACACCGATCAGGCCGGCCATTCCTGCCACCAGACCCAGCCCGTAAAACCACGGCGTCCAGGCCGACCAGTGGGAAGCGGAAACCAATACCCCCACCAGGGCAATCAACAAAGTGATCAGATACCATTGGGCCCGACGCATCCATTTTCTGGCCGCATTCGGCCCGGAAATCAACACACGAACCATGAGTTTGACCACCCAATGTCCGTCCACGAAATCAAACAGGGATTTTTTAAGCAGCGCATCGAGAATGAAAATGGATTTCTTGTTATTTTTCTTTCCGATGGCCGTCATCAATACCGTATTGATCGAACCGGCACTGGTACCTGCCATCCGAAGAAACCGGATGCCCATTTCTTCCATGACCCAGGTGAATCCCACCAGCGCCACGCCCCACACACCTCCTCCTTTCTGGACGAGATCCACATATTGATGTCCCTCGTCATCGATGATGTCGGACACGACAGGCACACCGGAATAATCATCTTTCCCGTCAGGCCCGGTGGTGATGCCGTACTTCTCCCGCACCAACGCCATCAGCCCGGCCACGCCACTGTCCTGGATGAATTTTTTCGTTTCCTCCGACACATTTTCCCTGAGGGTGTACACGGGGGCAGGGAAAGAAACATGTTCTTCGGTCTGTTTTTTTTCGGATTCCTTCATGGCGGCAAGGAATTTTTGACAGGCTGATCATCTTTAACCGGGCATAGTCTCCCATGCCCACATTCTCCTTCATGTGATCAATGCCATGAAGGTAACCTTGTCCCGTATTTTTCTGCCGACGGCTCCCGCTTACTGCCCTTTTTTCCTGAGGGCCTCCAACTCCTCCTTCAATTGGCGGATCATGTCGCCCTGGGCTTCGATCAAAGCCTGTTGCTCCTTGACGGCCTGAACGAGAGGGGCCACAAATTCGGCATAGCGGATGCCATAGAGATCCTTTTCGCCGGCAGGAAGATCTACCCCGCTGAAATCGTATCCCGTCTCGCGCGCGGCCTCTTCCACTTCCTGGGCGATAAATCCGGTATAGCGCACGGATTGTTGCTCGCTGCGGTCCAGAGGAAGGCCGGGCTGTGCGCCGGTGATCCGGTCGGCAGCGCTGAGATCGAGCTGGTAGGTCACCGGCCTCAGCCTGAGGATGAATTCCAGGCCGCGGACGTCTTCCCTGACACCCGTTTTTACGCGGGCATCCGATGTCACCGTCCAGTTGACCGGACCTCCGATGGATGTCACCGCCCCATTGCCGATCCGCACCATATTGGAGCCGGTGATCACCACATCCGATCCCAGAGCGACGCTGTTGTCGTAGCCAGACAAGACGGTTTTGGCATTAAACCCGATATAGGTATTGCCGATGCCCTGCACATAATCTCCGCCCGCCTTGTAGCCGAGCGCCGTATTGCCATCGGCATTCGAAAATTCAAGGGCGTAAGCTCCGACGGCTGTACTGTAGTGCGCCGCGTTATTGCTCTTGAGGGCATGAGCGCCCACACCGACGTTGTACTGTCCGGTCTGGTTGGCTTCCAGGGAGAAATAACCGGTTGCCGTATTCTCGTCGCCCACCGTATTGTTGAAAAGCGATCGCTTGCCCACACCGGTATTGTGATCACCCGAATTATTGGAGAACATCGCCTCCATACCCACACCCGTATTGCCGACACCGAGTTGGTTGAGATACATGGCCCGGTATCCCGTCGCTGTGTTTTCCTCTCCGAACTGGTTGGACAACAGCGTCTGGGTGCCAATCGCGGTGTTGCGACTGCCGACCTGGCCATTGATCATCGCCTGATAACCCAGGGCCGTATTGTCTGATCCGGTGGTATTCTCCCGCATGGCCTTCGAACCCACCGCCGTATTTCCGGTGGCCTGGGAGATATCCACGGCCCCGAAACTGTTGCTGTACAAGGCCGAATCCCCTATGGCTACATTGTAGCTGCGATTGCTGTTGAGATACATGGCATGCGTACCGACCGCTACGTTGTAATTACCGATGGAAGCCAGATACAGGGCATCCGTTCCGATAGCCACATTGCGCGTCCCCGTCGCATTGTTGAACATGGACCGGTAACCGACGGCCGTATTTGCCGTCCCGGCATTGTTGCCGTTAAGGGCACTGCTTCCGACAGCCGTATTGAAGGAACCTTGCGTGTTAGCATTCATGGAATTGGTGCCCAGACTGGTATTGAATTGCCCCGTGGTGTTGTTTTCGAGGACGAAGGCGCCCAGCGCGGAATTGAAGGCTCCGGTGGTGTTGCGGCGCAAAGCGTTGGATCCGAGCGCACTGTTGTTGGAACCGCTGGTGTTTTCATTCAGGGTGATGAATCCCACAGCACTGTTGTTGGACCCTCCGGTGTTGAGTTCTCCGCTTTGGGCGCCGAGGAAGGTGTTGGCCTCTCCGGATGTCGTGGGGATGACCTGGTTGTTCAACCCCGCATGCCGGCCGAGATAGAGGTTGCGGGCATAATCCGAATGCAGCCTGATCAACTCCGATCCGTCATAAGCTCTTACCTGGATCAGGGGTGACGCGTTCATCTGCGTGGTGTGCGCCTGAACCACGAGCTGGCTCTGGTCCGCCGTGCCCTTGACATGCAATTTCCCGGCAGGCGCCGTTGTGCTCAATCCCAGCGCACCGGTCGTCTCGTAAAGAACGGAGTTGCCGAGGGAGTTCGTTCCGGTGAATTTGGGGATGTAGTTGTTGTTGCCCGACCCACCAATACCGCCTCCGCCGGACAGTGTCTGGGGTTCCCACCTGGACATGATGTCGTTCCATACCAGGGTCTGCCCGTTGACGGGCGCCATGTCGGCGACAAAGCGGCCCTGCAACCGGACGGCATTCCACAAGGCGTCGTTGGTGAGGGCGTTGATGGTATTGCCCGTAATCGAAATCCCGCTTCCGGCCATATATCCTCCTCCTCCACCGGTCTCGTCATCCGCCGGTGCCCAAAGACTCCCGTTCCATTTCAGCACCTGATCCATGGCCGGCGCTGCGGAGGAAATGTCCCTGCCGTACAGCTTGAGGGCATTCCACAACACATTGTCATTGAGGGCGCTGATGGTATTGCCGGCGATGGAGATACCCGTGCCGGCCGTATAGGCACCGCCACCTCCCTGCAGGTCGGCGGCCGGAGCCCACA
>JAGFIW010000222.1 GCA_024103195.1 Saprospiraceae bacterium | reverse complement strand
GGCTGGAGGCGCTCATTGTCCGTCCTGAACTGGCCCATATCGGCATCCAGATTGAGGGTGGTGCCTTTGCGGTTGTCATAGCGGTAATTGAGATTGGTCGTGAAGCGCGTCCTGGTGTCGTCACCTATCGTACGGGCCACCAGAATGCTGTCAGGCTGTGACGGTGTTGCCTCCGGGGCAATGGCGACACTGTTGTCCATGTTTCTCGCCCCGTCAAACCGGCCTCCGCTGACCACAAATCCAACCGTCTGCTTGTCGTTGACAAAATAATCGACGCCTCCACGGTAATCGCCGCCCTGGACCTTGTTGCGCATGAAATTGACCTCATCGAGGAACAGGCCGTTTTGATAACCGGTAAAATCGATGTTCTGGAAACCCCGGTGCAGGAATACACTGGCATTGCCGAAGGCATTGAAATGCTTGTTGCGGTAATTGGCGCTGCCTCCGGTATGGGAACGGTAATAACGGCCCTGGCTGTACGTACTGTTCAGGGAGCCGTTGGCGCCTTCGTTTTTGTCCTTTTTGAGCCGGATGTCGATGATTCCGGCATTGCCTTCTGCGTCGTAGCGCGCGCCCGGGTTGGTGATGATGTCAATCCGGTCGATCTGGTCGGCCTGCAGGTTGCTGAGAAACTGTGTCCGCTCATCGCCGCCCAACGGCATCAGTTTGCCATCCACATACAGGATGACGCCCGTGCGCCCGAGAACCGTGATGTTGTCGTTGTTGTCCACCAGGACGCCCGGCGCCTTGCGGAGCAGGGCCAGAGCATCCTGCCCCGTGCTGTTGATGGTTCCCTGTACATTGAAAACAGTCCGGTCGGCTTTGATCTCGACCATCACGCGGTCGGCCTTGACCAGGGCCGCCTCCAGCTCAACGGCAGCTTCCGGGAAGGTAAGGACACCCAGATCGAGTTCCTGCCCCTCCGCAACCGTTACCTCCGGATGTACCAGGGGAGGCAGGCCGACATATGTAGCTTCCAGGCGGTACACCCCTTCCCGGATACCCTGCAGGGCAAACCGCCCTTTGTCATCGCTGATCTCGGCTTTGACGAGGGCAGAATCGCCGGCCGCATACAATCCGACATTGGCAAACATCAGGGGCTCGTTTCCGGCACTTTGCAGACTGCCGGAAATACGACCGCCCTGGGCCATCAGCCAATGACCGGCCAGCAGAAACAAGGAGAGAAACAATGTACGCATGGTGTGGACTTTGCAACAATATTCCGGTTTGCCGGGCCGAGTCCTGTCGGAAATTCGACAAATACCCTGAATTCAGGGACAAAAGTCAGGCAGAATCGTTGCAGCGGTCAACAGACCATCCAGCTGGCTGCCGGGAACGGCGATTAGTCCTTCCCGGAGGAAGGGGCAGCCAGGTCGGCGATCAACCGGGCCATGGCGGCGATACCCACCGGAAGGGCCTGCCCGGCATCGGGCAAATAGTCGGGAGCATGAAGGCCGGGCAAAGCTTTCCCCGCCTCCTCGTGGGACGTCCAGTCTTCCGCCGTTACCGTCCCGAGCCGCAGCATCAGGGCAGGCACCGGAGGTTCGACGCGTCCGTACCGGGAGAAATCCTCTCCGATCGTTTGGGGTGATATCTCCACCACCCGGTCGGCCCCCAACCAACTTCCCAGCAGATTCCTGGCCCTGGAAGCCAGTGACGGATCGTTGAACAGCGCAGGTGTGAACATGTCGCGCACGGTGATGTCCGGTGCCAGTGAATCCGGCACTCCGGCCGCGAGGGCTTCTCCGCAGCACACCCGTTCGATGGCCCTCAGCAGGGTCTCCCGCTGTTCATCCCCGAATGACCGGACCGTCAATTCCAGACGGACTTCGTCGGGGATGATGTTGCCTGCCGTGCCGCCGTGGATGGCGCCCACGGTGATGACGGCCGGCCGGAAAGGAGAGGTCTCCCGGGATATGACGGGTTGCAATCCCACGATGATCCGCGCGGCGGTCAACACCGGATCTATGGCCAAATGGGGCATGGCCCCATGCCCTCCCACGCCTTTTACGCGGACCGTAATCATATCCACATTGGCCATGGCCCAACCGGGACAAATACCGACAGAACCGGCGGGCAGATCGGCACTGGTGTGCCAGGCCAACGCTAGATCTGGCCTGGGAAAGCGATCGTAAAGACCGTCCTCCAGCATTTGCCTGGCCCCTCGTCCGGTCTCCTCGGCCCCCTGGGCCACAAAGAGGATGGACCCCCGCCACAGATGGCGAAAACGGTCCAGGAAGCGCAAGGTGCCTACCCATACGGCCATATGCAGATCGTGCCCGCAGGCGTGCATGACGCCGGTGGACCGGCCTTCCCTTTCAGCCATTACCTTGCTGGCAAAGGCGGCACCGGTTTTTTCCTCCAGGGGAAGCGCGTCCATATCCGTCCGCAAAAGGATGACCGGTCCGTCCCCGTTTTCGAGCATTCCCGCGATCCCGTACCCGCCAACGGGATGGGCATAGGCCAGTCCCAACTGATCCAGTTCCCGGCACAAACGCCGGGAAGTTTCCTTCTCTTCATGGCTGAGCTCGGGCGCTCTGTGGAGATCCTGGTAAAGCCGGAGGAGATAGCCCTTCTCCTCCTCCGGAATCACCGGAAACGGGTCCGGGACCTGGGCCGGCAACGAAAAGGTCATCCCGGTCAGCATCATAGCCAGGAAACTCCGGAGACGGAACCGTTTCTCCCGGATGGGACGAAGTGGGGTCAAAACAAGGCATGCCGGGTCTCGGGCAAAAGTTGGTTTTGCAAAAGCCATTGGCCAAAATACGAAAGGACACCCGCTTGGATGTCCTTTCTTCCGATTTGAAATCACTCACTCTGCAGCGGGAGCTTCTTCCCCGGCGGGTTTCTCCTTGGGTCTCGAGCTGACCGCCATGTCGCGGATGCACATCCATTTGCCGTCGGCTCCTTTCTTGAACAAAGACATATAAGTGCCTTCATCCACGGTTTCTCCGGCCGGATTGGCCACCGAATAAGATCCGATTTCCGTGACATAGTCGCCGCCGGCATACAGATCCAAAATTTGGAACGTGGGGGTGAGGCCGACCGTGTCCCGGGCCATCATGGCGGCACGGTCCTCCCGGATCGCTGCTTTGCCTTGCTGCGGAGGCTCATTGGCGCCGTAACTGACGGCATCATCCGAATAATAGGCGACGAGGGCATCGGCGTCTTTGGCAACGGCAGCAGCTGCATAAGCGTCTTCCATGGCCTGGATCTCCGCCTTGAGCGCATCCATATCCACGGCAGGTTCCTGCTGTGTTTGTGTACAAGCGCTCCATACCAGGAGGCATACCAGGGACATCAATGGCAATGTGGTTTTCATAGGGCAATAAGGATTTGGTGACTACCTGAAGGGTAAATCCAGAATGATGTGTCGTGGCGATTCACCACCGGCAAAAGTTCGGGTTTACGAACGAAAGGTAGTCATAATTTCGGTCCCGGCTCCGGCAGGGATCACAATGATCCAAGGACGGGGATGGAAATTCGAAATAGAACGCGGAAGGAACGGCCCCGGCTCAGTTGTACAGATACATGGAGCGATTGCGATCCAGCTCACGGAAATAAGGATCTTTCAGGTCCTTGATGAAATAGATCATCTCACCGGTGGACTTCATCTCCGGTCCCAGGCGTTTGTCCACGTTCGGAAATTTGTCAAAGCTGAATACCGGCACCTTGATCGCGTAACCTTCCAGTTTTTTGACGATCTCGAAATCCCGGAGTTTTTTGACGCCCATCATCACCTGGGTGGCGATATTCAGGTATGGCACCTGATAGGCTTTGGCAATGAATGGTGTCGTGCGGGATGCCCGGGGATTGGCTTCAATGACATAGACCCTCTCCACGCCGCTGATCTTGTCCGTGTGGATGGCAAACTGGATATTGATCAAACCCCGGATGTCGAGGGCCCTGGCCAGACGATGGGTATAATCAATCATGGTATTGACCGCCTCTTCGCTGAGGCTGTAGGTGGGCAGGACCGCCGAGCTGTCGCCCGAGTGGATGCCCGCGGGCTCGATATGTTCCATGACGCCCATGATGTGGACATCGTCGCCGTCACAGATGGCGTCGATTTCGGCCTCTTTGGCCCTCTCGAGAAACTGGTCGATCAACACCCGGTTGTCGGGCATGTGCTTGAAGATGCTCAGGACCGACTGTTCCAGTTCCTGGTCATTGATGACGATCTTCATCCGCTGTCCGCCCAGGACATAGGAGGGTCGCACCAGAACCGGGTATTTGACGCGGTGAGCGATGTCGAGCGCTTCATCAGCCGTCTCCGCCACCCCGTATCGGGGATACGGGATGCCCAGCTCCTTGAGCAGGTCGGAGAAAGCGCCCCGGTCTTCGGCCAGGTCCATGTTGCGGAAGCTGGTCCCGATGATGGGGATTCCTGCCTTGTAAAATTGTTCGGCCAGCTTGAGAGCGGTTTGCCCGCCCAACTGGACGATCACGCCCTCCGGCTTTTCGAGCTCGAGGATCTCCTCGATGTGCTCCCAGAATACCGGTTCGAAATACAGCTTGTCCGCCACATTGAAATCGGTGGACACCGTTTCCGGGTTGCAGTTGATCATGATCGCTTCGTAGCCGGCTTCCTTGATGGCGAGCAGGCCATGCACGCAGCAATAGTCGAATTCAATACCCTGCCCGATCCGGTTGGGGCCGGACCCCAGGACCATGATTTTCTTCCGGTCGGAAGGCCGGCTTTCATTTTCCTGGTCGAAGGTGGAATAATAATAAGGCGTCACGGCTTCAAATTCTGCCGCGCAGGTATCCACGAGTTTGTAGGTGCGGCGGATCCCCGAATTCAACCGGTGGTCACGCACGTGTTTTTCCTCTACCCGCATCAGCCAGGCGATCTGGGCATCCGAATATCCCACCTGTTTCAGTTCGCGCAGGAAATCGGCCGGGATGTCATCCGGAACGTTGTAGCGCTCCAACTGCTTCTCGTAATCCACGAGCCGTTTGATTTGGTGCAGAAACCAGGGATCGATATGGGTGAGCTTATGGACGGTTTTGACGGGAACGCCCAGTCGCAAGGCATCTTTGACGCGATAAATCCGGTCTGCACTGGCGTGCTGGAGTCGCTCGAGGATATCCTCCGTGCGGATCCACTCTTTTTTGTCGGCCCCCACCCCAACCCGGCTTTCTTCTTGGCTCTGGCGGGTTTCCTGCAAGCCTTCCATAAAATTCCGGCCGATCGCCTTGCCCTCCCCGCCCGCTTTCTCCTGGAGGCCGGGCAAATCATGGCCCCCGTGGCATTTTTCCAAATTCCAACGCGCCGTTTTACCGGTCACTCATCCCAGGCTCGGTGCCAA
>JAGFIW010000215.1 GCA_024103195.1 Saprospiraceae bacterium | reverse complement strand
AGCAGCTCCAGCCCGCAGTCATCGTGCTGGCGCATACATCCGGCGACAAACCCATGGTGTCGGTACACGTCAGCAAGTCGCTGGCGGACGCCGGAACCTGGAACGCCGGACAAATGGTGAGGACTTTGGCGGCAGCCATCCAGGGCGGAGGCGGAGGGCAACCCTTTTATGCCACCGCAGGAGGCAAGGATGTTTCCGGCATTCCAGAAGTGCTGCGACAGGCGGGAGCGATGCTGGGGCTCGGTCAATAACCGTCCGTATCCATGGACCTGCCGCCAGGAGGCGCAGTTTCTTCTGCATCCTCCTGACAAGGTCTATGATTACCGGGTGTAGAATGTCAGCGGCCTCACATGCACTGCGGAGACGGTTTTCATCTGAATCATGTAGGTCCCGGCGTATGGCAGTTGATGGCTTTCCACACGGAACATATGCCTTCCCGCGGGAAGAATGTCCCGTTTTTCCAGGATCAAAGTCCCGTTCACGTCGTAAACACGCAATGTCGCCGGGCCATCCTTGTCCAGTTCAAAAGGGAGGACGGCAAAATCGCTGAACGGATTGGGTACAAATGGGAGAAGTTGAGAGGTGGCGGGCGTGCCGGCATTGGCCTCTCCGGTGGAGCGCAGGTGAATGCGGGAAGTCGTTTCGCCGGAATAGTAGAATTCGGCAGGAAACCCGTCCAGGTTCAGCCAGATCCAGTCCGTGCCGGACAAATCCCTGGTGGCCGTAAAGACCAATTCGAACAGGGGTTCGTGTCCAGGCGTCTCGGGTACCAGGACGTTGTCCCAACTCAACCGGATCCTCCCCGGAAGGTCAGCCATCACGTGTTCTTTTTTCAGGGATGGCAATCCCGCAGATTGCAGGCCTTCAAACTTCACCAGATCGGTGTCATAGGCCAGGCACATTTGAAATCCGGCCATTTTATCGGTCCCTTCCGCCGTGAAGGCCAATCGGATGAGCTCACCGGCTGAAACCGGAGACCCGGCCCCTTTCAGATCGAGGAAGCGGAAAGATTCTTCCGGGCTTGTCATTGATCCCATGGTACTGCGATCGACATCCCCGGCTTTTACCCCGCGGAAATCCAGTTGGGTGTGGGAAGTGGTCATATCCGTGAGGTGCCAGGCGCCTTCCCACAGTGCCGGGTTGTGGGCGGCGGGTATACCCTCTTCCAGGAGGGGGGTCGGTGCCAGGCGCCAATACCCGGCCTGCATATCCGCGATTTGATAAAGGATGGCTTTGCGCAAAGCCACCATGTCGGACACAGAGACACTCCCCGATCGGTCCAGGTCCGCCGCTAAAAGACTTTCAATCCAGGTTAGGGGTTTCAGGCCGGTCAGATGTCGCCCGATGGCCAGCAGGTCAGCCGTGCTGATGCCTTCCAGGTCGCCGGGGACAGGCAGCGCCTTAACCGTCACATCAATGCCCTGCGGATAAGGTCCGGCGATGAAATGTCCGTCTGGCCCGGTCACCACCATGTCCTGGTAAGGACCGAAGTCGATCATGACAGGCACCCCTCCCAATGGACTCTCGTCCCAGGCCGTAATCCGGCCACCCAGGGTGATGCCTCCTCCGGCAAACAGGTCTTCACAGACATCATCGCAATTGATCAGGAAAAGGATTTGCTCACATTGGGACGTATTGCCGGATGAATCCATGACCTCGACCATAATGGGAATGCTTTGCATGACATCGTCGCAATCGAAAAGCGTATCTCCTACGACGGATAGCGTCACAGGACTGCAAAGGTCGAAAGCCTGAACCACGACATCCGCAGGCGTGAGGATAAACATTGAGTCCTCTGGCATGCAGGTGACAACATCATTACACAGGAGAAAAGGAGGTACGGTATCCCTTACGGACAGGAGTTGTTGGCAGGTAATGAGACTGCAGGCATCCCGAATGGTGAAAGTGGTGGTATGTTCACCAAATGGATAGGTGCCGCTGGCATCACTGCCAGATTCGTCGGCATAGGGAGAATCATTGGTGATAAGGACATAGTGTCCGCATTCATCGAAGGCCACGGCAGGGTCCAGGTCGATGTCGATTTCACAGGCATTGTCGAGATAGACCGTAATGTCATCCGGACAATCGATCTCCAGAATGGGAACAGGGTCAATGAGGTCGATGCGTTGGATGTACATCGTGTCAAAGTCGGTACACCAATCCTTGACCCTCCAGATCCGGAACAGTGTGTCGCATCCGTTGTCCACGATGATGAGACTGTCCTGATGCCCAATGGCGAGAAGGGAGCAATTTTCTTCGATCTCCGGCTCACCGGAATACAAGGGATCAATGGATTCGGCGCAGTCGAGGGTCATGTCTGCCGGCCAAACGATGGATGGGAGGGTAGAGTCGGCCAGGACAATGATCTGATCACAGGAAACCACATTGCCGTAGGTATCTTCTGCCATCCAGGTCCGGTATAGGGTGCCCACACCGCAGTCGTTGACCGACAGGGAGTCCATGCGGCTCAACGTATGACCGGCGCAGTTGTCGGAGGCGAAAGCCACGCCTCCAATGTCCGGATAGTCGGCAAAGGCGGTGCAGGAGAGAACGGTGTCCGGGGGGCAAAGGAAGAAAGGCGGCAGGGTATCGATGACGACCAGGGGCGTCATGCAAATGGCCGAATTGTGCCAGCAGTCCTCCACCCGGAGGATGATCATGGTGTCTTTGCCGATAAAACTGCAATCGACAAAAAGGGAGTCGCGAAACAGGGAGTCCGGCTCTCCCATGAGTTTCACTTGCCCCATGGTCATGGTGCAATTGTCAAAGCTGCCGGCGTTGACATCTTCATATCGGATGGTGTCCAGCCCCTCTTCATTCAGATAAGCCTGAACGGGAAACCGGCACAAAGCCACTGGCGGAACCAGGTCTTTGATGACAAAATCCATGGTGCAGGTGATGCTGTTGCCGCAGGAATCCGTTGCGGTGTAGTGGATTTTGTAACCGCCTTCAGGGATGCCGGTGTAGGGACCCGGTCCCATACCTCCCCAGGATGTCGATATGGACAGGTCAACGCCAGGGGAACAGTTGTCCGAATAGACGGCCAATGGAAGGGTGAAGTCGGCCGTACAGGTATCCTCCCGCGTACTGATGGTCAGGTCGGGCGGGCAGGAGAGGGCCGGGGGGACGGCATCGGCCACTTCCAGCGTCTGAAGAGCCGTTATAGTTTCACTGGTGCAGCAATCAAGGGCTGTCCAGGTACGGTTGACCAGGAATCCGCCAGGGCAGGTCACCAGGGTATCATCCTCATAGGTAAACAGGACTTTGCAAAGGGGATCATTGGCTCCGCCAAAGACCAAAGGTTCGCCGGTCAGTGCCGGATCAAGATCTGGCGTATCGCAGGGAATGGCATCGGCGCCTTTACGGTCGAGAGGAAAGCGGACATCATCCAGGGTGGCCCGTCGAATCGTTATGAGTTGTGTGCAAAGGGGGCTCTCGTTCCCGCTGGTATCTGTCGCGAACCAATGTCGCTCAATTTCCCGGATAAGGGTGTCCGGGTGCTGGCAGGAGAGATCGCGGATCTCTTCAAAGGCCAGCAGGATTTCGGGGTCAGGGTCACAATTGTCGGTCACCGTCAGGATACCTGCTTCCAGCGGATCGGAGGATTCATTGCAAAGGATTTCGGCGCCTTCGCAGACCAGGGTCGGAGGGAGTTTGTCTTCGATCAGAACGTGTCCCCAGCAATGATTTCCGGTAGGCACATAGGTGATCTTGAAAGTCAGATTGCGACCGAGGAAGGAGCAATCGACCGGATTGGCGACGGGTACATTCCACTCATCCAGGAGCATGGCCGAATAGTCGTCGATACAGGCGGCCTGAATGTTGGCGAGGCCGTTGTGAGGCGTGAACAGGGCTTGGCCGTCGGGTCCCAATGACAGGTTGGTCTGGCCCAGGCAGGTAAGAGGACATTGGGCAAACAATCGGGGAGAGGGAGCTGCCAGCAGGCATCCAAGGGCAAAGAGGAGGGTAGAGGGTATACGGACCCTTACCCACAGGGGGGAGTGTGGTTTCATGACCTAGCAGGTTTTACCCGTCG
>JAGFIW010000131.1 GCA_024103195.1 Saprospiraceae bacterium | reverse complement strand
TTGCCGGACCGGATGGCATACCAGCACCAAAGCCCGGCGGCCGGCAAATGAAACAGCCAGGCAGGCCAAAATTCCCACCGTGACCACCGGATCCACAAATCACGCACCCAAATCATACTGGTGGATTTGATCACGCACCAAATCATGGTGTTGCCATAAGCCCGTCCCGGCCCCCAGCCAGGCCGAAGTGACACTGACGGTTTTGACCCTTTCTTCCCGGTTGATCACGAGACCATGCACCCGGTCCCCGTTGTCCGTTAGGTGAAAATCCAGGATTTCTTCCATTCCCGGCCCCGGATGCTCCGTGAGAAACTGCCGGAACCACCTCCGCCTTCGTTGCCGGACCGGATAGGGATACAACGTGGAGGAGGCCCAAATGGCCGGCTTGTGCCCGGGCACGGCTTCGATGTCCTTAGCCCTGCCGTTCCACCACAATACGGAAGCCCGTCCTCCCTCCGCCAGTACCATGGTAAATGGCTCTATGCCCTTCAGGTCCACCTGCCGGACAAAGGCGTCGAAATCCGGAAATTCAAAGGCATCCAACACCACAAGCCCCCGGCTGCGCCGGTATGGCGGCCGGTGCCGGTGGCGCCGTTTGGCGCCGTTCAACAAACACACGGCCCGCATCCGGTCGGAAACACAAATCCAGGTACCCCCTGCGCCTTCATCCACCGGAAACAGCAGGCGTTCCCCACCCGCCATTGGCCGCTTTTCCACCCTTACCGCCGAACGGTGCGGCGCCTCATCCCTGTTGGATGTGAGAATGGCCCCTCCCTTTCCATCCGGGATCCAGGTTACCGTACACATGACTGATTTCTGTAACGCAATGTGGATGGCGCAATACCGAAATGGGCCGGCAGCTCAATATCCGGTCGCACCCGCGCTATACCTATGCGCAATATGGCTTTGTGATGGATGGCATGCTCCAGGCAATAGTACAACTCCCGGTACAGGGATGAGGCAAAAAGGAGTGGCCCTTTGTCTTCTTCCCATTCGTCCGACGCAAGCGTCAGCGAAAAATCGGCAGGCACCTCTTCCAGACGTCCGGCCAGGTGTCGGGCCATCCGAATGGCCTTGTGGGGGTCTGACTCGATCTCTGCATCCCTGACCCTGCGCCCATAACTGATACATCCTCCTTCAGCCTGGTCCAGCAAACACTGATAAAATTCCAGGATGTGTCGGACATGCTGACCAATGCTGCTTCCCTGCAGGATGTCCAATGAACTCCGGTAGGTCATTTCGTCGAGCTGACCGATGACTTGCCCTAGTTCATCGAGCACGGAGGCCGACACAAGATTCAATGGGAGACTCGGATAATGCATGGTCCTGTTACATGGGGGTGTGATGCATGCTTGGCCCTTCGGAAGTTGTCATCGCAACGGGTCGCCAACGGAATGATGTCCTGTGCAGGGGGGTAGGTCCGTATTGTGCCAAAGCCTGCCGGTGATGCATCGTCGGGTATCCTTTGTTGTCCATCCAGCCATATTCGGGATATCGGGCATGCCAGGTGACCATCTTTTCATCCCTCACCGTTTTGGCCAGAATGGAAGCCGCCGCAATCGATCTGAATTTGGCGTCCCCGCCGACCACACAAACGTGGGGTAGCC
>JAGFIW010000129.1 GCA_024103195.1 Saprospiraceae bacterium | reverse complement strand
TTCCGTAAATTGTGGCAAGATCATGCATAGAGGTATCTTCAAGATTGGTGGAATAATCTACAAGATACTGAATATCAAGAATATGCATGATCTTTTTTTATTGAATCTAACCGCTCAACGCGTTATCATTAACAAACGTTTTCAAACAGGGTAAAAATGTGAATTTCACCATCCGGGATAATGACATAACAACAGAAGTAAAGGCCTCGGGTATTTTTTTGAGTGGAAGCAATGGAATGGATATTAGCGGAAATACCATTTTATTGGGTGATGAAGGCTCTGAAGACCGCGGATTTTTTGCACAGTCATTTCATTCCGGATTATTGAGATATAACACCCTTCGGGGTTCAGAAATAGGAAGCCAGATTGGCGTGGCAGTATTGTTTGGGCAGGGATCGGAGTATTATTGCAATGCAACGGATAGTCTTGGCAAAGGTTTTGTGTACATCGCCAACTGCGATAATTCGTATTTGGGTACCAATCTGATTGGTAATCACCTCGTAGGGTTGGATTTGCTCTATGGGGGTGGGCAGTTTACCCGAATAGGATATCAACCCAATACCATGAATCAGTGGCTAGCCAATGAGGATTATGGCGTAGCGGGTGCGAGGCATTATTCAAATGATGAATTTGTAACAAAATCCTCCCAGTTTGATGTCCACACGACCAGCAACTCATATTGGCCGGATCCATTGATCGATCCTTCCACGATGTGGTTTCATGAAGCAGGATCAGCAGGTGACGATTGCCAAGTTCCTGTTCCAGACGAAGATTGGAGGAGTATGAATGTCCTCACATCGTTGGACAGTCTGATTATTTCAGGTGATACAACTACTTACTCAGGGGAATCATTGTGGAGCCTCAGGCATTCTTTGTGTTGGAAGTTGTATCACAATCCGGGAATACGGGCAGCCAGTTCATGGGCTGATGACTGGTTTGTTCATTCAGATCAGGATAATCTGGCTTCACTTGTTATGTCCGAGTATTTGCTTTCAGGCGGTCATTCTCAAATTGATTCCATGGACATTGAGAATGAGTTGGATCAGATTAATGCGTATTTTAGCATTCTCCACAGGCTCTATGACCTGGATTCACTCATGTCGGATGATCCTCAGCCTGGTTGGATTACAGAAAGGGATAGTCTGCTTAATATTTGGGTGGGTATGAATGAATTGGATTCCCTTGTATGGGAAGAATTGCTTGCCAGGATGGACAGTAGCAAGGCCATGGCATCTACAATCCTGAATGGAATGTCATCTTCATCATTGACCGAGCAACGATGGCAACAAGTATTGGAATTGTATCTAGATTTTTTGGAATCAGGTAGTGAGGCATGGGATTCTCTTGAGAGGGTGGCATTGGTTGAAATAGCTGAAATGTGTATTGGAGACGGTGGACCGGCTACACCGTGGGCCAGGATTTTGGTAGAGTTATTTGAGCCTGACTTTCATGATGATATTATTTTGTGTATTGAACAGTCATCACTTGTACAATCCAACGGAGTGAATGATGGATCTACAATATCTCCTAGCTTGTACCCCAATCCATTTGTAGAGTTTCTGACCCTGGATACGGATTGTATTTCAGGTCAATTTATACTTTCCAATTTACTGGGGCAAACCGTTTATCATGCTGACATCCCTGAATCACAGTGTCAAGTACGGTTAGTTGGATTGGGCGTCTTGGCAGCAGGCATTTATCATTGGAAATTTAAAACACATGACGGGCGACATGCGACAGGAACTGTGGTCAGGGATTAAGCGGATGGCCGGAACGGCATGCCTGTTCATTGGATTCATGGGGTCATGTGGAGCGCAGAAGCACGACTACATCTGGATGAATGGATATGGGGCACAATTCGGAGGGAAATTCGGCAATTTCTTTATGGATTTTCATACTAATCCAGTATCCGTAGTGCCCATTGACTTTCAAAATGCTGATTTAAGTACTCAGGTATCCACCTTTTGCTCCGTGGATGGTGATCTGTTGTTGGTATCCAATGGGTGCCGATTTTTCGACCGGTACGGAAATGTACTTCCCGGGGGCGATACCCTCAATCCCGGGAAGTATTACAATGACTTTTGTGCTGATGGAGCGGGATATTATCCGCTTACCAATGGTATGATCCTGCTTCCTGTAAGGGATGATTCTATTCTTGCCATACATGCAGGATTAAAGTTAAGTAATCAATTTGGTGTGACAAGAAGCCCATTATACTTTAGTTTACTATTTCATGAAAGTTATGTTAATAGTGTCAATCTATTATGGGTAAATAAAATTATTGATCAGTTTAATGGTGAATCAGGGATTGCATGCCGTCATGGCAATGGAAGGGATTGGTGGTTGATATACCCGGAGACATCGAATACCACCTATCACAAATATCTTGTGGAGCCAGATATGGAACCGGTATATCAAACACAAAATATCGGCCATTTGTATGAGTACAATGATTGTCCGGCCAGAGGCATTCAGTCCGTTTCACCAGATGGACGATATTTTGTGAGGTACAACAATTATTGCGGGCTTTCCTTTTTCGACTTCGACCGTTGTACCGGCATGTTGAGCAACGAACGCCGAATCATATTGCCGGAGGTGTTTTCTCCGGGAGCATTTACTGTATTCAGCCCCAACAGCAGGTATTGTTACTACAACTCCAGCCGGGTGATCATGCAGGTGGACATGTGGGATGTTGTCCTTACTTCGGATACCGTAGCCATTGTGGATTCCTTCCCTGCAGATTTCGGGTCGGGTTTTTTTGCCATGCAGCGGGGACCTGACGGGCGGATATACATCAGTACAGGCAGCAGCAATATGGCCTGGCATGTGATTGAGTATCCGGATGTAAAGGGCAAAGACTGCTGGGTACATCCCAGCGGTATGTTGTTTCCCCATTTGACGTCAAGTGCTATACCACATATCCCCAACTACCGCCTTGGGTCATTGGAAGGCAGTCCCTGCGACACCTTGGGAGGACCATCGGTGGTGGAGCCATCTCCAGGTTTGGAGGAAGTGTTCCGTTTGTATCCCAATCCGGCTCGCGGTCATGCGCAGTTAGAGCTGGATGCATATCTGAGCCATGCTGAGGCCCTGGGTGTGCGTATGGTCCATTCTTCCGGAGTGGAGGTTTATAATGGCGTAATACCGCCGTATGCTTTCCTGCATACCCTTCCGCTTGAGAGTGTGGGTGCTGGTATGTACCTTGTGGAGATCATGGACCCTACCGGTAAGCGACTGGGCATGAAAAAGCTGGTGGTGGAATGATCCGACAGGTGGATGCTGAGGTGATATTCCATCCTGAGATGCTTGAACATGGGCCTCTCTGCGACCTCTCCGAGGTCGGAAGCATTATCCCATCAAGGAGCAACAGACGTGGGACTTCTCCGAAGTCCCCAAGCGGGATGGGGTGGTGACACGTGGCAGGCTGAGCAGGATGATGAAAATTGGACTTCGGAGAAGTCCAAGGTATGTGGCTTGAAGTGGAAGAGAAAATGACGACTTCGGAGAAGTCGAAGGCATTCCTGTCGCTCTGCGACCTCTCCGAGGTCGGAAGCATTATCCCATCAAGGAGCAACAGACGTGGGACTTCTCCGAATTCACCGAGCGTGCCGGGGTGGTGGCCCGTGGCAGGATGAGCAGTGTGATGACTAATTGGACTTCGGAGAAGTCAAAGGTATGTGGCCCTGAAGTGGATGAGAAAATAACGACTTCGGAGAAGTCGAAGGCATTCCTGGCGCTCTGCGACCTCTCCGGGCCGCATCGTGATACAGGTCGTTCAGAGAAATTGAACGAAGCCGTTGTCCGTGCGAAGCCAGGGCGGGCCGGGCAACTTGTCGTCAAGCCTGCCCAGCGCTTCCTGCAAACACGCCGGATCAATGTCCAGATCGCCGTCCATCAGACGGGCACAAAGTGCCCGGCCGGAAACCGGCACACCCGAAAAACCCGTCAACACCCACAATACCTCGAATTCCAATGGGGTCAGGTCAATGACATGGTCATTGAGCCTCGCCTGCTGGCGCTGTCGATCGAGCAGGAGATTAGCCACGGCGCAGGGTACCGTTGGAGGAAGGAGATTTTTCTGTGTCCCTTTGCGGGAACGTCATCAAGGCGTGCACCATGGCCAACTCCTCGATCGCCTCCACGTCGGACCCGATGGGCAGTTCCTCGTCATCGGTGGCATCCTCCACACCGAGGCGACCTTTGCGATAGGTGAAGTCCGTGGGATCGAAGTGCCGGAGTTCCCATTTCTGTCCGTTGTGTTCCAGGGCGCTCAGGTTTTCCACCCAGTCCCCCGCATTGAGATAGGTGACCGTCCCCCTGGCATTGGAAACGGTTCGTATGGCAGGCCGGTGGATATGGCCGCACAAGACAAAATCATACCCTTTTTCGATGGCCGCGTCAATGGCCATCTGTTCGAAATCCTGGACGAATTTGACGGCCCGCTTCACGCTGTGTTTGATCTTGCCGGCGAGAGACACCTTGGGCCGGTTGAGCCGCTCCAGAATTTGGTTGGTCAGCCTGTTGATCCGGATCAGCCAGTCGTATCCCCGGCTGCCGACCCGGGCCAGAAGAGGCGTCACATGGATGGACATATCGAAGACGTCACCATGGAAGATCCAGGTCTTCTGCCCGTTGATCTGGAGCACCATTTTGTCCTTGAGCTGGATGGGACCCAGCTTGAGGTGGGAAAAACGCCTCAGGACATCGTCGTGATTGCCGGTGATGTAATACACTTTCGTGCCCCGGGCCGCCATCCTGAAAATTTGCTGGATCACCTTGATGTGATCCGTGGGGAAATAACGCTTGCGGAATTCCCACATGTCGATGATATCCCCGTTGAGGATGAGCATTTCCGGATCGATCGATTTGAGATACTTGTGGAGTTCGCGGGCATGACAGCCATAGGTGCCCAAATGGACATCCGATATGGCAGCGACACATAGTTTCCTGCGGTACATGGGTGGTGTTTGAGGGACATGTTCAAGCGTCAAATTTCCTTTCCGTTTATTACCCGGAGCTTATGCATGCATTAAATTTTCATTAATTGAACGCTGACACGCCTCAGACCGCCGGATGATGCAGGTCATCCCTCCGGCGGATCGGCCCTGTCACCTTTGTGAAAATTTCCGTTCATGTCCCGAATTACGCGCCGAAGCTGGGCCGAACCCTATAAAATCAAAATGGTGGAACCCCTTCTGCGCACCACGCGCAGCCACAGGGCGAAAGCCATGGCCGATGCCGGCTACAACACCTTCTTGCTCCATTCTGATGATGTCTATATCGACCTCCTGACCGACAGCGGCACCAGCGCCATGAGCGACAACCAGTGGGCCGGCATGATGCTGGGCGACGAGGCCTATTCCGGATCCCGCAATTTTTACCACCTGGAAGAAAATGTCCGGCAATACTACGGGTACAAATACCTCATACCCACCCACCAGGGAAGGGGGGCGGAACATCTCCTCTCCCGCATCCTCATCCGGCCGGGCATGTTCGTCCCGGGCAACATGTACTTCACGACCACTCGCCTGCACCAGGAATTGGCCGGTGGCACCTTTGTCGATGTGATCATCGATGAGGCGCATGATCCCGCTTCCCTCCACCCCTTCAAAGGGAATGTGGACCTGGGGAAACTCGAGGATCTCATCCGGCGCGTCGGACCGGACAAAATACCCTACGTCAGCGTGGCAGCGACCGTCAACATGGCAGGAGGACAGCCCGTTTCGATGGAAAACATGCGGGAGGTCAGGTCGCTGTGCGACAGGCACGGGCTGAAAATATATCTCGATGCTACCCGCGCCATCGAAAATGCCTGGTTGATCAAATGCCGGGAAGAAGGATTTGCCCACCGTTCCGTCGCGGATATCCTCCGGGAGCTGTGTTCCCTCACCGATGGTTGTACGATGTCGGGCAAGAAGGATTTGCTCGTCAATATCGGCGGTTTTCTGGCGCTGAATGATCCGGCCGTTTTCGAGGAAGCCCGTTCCCTCGTAGTGGTTTACGAGGGCATGCACACCTATGGAGGCCTGGCCGGCCGGGATATGGAGGCCATGGCGCGCGGCCTGGTCGAGGCCGTACAGGACGACCACATCGCAGCCCGGGTCGGCCAGGTGGAATATCTGGGCAACCGCCTCCTGGAATACGATATCCCCATCGTCCGGCCCATCGGAGGCCACGCGATATTTCTCGACGCCCGCGGCTTTTATCCCCATCTGGAACAGGACCTCTTCCCGGCCCAGACCCTCGCCGCAGAGATTTACCTTGATTCGGGCATTCGCTCCATGGAACGCGGGATCGTCAGCGCCGGACGGGACGAAAAAACCGGACAACACCGGTATCCCCGGCTGGAGCTGGTGCGCCTCACCATCCCCCGTCGGGTGTACACCCAGGCGCATCTGGATGTCACCGTCGAGTCGGTCGTGACCGTATTTGACGAACGCCATAAGGTCAAGGGCCTCCACATGACCTTCGAGCCCAAATACCTGCGTTTCTTTCAATCCCGGTTTGCACCGGTCTCCGGATAAACCCTTCCGGCAGGTTGGACCAGGTTTTCTATCTTCGTCTTCATGGACAAAAACGTGATGCGATGGTTGTTCCTGGTCCTGTTGCCCGGATTGGGGCTCCTTCTGGCTTGCCGGAAGGACGACACGGAATCCCGGCAACTGGAGGCCGACATCCTGCAGATCGAAGCCTGGCTCGATGCGAGGGGCCTGCAGGCCATTCGAACGGGCTCGGGGCTTCATTACATCGTGCATGAACCGGGAGAAGGCACCTCATTTCCCGGTCCCGGAAGCCGGGTGGCGGTCCATTACAAAGGCACTTATCCGGACGGATCGGTTTTCGATGCGTCGGCGGCCGGCCAGCCTGCCGTGTGCTACCTCGATCAGGTCATTGCCGGTTGGCGGGAAGGCATCCGGTATTTCCGTAAAGGAGGGCGAGGTCTCCTGCTGCTCCCTTCCAGGCTGGCGTACGGGCCCCATCCGCCGCATCCGTCTATCCCGCCCAATGCCGTCATGATTTTCGAGATCGAACTGGTGGATTTTGATTTTTGAACAGGTTATGGAACCATCCCTCATCCGCATCCAGGCCAATGCCGCGGTCCAGGCCCGCCCGGACCGGGTCCTGATCAGTTTCGGGATCCGGGAAGACCGCAAGGAATACAATGGCTGTCTGGACGGATTGGCGACAAGGGTGCATCATTTGCGCGCCGCCGTCATGGAGGCAGGATTGCGGCCCGATGACCTGATGACCACCCAATTCCAGGTGGAACCCAGATATGATTATGTCGATGGTCGCCAGGTCTTTCGGGGATTCGAGGCCAGACAGGACATCGAAATCCGTTTTTCATGGGACAAAGAACGGCTGAGCCTCATGTTGGGTCTGTTGAGCCGGTCCGAGAGCCGGGCGGAATTCAGTGTCCATTTCGAAGTCACCGAAGAGGAGCCCATGGTGAAGGAGGCATTGGCGTTGGCCTTCCGGCAGGCGCTGGGCCGGGCCACTGTCCTGGCGCAAGCCTCGGGCAGGGAACTTGGGGAAGTCCTTATGATGGAGCATGTCGCCCGCAATATTCCGGTGCCCGGACCGGAGGTCCGGATGATGGCCGCTGCCTCCGCCCCTTCGCTGGTCATTGACCCCGCTTTGTTGAAAGTGGAAGCCATCCTGACGGTGGCCTGGGCCCTATTGCCCGCCTCTCCTGCCAAATTGACGCCCGTATAACAGGTGGCCCGGTATTCGTGCTGTGGGATCCAAAAGTGCCATGATCCAATTACCAGATCCCGACCGGCAAGATCCTGAGCTCCTGGATGCTTATTCCGACACGGTCTCCGGCGTGAGCCGTCGTGCGGCAGGTGCAGTGGTGCAGATTCGCCCGCACGCACAAACGGGGAAGGCGGTGTCCGGTATCGGTTCCGGTTTTTTCGTCCATGAAAACGGGTATATCGTGACCAACAGCCATGTATTGCGGCAAGGGGTGTCCTGGACGGTTACCCGGGCCGACGGGAGTGTCCATCGCGCCGAAAAAGCAGGAGATGACCCGGTGACCGATATCGCTTTGCTCAAGACGGATGAAGCGGCCCCGGACACGCTCGTATTTGGCGATTCCTCGCGGTTGCAGGCCGGACAAATTGCCATCGCTCTGGGTAATCCGCTGGGATTTCAGTACTCGGTGACCGCCGGTGTGATCAGTGCCCTGGGTCGGACACTCCGCTCCGACACGGGACGTCTGATCGATGATGTCATCCAGACGGATGCTGCCCTCAATCCCGGCAATTCGGGTGGGCCCCTGCTCGACAGTCGCGGTTATGTGATCGGTGTCAACACGGCCGTCATCAAAGGCGCCCAGGGTATTTGTTTTGCCGTCTCCGGCAATCTGGCGCGCTGGGTGGTTGACCAGCTCCTGACGGAAGGCAGAGTGCGACGCGGTTTTATCGGCATCGCCGGTCAGTCGGTCCAGCTGCCGGAAGCCCTCGTGGATGCCTGGTCGCTGCCCGGAAAGAAAGCGCTGTATGTCGTGGGCACCGAACCGGACAGCCCGGCAGAGCGATCGGGGATCCGCACAGGAGATGTGATGGTCAAATGGGATGCCGTGCCCGTGGGCCATGTGGAAGATCTGCACCGTCTGCTGGATACCAAAAGCATCGGTCGTCCGGTATCGGTGACCGTATTGAGAAACGGGCAGCCGGACACGTTTTCCGTCATTCCGGTGGAGTGGAAAATTTGATTTTTTGAAGGCACAGCGTGGACCCTGAAAGGTGCTAAACCCTGATGGGAAACACGATATCCGGGGGTATAGGGCCCACTACATCAGGTGCATGCCATCCCTGATGGCTCGTGGCAGGAGAATTATGCATTGTTTTTCCTTATATTTATGCTGTCAAAAGGGACCCGTTGGAATCATCCAGGAAGCGATATTGCCATACATATTAAAAATTTTCATTATGAAAAGAATGATGATGTGGAAGTTGACCGGAATGGCGATCCTGATAGGTGGTTGTAATCCAGCCCCCCCCCCCACCCCCCCGAATGAGTCGTTGTG
>JAGFIW010000157.1 GCA_024103195.1 Saprospiraceae bacterium | reverse complement strand
GGCCGTCCGGACAAGCATGACCTCAATGCCGGGTCGGAGCCCCATGGCGAGGAGCCGGGCCGTAGCGGGATGTTCCGCCAGCCGGACAATCCGGGCCGGCGTGCCGGGAGCGAGATCAGCCAGGGGTATCTCGGAAGCTGCCATGGTCGCGGGGTCCAAGGTAGTTAACCCCGTCCGGCCGGGATTGTTGTACGCGCCGGACCTCTCCCAGGGCAATCTGTAGTTGGCTCTCCCGCGTCATGCGGCTGGTATCCAGCCAGACAATGCCCGGTGCGGGCTGTAACGGACTGTCCGCCCGTCGGGTGTCAAGGTCGTCCCGGGCTTTCAGGTTTTCGGCCACCTGCTCCGGGGAAATCTCCAGCCCGGAGGCCCGCATTTCGAGATAACGGCGTTGGACCCGGACCTCGAGGTCGGCGGTCACATAAAACCGGACCTCGGCATCGGGGGCCACGACCGTTGCGATATCCCGTCCCTCCAGCACGACCGATCCCTGGCGGGCCAGCGCCTGCTGCCGCCTGACCAGCCAGGCCCTCACGGAAGGGATTGCCGATATGGCGCTGACCCCTGCTGATACCTCGGGCCCCCTCAGAGCAGCACCTGGCGCCTGTCCGCTGACTGTGACCCCGAAGATCCCCCCGGATACCGTGAAGCGGAGATTCCAGCTGTCCAGCAGGGAGGTCCAGTCCGCTACAGCGCCGGGGTCCACCCCGAATTGCCCGACACACCATGTCACGGCGCGGTACATGGCGCCGGTATCCACCAGCCCGAACCCCAGATGGCGACTGAGATCGGCCGCGAGGGTGCTCTTGCCACAGCCGGCATGACCGTCAAGGGCGATGGTGATCCCTTTGCGGGGCGGAAGGCTCAGGAGGGAACGCCGATCCGTTTGTGGATCCATGCCCACAAGGTAGGAAATGGGAAAATTTCCCATTGGTCGAGCTGCCCGTGATAGCGGTGGGGCAGATTGAGAAGCCGCATGTAGTACTTGTTGTCCAACCGGATTTTGTCGGGATCGAAATTGGCCTTGGTGATGGTGGACAGGCAGCGGATGAATTCGATAAACCGCTCCTGCCTGGCAGGCTGGAGTTGCTTGCGCGCATAGTGCTTGAGCCGGTCAATGATGACCGCCACTTTCTCTTCCTCTCCCCTTTCCCAGTGAACGAGCATTTGCAGGATGAGCGTCCATACCGTGAGGACCCGCTCACTCCTCGGGAAAAGCGCGGCATCTTCCAGAAATACCTCCTCCCGGAACCCGGCAAACAGACGCGATTGACGGAACCTCTGCAGGTCAGGGCGGGTCTTGACCACATAATAAAGGGCGACCTGATACAATTGCCAGCGCTTGCGGGTTTCGGCATCCTGCCGGACCAGCGTGTCATGGGTCAGCACCCGCTGCAGGATGGCCATGGCCGTGGTGTAGTTTTCCGAACGCAGCGCAATGAGGTAGTAGATGTCGAAAAACTGGTACCAGAAGAGGGAGCCGGGCTCCAACTCGCGCGCCACGGATTCGGCATTGTCCATGGCCCCGGTAAAACGCTCGGTCCGGTAATAGGCCTGCATCAGCAAATAGCGGATGCGGAAACTGTGTTCGGTGGAGAAATGTTCAGGCTGGTTGAGCATCATCTGGTCGGCTTCCTGGCAGATCAGGATGGTCAGATCGTCCTGCTCTTCTTCGAGATACTGCATGGCGCCGGCCAGATAGGACAGGTAACGCGTCAGGGGAGAAGGATGCTTTTCGGAGAGCAGGATCAGGCCCTCTCTCCATTGGTTCCACTCTTCAGCCGTGGGCGGATTGACGGGATCGCTCCTCCTGAAACCGATTTCCTGCAGGATCAGCGTGGCCTCGGACTCGGCTTTTTCGACCGGTTCCAGCGTGAGGAGGAGCTCCTTCAGCCGGTCGTGTTCCCGGACATCTCCCTCCTGATAGGCCACTTCCAGGAGAAAACGGAGGCAATCCACCATGATGGAAGTGAAGTGGTGCCGCTGCGCCTGGGTCAGGATTTGCCGGGCCAGGTAAGGTGCCGTCTGCTCCGAATCATAAAGCTTGAGGATGTTGACCAGCGCCCAGTCGCGCTGCACCTCCACGAGGGCCTGTTCGTACCGGGGCTTGAGCGGACTGTTGGCATTCAGGAAGAAAAGCGTGTTGAGCAGTCGCCGCCTGAACCGGGATTTGAGCTGCCGGTAGCGGTCGTCCGAAGGCGTGGTGTTGTACAAAGCCTTGGCAGCCTCCCGATCGGTGCGAAACCGGCCGTTGGCCATAGCCTCGTAAAAAGCATTGAATTTGCTGCTCTTGCTCCGTACGGAATGCGCGTCGAAGATGTCGATTTTCGACACCCTCTTGAGATTGGCGATGCGGGCGAGCTCGATGAGTATTTTCACAGGCGATCCGGGTCGTTTGCCTGTCACATTTGGCAATAATCAGACCATTCTTCCCGAATCCGCAAAAGAAAATGGCCCCCCGGAATTCCGGAGGGCCATGGGCCTTTTTCAAAGGGGCGGCATCAATATTCGTCTTCGTTGAACAGGAAGTCGTCTTTGCGGGGGTAATCCGGCCAGATATCTTCTATGCTTTCGAAAAGCTCTCCCTCATCCTCCATTTGCTGCAGGTTTTCAATCACCTCGAGCGGCGCTCCGGAGCGGATGGCAAAGTCGATCAACTCGTCACGGGTTGCCGGCCAGGGGGCATCCTCCAGATGACTTGCCAATTCTAGGGTCCAGTACATGGGCTTTTTCGTTTAAGGATGTGATCAATGGAAACTTCGGCAATCGATAAATCGCGCAAAAGTAATGTTTATTGGCATACGGCAATTCCGCATACCGAACGGCAAAACCGACAGCCATCCTGAAAAGTTCCCGGCCGCCGGAACCGCCCGCTATACAAGCATCCGCGATCAAAGAATGAGCATGGCGTCGCCGTAGGAGTAGAACCGGTATTTCTCCTTGATGGCCTCCTGATAGGCCTCCATGATCAACTCATACCCGCCGAACGCACAGACCATGATCAGTACACTCGATTTGGGGATGTGAAAATTGGTGACCATGGCATTGGCGATCTGGAAATCATAAGGCGGAAAAATGAATTTGTTGGTCCAGCCTTCCACCGTTTTGAGATTGCCCTCCGCCGATACACTCGACTCGATGGCGCGCATGGTGGTCGTCCCGACGGCACAGACCTTGCCGTTGCGGGCCTTGGAAGCATTGACTTTGGAGACCGCGTCCCGGTCTATGCGGAAATACTCGGCATCCATCTTGTGCTTGGACAGATCCTCCACTTCGATATTCCGGAAGGTACCCAATCCAACATGCAAGGTGAGCTCGGCCAGGTCTACACCCTTGAGATCGAATCGCTTCAGAAGTTCATTGCTGAAGTGCAGACCTGCCGTTGGAGCGGCCACCGCCCCGATCTCCCGGGCAAAAACCGTCTGGTATCGCTCGCGGTCCGTGGGATCGGCCGGCCGGTTGATGTACCGCGGCAAAGGGGTGTTGCCCAGCTTGTAAAGATTGGACTGAAATTCCTCGTTCGTCCCGTCAAAGGTGAACCGGATGGTCCGGCCGCGACTCGTCGTGTTGTCCACCACCTCGGCCGACAATACCTCGTTGCCCTCCTCGTCGTTGAAATACAACTTGTTGCCAACCCGGATCTTGCGCGCCGGATCCACGAGGACATCCCAAAGACGGGCCTGGGCGTTCAACTCCCGCAACAGAAATACCTCGATGTTGGCACCTGTCTTTTCCTTGCACCCGTACAAACGCGCCGGAAATACCTTCGTGTTGTTGTAAATCATGACGTCCCCCTCGTCAAAATATCCCAGGATCTCCTTGAAGATCTTGTGCTCGATCTTGCCCGTATCCCGGTGCACCACCATCAGCCGGGATTCATCCCTTTCCCGGGCGGGAAACTGGGCAATTAATTCTTCCGGAAGGTCGTAACTGAACTGGGAGAGCTTGGTCCTCATAAAGAAGGGTTTAGATTTGGAGGCGCAAAATTACGGATATTTTGGGTATAATGCTTGAAAATCAGGGAGACAGCACCATCCATTTTCCTCCCTGGCTGTAGATGAAATGACTTCCGGCCGGAATCCGTTCAAACCGGACCGTATAACTCCCTTCCCCGTACGTCACCGTATAGTCGGTCGTCCGGAAATCACGGGCCCCCAAACCCGCACGGACCCACCAGTTGCCCCACTGCTGAAAAGCCACTTGCCACTGCCCTGGTGCCACCATCGTCACCTGCACCCCGTCGTCCGGCTTTCGCATCACGAACGCCCCGACCTCATGCAACCGGCCCTTTACCTCCCGACCTCCCACCCAACGCAGGGCATCCCGCAATCCCTCCCCGGGCGTGAATCCCCGGAAAAGCATGAACCCGTCATAACTGTCAGGCATCCCCAGGACATAAAGGTCCCCCTCCAAATCATGAGGGAAGGTATCCACCAGCCGGTCGTAAACCCGCCAACCCTGCCGCCAGCGGTCAATATTCTCCACCGCCAAACCCGTCGCCACCATCCCCCATAATGCCAAAACACCCCAATGGACAGGCCTGGGCAACAGGGACGCCAGCAAGACCAGCGCACCGGTCAGAAAAGCAGAGGCCAGGTATCCGTACCGGTCGTTTTCATGATGCCCCAGCCAGGCGAAATAAAGCGTGATGACCGGCCCCAACGCCAGGAAAAACATCACCACCGCCCACATTCCTTGTCGCATCCGCAGCCCCTTACCCAGACTGATGCGGATCAGGAAGACCAATCCCAAAAGGCCGGCCAGCGATGCGGCATAGAGCGATACCGGATCCCTGAAATGCCATTCGCCCAAGAACCCTTTCATCGCATCCGGCCAGTCGCGCGTGAACACCAGGTATTTCAGAAAATAATTGATGGCATGGCTGAGGATTTCGTCCGGCGCCACCCGCATATGTACATCAGTGCCGTAATGCCCGACCCAGGACGACAACCGTATCCTGTTCATCATAAGCCAAACGCCGATCAACGCCAGCTGTGGCAGGACCACGACCGCCATACGGCCGGCCATCTGACGCCGGCCTTGCCCCTGCTCCCGGGCTTGCCACCAAATGGTGATGCCCAGGATGAGGGGAAAGATCAGGGCCAGCTCCAGCGAAAACAAGGCCACGGCAAACAGGCCGTGAAAGAATACCCGTTCCGCAACGGTACTTACCGGCCTGGGACGAAACAACAGGAGCAGCATGCCTAGTAAGCTGGCGGTGCTGAACAGGTAATGCAGGCACACCTTCCAGATGACGACATCCCCGTGATAGGGGTGGACCAGAAACAAAAGACCTCCAGCCAGGGCCACACCGGCGTTTTGGCTGCCGGAGGCAAGGGTCAGTCGCTTGAGCAAAAGGTAAAGGAGGGTACCGTTCAAGGCATGCAACACCCCGAACAGCACAAACCACGGCAGGGGTTGCAGGCCAAACCAATGGTACCAGGCGGACATGGCCCCGAAGAGCACCGGCTGATTGCCCCGCCATCCGTAGGAGTTCCACCATCCCAGGTCGGCATGGGTCGTGAACATCTCGACGTGTGCCGTAAAATCCGATGTGAATCCGGCATCCGCCGCCGGGGCATATAGCCACAGCGTGATCGCGGTGAAGGCCCCCCAGACGACCCACCAGGACAAATGCAATGCGCGGTTCATGCGAGTGTCATTCCAGGCGCCAGTCTTTGCCGAGATACACCTTCCCTTTGCGGCGGCCCTGCTGCATGAGCCTGATGCCGGCCCAGGGCAAACCGCAGTCATTGTGAAGTCGGGCTCCGTCCAGGATCAGTGTGCCGCCGGGATGTACCGTCAATGCAGCGCCCTCCGGCATCGATACGCGGCATCGGATGGTTAGCGTGGCACCCGGCAAAATGTCGAGATGCCCCTGCAAATCCCGCTCCCCGTCCCAGATTTCCTGCCCGGTCACACGGATATCGCCCTCCGGGCGCCGCGTACACCAGTCTCTCACCACATAGCGGCGGGCCGCACCATCGACCCGGGCGAGGTTACGGTGGGCTTTGCCGAGCTGACACGGCGTCCATGCCTGCTGCCAGGTGTTGTAATCCATGACGTTGTTGGACAGGAGGGTGTCCCCGCATCGCACCTCCCCTACATTGAAGCAATTGGGATGGTGGGGCGTGTCTTCACAGCCGTCGTTGAACTGCCAGGTGTGGGCAAGACCCAGGATATGCCCGATCTCGTGCAGGGTCATGCCGGCGTATTCCGATGGAGGGAGTTTGTGTTCCCACACGCCGCTGATCTTGATGGAGGTCCCCAGGGCAATGCCGACACCCCCGGAAGGATACCCCGGCCGGCCCACGCTGTCGGGGTGATGAGGCAGGATGAAGATATTGATCACCGAATCGGGCCTGATGGCATAGCGCTCGATGACCCGGCGGTCACTGTTGTTGCGATTGGCCCCCTTGTGGACATAGGCATACAATTCGTCGTCGTAGTGGTAATACACACCGTCATCCCATGAGGACCCGGCTATCGGGGTGATGACGAGCGACATCCGCGTCGGCAGCACCGGGACACCTTTCGCTGCCGGCAGGGACATCGGGATGTTTTGGGCGAGTTTCTTGTTGATCTCGCGGGTCAGTTCATAGGCAAACGGGGTGCCTACCTCGGCGTTGAAATTGTGACTGCTGTCCCGCGCATTGACGTAATGGTAATTGACCCGCAAAGTGCGGTGAATGACCCCTTGACCGTTGGCACTTTCATCGGGTATATAGGGAGGGAAGTCCCGGCACAGGCGCGAGCGGACACCGGGTTCGGCGGCTTCGCGCTCACTCAGTGACCGGCCATGGCGTTCCGGGTCAAAGGGGAAGGTGCGCAACGCACATCCTCCCAGCCACAGACTGGCGGCTACCAGCAGGACAACCGGAAAAACCCGACCGGTCAGGTGTTCAACCCGCCGCATACACTCAGGGTTTGCCCGGTAATGTAAAGGGAAAGATCGGAGGCAAGGAACACACAAGCCTGGGCGACCTCATCAGCCTGGCCCAGCCGCCGCAACGGGATGCCGGCCAGAAAAGCCTCTTTGTTTTTGTCGTCCAGCCCGTGGGTCATGTCCGTCTCGATAAAGCCCGGGGCAATGGCATTGCAACGGATCTGGCGGGAGCCCACCTCTTTGGCGACCGACTTGGTAAATCCCAGGATACCCGCCTTGGCAGCCGAATAATTGGCCTGACCCGCATTGCCGAATACACCCACCACAGAGCCGATGTTGATGATCGATCCGCCCCGATTCCGCAGCATGGACTTCAAAGCGTGCCGCGTCAGATTGAAGACCGACTTGAGGTCCACGCGGATCACCTCGTCCCATTGCTCCTCGGTCATGCGGAGCATCAGATTGTCGCGCGTGATCCCCGCGTTGTTGACCAGAATGTCAATCCGCCCGAAGTCGGCCGTCACCGCCTCCACCAGCGCTTCGGATTCGTCGAACAGGGCCGCATCGGAACGGTAGGCCTTCACACGACCTCCCCCGGCCGCCAACTCGTCACACAACGCCGTCGCTTTGTCGGGGCTGGACAAATAGGTGAACGCCACAGAAGCGCCCTCCGCCGCAAAGCGGCGCACAATAGCCGAACCAATCCCCCTCGAACCACCGGTGACCAGGGCGACTTTGTCCTTGAGTAATCCCATCATTCAGATTTTGAACGTGCCAAGATAGCCATTCGGCCGCTACCGGCGCCTTACCCGGTCGTTGTACAGGCCGTCGGAAAATATTTTGACACAAAATGTTTGTGATAAAACAAATTGTTGTATGTTTGTGCCAGACAAAACAAAAACGCCCCGGTATATGACCTCCTCCATGTCCTTCCGCATGAATGACCGCACCGTGATCGGACTCCTCCTGGCCGGCTTGCTTATCGTTTTTATCGGCAGTTGGTTCAGCCAGTTCCAGCCCGAGCGACAGGAACGGGCACTTCGCTATGAGCAACCCGTCCGCTCCACAGGGACGACAGACAACCACGCCCAATGGGCCGAAGCCCGTTGATGGTCCGTTGACCCCCTGTCGAAAATCCGGCGCTCATCCACTGACCGGGTGATGGTGAATCATGTCCGGCCACGGATCGGATGGGTCGGAGGGCATGCCGTCTTTACAGAAGAATCATGCTGTTTGGTTTTTAGCTCTCTTTCCTGTGCCCGGCCATCTGCAAACGAGCAGGTGGCCGTTTTTGCATGATCGCCCGGGTAGCCTTACCGGGTGGATTTCCCTACTTTGCAGGATGCAAATCACCCGGCAAAATATCCGTGTTCAGGTTTGGGTCCTCACGGCCGGTATCCTGTTGTTCCTCATCAAGGTCATTGCCTGGTATCTCACCAATTCGGTGGCCATCCTCACGGATGCACTCGAAGGGACGGTCAATGTCCTGAGTGCCCTGCTCGGTTTGTACAGCCTGCATCTGGCTGCCCGGCCCCGTGATGCCAACCACCCCTACGGACATGGCAAGGTCGAATTCATTTCCGCAGCCATCGAAGGCACCCTGATCGCCGGCGCCGGTATTCTCATCATCTGGCAATCCGTGGATCGCCTCCTCCAGCCCCAGGACATCCAACGCCTCGACACAGGTATCCTTTTGGTCGGTGCTGCAGGGGCGCTCAATGCTTTTCTCGGTTGGATCGCCGTCCGCACCGGCAAGCGCAACCGTTCACTCGCCCTCGAATCCTCGGGCCGCCACCTCCTCTCCGACGCCTGGTCAACGGCTGGACTGGTGGTCGGGTTGCTTCTCGTCCTTCTTACAGGCTTCCCCTGGGTGGACGCCCTGGTCGCCATGGTTTTCGGGATGATCATCGGCGCCACCGGTTACCGGATCCTGCGCCGCTCCATCGCCGGAATCATGGATGAAGCCGACACCAAATTGCTGCAGGAACTGATCGCGTTTCTCCAGGAGATCCGGAGGGTGCATTGGGTGGATATCCACAACCTCCGCATCATCCAGTACGGCGCCGTGCTCCACATCGATTGTCACCTTACCGTTCCCTGGTATTTCGACGTCATGCAAGCCCATGCCGAAGTGGATGCCCTCGAAAAAGCCGTTCGCAAC
>JAGFIW010000149.1 GCA_024103195.1 Saprospiraceae bacterium | reverse complement strand
TGTCGCCACCAAGAAGCAGGCGAGGGATATCATCCAGCAGGCGGCCGAATCCGTCAACATGCCCTTTGTGACCGACCGTTGGCTCGGTGGCATGATGACCAACTTTTCGACCATTCGCAAATCGGTCAAGAAGATGCAGAACATCGAGCGCATGCTCGGTGACGGCAGTCTGACTTCCATCACCAAGAAGGAGCGTCTGACGCTTTCGAGGGAGCATGAGAAGATGAACAAGGTATTGGGCGGTATCTCCGAGCTCAATCGTTTGCCGCACGCCTTGTTTGTGGTGGACATCCACCACGAGCACATTGCCGTGGCCGAGGCCAACCGGCTCGGGATCAAGACGATTGCCATGGTGGATACCAACAGCGATCCCAACCTGGTCGATTTCCCGATCCCTGCCAATGACGATTCATCGCGTTCGATCCAGGTGATCACCCGGATCCTGACCAGCGCCATCAAAGAAGGTCTTGCCGAGCGGCAGGCCAACAAGGAGAACCTGGTGGAGGAGGAATCCGAAGCCTGAACCCCCCGAAAAGGAAATAACCCATGATTTCAGCAGCAGATGTAAAAAACCTCCGCGACACGACCGGCGCGGGGATGATGGATTGCAAAAAGGCCCTGGAAGAAGCCAACGGTGATATCCAGGGAGCCATCGAGATCCTTCGCAAGAAGGGCCAGAAACTTTCGCTCAAGCGGGCCGACCGCGAGGCCAATGAAGGTGTGGTCATTGCCATCACCACCTCCGACCGCAAGCGCGGTGTGATCGTGAAGCTGAGTTGCGAGACGGACTTTGTGGCCAAGAATGAGGATTTTGTCCAACTGACCCGCAAGATTGCCGATATCGCTCTCCAGAACTTCCCGGCGGATCTGGAAGCCTTGTTGGCCCTGCCTTTCGCGTCGATCACCATCGGCGAAAAGGTGAGCGAGCAGGTCGGTGTGATCGGTGAAAAGATCGAACTGGCCGCTTATGAGCGCCTGGAGGCCGAAACGGTCAGCCCTTATATCCACATGGGCAACAAGGCCGGAGTTCTGGTTGGGTTGAACCAGCCCGGAGAGGCCGCTTATGAGGCCGGTCGCGACGTGGCCATGCAGGTAGCAGCCATGCACCCCATCGCCGTGGACAAGGACGGGGTCGATGCTTCGATTGTCGAGAAGGAGATAGAGATCGGCAAGGAAGTGGCCCGCCAGGAAGGCAAGCCCGAGGAGATGCTCGAAAAGATCGCTCTCGGCAAGCTCAACAAGTTCTACAAAGAGAGCACCCTGCTCAATCAGGATTACGTCAAAGACAACAAAATGACCGTGGGGGCCTACCTCCAATCGGTCAGCCAGGGACTCACCGTCACGGCGTTCCGGCATGTCAAACTCGGCTGATCCGGTGAAGAGCGAATAACCCAGGTTGTTCGCTCTTTTTTTTGACCCGGGATCTTCTCCGGCCGGGTGCGGTGTCCGGGAAAAAATCCTGTACGGACCGTTTGCCGGATGCAGGTCCTTGCTTACATTTACCTTCATGAAGATCCGGTACCATCGCATTTTGCTCAAGCTCAGCGGGGAAGCCCTGATGGGCAGTTCCACATACGGGATTGATCCCGAGATGCTGCAGGTATATGCCCGGCAGATCAAGGAGTTGACCGAGATGAAGGTGGAGGTGGCGGTTGTCATCGGAGGCGGCAACATCTTCCGCGGCTTGCAGGCGGAGCGCTCGGGGATCGAGCGCGTGCAGGGCGACTATATGGGCATGCTGGCCACGGTCATCAACGGCATGGCTTTGCAGAGTGCGATGGAGGCCAACGGGGTCTTCACGCGGCTGATCACGGCCATCGAGATGAAAGAAATCGCCGAGCCCTACATCCGTCGCCGGGCCATCCGGCATCTGGAGAAGGGTCGGGTCGTCATATTCTCGGCGGGAACGGGCAGCCCGTACTTTACCACGGACAGCGCGGCCGCTTTGCGGGCCAGCGAGATCAAGGCGGATGTCATCCTCAAGGGCACCCGGGTGGACGGCATTTATGACGCCGATCCGCTCAAGCATCCAGAAGCCGTACGCTTCGAGCACCTGACGTTCGAAAAGGTGATCCGGATGGGCCTCAAGGTGATGGACATGACGGCCTTCACCATGTGCCAGGAGAACAATATCCCCATTGTGGTCTTCGACATCAACGATCCGGGCAATCTGCGCCGTATTGTCGCCGGCGACCGGGTCGGCACCCTGGTCGAGGGATAAAAAGCAGGGGACGGGTCATCCCGCCCCCTGGCAACCAACCAACAGAGAAAATTCGGATTTCGGAGGTTCAGTGGGCAGCCGTCTCCGGTGCCGGTCTTGTTTCCGCCGGCGGATGGAGCGTTTCCCGGAGCAAATGGTCCAGGGACCGGGCCATCACCCGTCCGGCTGACGGTATTTGTCCCGGTGCCAGCCGTACGTCCAGGGCGGGGGGGCCGGGAGGATCCACGGGCCACAACTGCCAGACGATCAGCCATTGTTCGCCGATGGCTTCCACGCTGCCGCTGAGGAGGTAATCCGGTCTGCGGCTGGAGACTTTTCCCAGGCCGGCAGCCAGTTCTTTCAAACGGATATGGGTGAGGGTTCCCCGGGGCGGCCGGACGGGTTGCCAGCTCACACGGTGATCCCATTGTTGTCGGGCTTGCGCCATGATTCCGTTCAACCCGTGCCGCTCTGGTCCAGTCAGTCCCACCATGTGGAGGGGAAGCACCGCCAGTCGTATCTGGCGGGGCCAGAGGACCATCCAAACCGGAAGGGTGCATATGACCAGAAAGAGGGCCCGGGTGAACATGTCGGAATCATTACGTCACAAAGTTGAGGTGGCTAAAAAGCGCTTTTGAAGCGACTTTCCGTAAATACGTATAATTATTTCTCTAATATCGATAATCCGGTAATGCCCCGTTTCCCAAAGGCTCAGATACGGTAGAACGGCATTGTGATTCGGCGTTCATTAATGAATAATTTTAAAATATTACTGATGAATAAAATTATGTACCTTGAATGCCTACATTTGAGGTATAAACAGTAATCGTTATCGCCATGAAATCCAGAACCATTGTTTGTCTTGCGATTTTGACCATTATGTGGGGGACGGGCTGCGACCTCATTGATGATTCTCCATGTGGCGCCCGGGAGACGGCCGACATGTATTATCTGGGCAGTCAGCTTGTGGATACCACAACGGGGGACTATCATACTTACATGGATGGCAACAACCGGGTGTTTCAGTGGAGTCAACTGATCGAGAATGTCTGTGCCGAGGAGCATATCAAGGCGGATGCCCGGGTGGCGCTTTTGGATGAAACCTCAACAGGCATCCAGGCCAGAGCACGGTTGAGCTGGCAATTCTTTTTCGAGAAGAACATCGTCATGAACAAAAACGGATCGGATCTGAAGGGCAACGGGGAAGCCGGATTGAAGCAGGCCTTCGACATGGATCCCGGCTGGTTTGTGCAGGCGGTCGAGGTGTTTTTCCCGACGATGGGATCCTATTCGGCCGACACCGCTTTTTTAAAGATGCATGTCATCAGTGTGGAAATGATGACCAAGTACCGCAGGCACTGAACAGGCGTTGCCTTTGCGGAGGTCCGTCTGGTGCGGAAACCTGGCGATGGTACCCCTGGAAAAAGGAGGAGCGGAGGAAGGTGCTGCCGGGGATCGGGAGAGGGGGTTTGGGCGGATGCATTCCGGAGGAGCGGGAATGAGGCATCGCGATCCACTCAGGGGCCGAGGAAACTTTCCGGTCGATTTTTCCGCTCTTTTTCAAAGATTTATGCCCGATTGTTTCCCCGCTTGGAAAAAAAGCATACCTTTGCACCCCTAAATGTAAGCTAATGCTTGACGAGAATCTTCTGGAAAACGAGGAAACGGTGCAACCCGAGGCGGAGGAACACGCCTCTGCCGGAGAGGAACAGGCTGAGCCTGTTGCTCCTGCCTCCCGCCGTCCGGTGGTAGAGGAAGCGGTTGCTACGGCCCATGACGACTTTGACTGGTCGGTGGGCAAGCGCCAGCAGGTTTATTACAAACCGGAAGCGCGCCAGGCGATGTCCGCCACGTATGAATCCACGCTGAGTGAGATCATCGAGAATGATGTGGTAAAGGGCAGGGTCATTGGCATTTCCAATGGCGATGTCATCCTGGACATCAAACACAAATCCGACGGTCTGGTATCCCTGTCCGAATTCCGGGACCAGCAGGACCTGAAGCCCGGTGACGAGGTGGAGGTCTATGTGGAGCAACAGGAAGACGAAAGGGGCCAGTTGGCGCTTTCCCGCCGCAAAGCCAAGCTGTTGCGGGCCTGGGAAGATATTGTGGCTTCCTACAATGAAGGCATCATCATCAAGGGGACGGTTGTCTCCAAGACAAAAGGCGGATTGATCGTCGATTGCAGCGGACTGGAAACGTTCCTTCCCGGTTCGCAGATCGATATCAAGCCTATTGTGGACTATGATGCCTATGTCGGCAAGACCATGGAATTCAAGGTGGTCAAGATCAACGAGAACATCAAAAACGCGGTGGTTTCCCACAAGGCCCTGATCGAGAGCGATCTGGCCGAGCAGCGGGATGCCATTGTTTCCGGTCTCGAGAAAGGTCAGGTGCTGGAAGGTGTGGTCAAGAACATCACCGATTTCGGCGCCTTCATGGATCTCGGCGGTGTCGACGGTCTGTTGTACATCACGGACATCAGCTGGGGACGGATCAACCACCCCTCGGAGGTGCTCGAGATCAACCAAAAGCTCAACGTGGTTGTGCTGGACTTCGACGAGAACAAGAAGCGTATTTCTCTCGGCCTCAAGCAACTCACCCCGCATCCCTGGGAGACCATTTCCCAGGAATTGCAGGAGGGCGCTACCGTCAAGGGAAAGATCGTCAATATCGAAGATTACGGCGCTTTCCTCGAAGTCATGCCCGGTGTCGAAGGACTCATTCACGTCAGCGAAGTCAGCTGGAGCAGCCAGCCGGTCAATGCCCGTGAATTCTTCAAGCTCGGAGAAGAGCGCGAAGCCAAGATCGTTACCATCGACCGGGATGACCGCAAGATGTCCCTGAGCATCAAGCAACTTTCCGATGATCCCTGGACGCAGGTCACCCGCAAATTTCCGGTGGGCAGCCGTCATACCGGCACGGTACAGAATCTCACGCCATACGGTGTATTCATCGAGTTGGAGGAAGGCATCGGCGGCATGATCCACGTGTCCGACCTCTCCTGGACCAAGCGATACGGCCATCCGAGTGAATACACCAAAGTGGGTGACAAGCTGGATTTCATCATCCTCGACATTGATGAAGAAAACCGCAAGCTCTCTCTCGGCCACAAGCAACTGGAAGAGAACCCCTGGGATACCTTCGAGAATGTGTTCCCGGTAGGTTCCTACCACGAGGCCACCGTTCTGCGCCGGGACGACCGCGGTGCGGTTATGTTGTTGCCCTACGGCCTGGAGGCCTATGCTCCGCTCAAGCACATCCGCAAGGAGGACAACAGCCTGGCCAGTCCGGATGAAACGCTCACCGTCAAGGTGATCGAATTCAACCGGGACGACAAGCGCATCATGGTGTCTCACCTGCGCTACCTGGAGGACATCCGCCGGGAAGCGGACGAGCAGGTCAAGCAAGGCCGCGAGAAGGACGAGACCCAGGTCCGCCAGCAGATCAAAAAGCAGCAGTCGAAGATTGAGAAATCCACCCTGGGCGACCTGGGCATCTTTGAGGACATCAAGGAGCAGCTTCAGGAAAACCAGGATCAGGCTGCCGAAGAGACCACGCAGGACGGGGAGTAAATTCCCGTTGATACCGAATGACAAACGGTCCGTGCCCCGGGGTACGGACCGTTTTTTTTTCGTTGGCGGACAGGGCCCGCACAGGCCGGCCGGTAAACCAGGAGACCGGGGGTCCCTGGCAAGCGCCTTATCTTGGCCGTATGAAGAGGATCCGGATACTATTCATCCTTTTGGTCTTTGGCCAAACGGTTACTGCTTCCGAAATACCGACGGGCCGGTTGGACAACCCCTATCAGGTGGTCCTGCAGCACCTGTACTGGCTACAGAAAGACACCTATCGGCCGCCGATGTCAGCATGGGCCATGCCGGAAGGTGTGGACAGTACCGAGGCCGTGAAAAGGAGCATCCAGCTCAAACAAATCCTGGACGGGAAGGGGCTTTACGTCCATCTGGACAATATTCCCCGGGATGCGGACTACCGGGACAGTGTGACGGGCCAGACCCGCTATGTGTTGTTTCCGCTGGAATTACCGGTCGTGTATGTAGAAATGCAGAACGGGAGTTGGAGGTACAGCCGTGAGACGTGGGAAGCCATACCGCAGTTGCACCGCAGTGTTTATCCCTTCGGGTCCGATCGGTTGATCACCTTGTTTGGCAAAGGGTCTCATGAGACCTTCATGGGTATTGCGCGATGGCAATGGGGCGGTATTCTCGGTTTGGTACTGGGATTGTTTGTTCTTTACTGGATCCTGTATTTCCTGTTCATTCCGTTGCTGAGGGGGATATTTCAGCGCATCGGTTTTTACAAACCGGAGGAATTCAGGACGCTGCAGCATTTCGACCGGTATTTCACCCTGTTGATCCTGGCGCGGCTGGCCTTGACGGGGATCCCTGCCCTTATGCTGCCCGCAGGCATCAATGTGTGGCTCTTGCACGGGATCCGGATTGCGGCCTGGCTGATGGTGCTGATGATGGGACTGCGGTTTATCGATCTGGCCTTCGGGTACCTGCGACGTATGGCGGACCGGACGGATACCCCTACGGA
Source organism: Saprospiraceae bacterium (assembly GCA_024103195.1). Lineage (GTDB taxonomy): Bacteria > Bacteroidota > Bacteroidia > Chitinophagales > Saprospiraceae > JAGNXB01. The sequence continues at coordinate 19,380 of JAGFIW010000149.1, read as the reverse complement.
CAATCAGATCCTCCCGTTCCTGCGAAGGGGGGCCCAGGCGGGATTGTGGATTCTGGTACTCATCCCGGTATTGAGGCTGTTGGATGTCAACTTCACGGCCCTGATCGCGGGTTTGTCGATCGGCGGCCTGGCTCTGGCACTGGCCGCGCAGGACACCGTCAAAAACCTGATCAGCACCCTGATCATATTCATCGATCATCCCTACCGGTTGGGCGATTACATCAAGGCGGCCGGTGTGGAGGGGACGGTTGTGGAGATCGGTTTCCGATCCACGCGGATGATGACCATTGACAGTTCGGTCATCACCATTCCCAACAGCAACATGATCAATGACGAGATCACCAACCTTGGGGTCCGGCAATTCCGACTCATCCATTTCATGATTGGAGTGACTTATGATACCGATCCCGGGCGTATGGAGGCCTACATCCATGCCCTGAGGGAGATGGCTCTGGCCCACCCCGATACGCTTGACGAACACGTCATGATTTATCTCAGCGGATTGAATGCCTCATCGATCGACATCCGCTTCCGGACGGCCATATTGGCACCGGACATCCGCACCGAATATCAGATCCAGGAAGAGCTGGTCATGGCCATCATCAGGCATGCCCAAATGCTGGGAATTTCCTTTGCCTTCCCGAGTCAGTCCTTGTATGTGGAGCAATGGCCGGTTGCGGATGGGAAGGAAGAGGACCTGCCCGAAGACCGGGAAGAAGCACGCCGGGACATGGTCGAAAAATTAACCCGGGAGTGGTCGGATCGTCGAACGAAAACCGACTCGCCGTCCTTATCTTTACGAGAGGATAAGCCATCCGGATCCGGATGATCGCAGGATGGCGATGCCAACAAACCCCTTAAAAATAAAAGTCATGGCATTCGAATTATTCAAGAAATGGTTTGGCCGCGTCCAGGAAGAAGTCAAGCAAAACCTGGAGGAAGTGGACCAGCGTACGCAAGTGCTGCAGGAGAAGGCCAAGGCCTTTGCGGAAGAGGCCAAACAGTCGGCGGACCGCACCTTTGAAAAGGCCGGCGACATGATGGAGGAGGCCGGCAAGGTGGCGTCCGAGATGAGCAAGGAAGCGATGGAAAAAGCCAAGGCCTGGGCCAAGGAGGCGGAGGAAACCGCTGAACAGTGGCGTACGGATGGCACCGAAGCGGCCAAGAAGTATTGGCAGGAGGCCAATGAAATCACGGACAAGATGCAGGCCAATGCCAGGGAGTGGGCCAAGAAGACGGAGGAGTTGATGAAGGAGTGGCAGGCCAAAGTGGATGAAGCGGCCAAGAAGGCTTCCACGCAAATGGAAGAGGCCGTTGAAAAAGGTGCCGGCGAGAAGGAAGCGCCTGTTGGTGCCAGCAAGGCCCCTGCTCCGGAAACCACCAAGCCGGAGGGCAATGGTGGCAATGCACCCGAGCAAGGCTGATCAGTCGGTCCGGCGGGCGGTGTAACGGATACTGGACCAATGGTGGCCGGCATCGCGGTTTTCTTGTGCGTCGAGGAGTTGTAGCTTTCCGTGTTCCTCGAGGATGTGGCGGACCTTGTCTGGAGGCATGCCGTACATTTCCATGACCGGCTGGCCCAACCAACGGTACCAACGGATTTTTGCGGCGTACAGCCATCGGGTCCATCGACCTCCTGTCCACTTCCGGAGCAGAGAGGTGACTGAATGGGCCATGGTGGGGTTGCTTTTTTTGAATTCCTCTACCGGCAACTGGAAGACCAGGATTCCGCCAGGGATCAGCAGGCGTCCGAATTCTCGGAGGTATTTCTGGGCATACACGGGAGCCATGTGTTGCAGAGTGATATTGGTATAAATAAAGGCAAATGAGGCATCCGGCAAAACGGCCAAATCATCCCGGTCGTTGAGCAGGAAGCGGCACCGGTCACCCAATGGGTTGAGCCGGATGGCCCCTTCAATCATGGAAGGGGCAATATCCACGCCCGTCACGGACGGGAAATGATCCGCCAGCGCCTGAGTAAGTCGACCCAGCCCGCATCCGAAATCGAGGGCATTCCCGGCAGGAATACGGACACCGGCTTTTTCTAGCCTTTTCAAAACGCTATGGATTTCTTTCTTCCCTGTCCGGAAGAAAGAATCCTTATCCCACTTTCGGTTTTTCTTGTCTTCCTGAGTTAGAATGGCCCACATGGGATCTTGCTTGCCAAAAAGATCCCAATTGCGTTGCAGGTCGCGAAGATCCATATCGTCGCTTTTCAGGATAACGGAACAGTCCTGTCCAAAGTTTGTGCTGATTGTCATGCTAGCCGGGGACAGTACCTTTGCGGACGGCAACTTAGGAATGGCTGCTGCAGTTATAGCACTATGAAATCCATAGGACGGAAGATATCGGGATTGGTATTTCTGCTATCAGGAACGGTAGCGGGCCTGTATGCGCAAGACAGCACCTGGAAAACCCTGGGGAAAATCACCTTCACCAAGCAGTATGACGAGCTTCTTGGCTTCAAAGTGGATGTCCCTGTTTTCTCGCCGGAAATCAGGAAACTGGACGGCAAAACCATTCAGTTGAAGGGGTACATCATTCCGGTGGAGGGATACCGCAGTCACAAGGAGTTCATTTTTTCCGCTTTTCCGTACAATATGTGTTTTTTTTGTGGAGGCGCCGGCCCGGAAACCGTGATGGAGGTCAAGACCATCCACCCCGTCAAGTACACCACGGAGCCCATCACGCTGAAGGGGACCCTGCGTCTCAACGACAAGGATATCAACCGGTTGATGTATTGGTTGGAGGATGCGGAAATGACCGGTTCCTGAATCAGGATTTCTCGAACCATTTGGCCCAACCCCACCGGAAGACGATAAGCAGGCCGATCAGAATGGCTATGACCCACACGAAGGGGATCCAGGTAAAGGCGATCAGGCGGGTGCGATCGAGGATCCACATGAGCAGGAGCACGACAAGGATCATCATGAGCAGGCCGGAGAGCCGGCCGAATCCCGGCACCTGACGGAGGGGGATGTTCCAGCGGATCAACCAAAGGGTGGCCACCATGGAAACGACGGGGAGAACCTGGGTCATCAGGTCCGTTTCCAAGAAGGATTTCCTTTCGAATAGCCACAGGTAAACCGTAAGTAGGAGGCTGAAAATACCGGGCACGGCGGTCATGTACACGAGCAGGGCGTAGAGGGCATTCCAGGGGGAGAGGTGTGCTTCTCCCCGACCCAAAATACCGGCCAAAAGGGCGGTGAGGGGAACGACCAGGAAATACCCGATCAGCACGAAAGGATGTTGCTGCAGAAACTGGAAAAATTCACCCAGGGTCATGGTGCCTGCGGATTATACGCCCAATACGAAGCGGACGGGATCTTCGAGGAGTTCCTTGACTTTGACCAGGAATGTCACGGAAGAGGAACCGTCAATCACGCGATGATCATAGGAGAGGGCGAGGTACATCATGGGTCGGATGGCGATTTGTCCATCCACGACTACCGGTCTTTCCTTGATGGCGTGCATCCCGAGAATGGCGGATTGGGGTTCGTTGATGATGGGCGTGCTCATGAGCGAACCGAAAACACCGCCGTTGGTAATGGTAAAGGTGCCGCCGGACATTTCTTCCAGGCTCAGCTTGCCGGACCGGGCTTTATCGGCGAGCTCTTTGATCACGAATTCAATTTCGTGGAGGGCCAGGCTTTCGACGTTGCGCACGGGTGGCACCACGAGACCGTTGGGGGTGGAGATGGCGATGGAAATATCGGCATAATCGTGATAGACCAGGTCTTCGCCATCGATGAAGGCGTTGACTTCCGGCATTTCAAGCAGGATTTTGGCGCATGCTTTGGCGAAAAGGGACATGAAGCCCAGTTTGATGCCGAATTTTTTGACGAAGGCGTCCTGGTATTGCTCGCGCAGGGCGAAAATGGCGCTCATGTCCACCTCGTTAAAGGTGGTGAGCATGGCGGTGTTGTTTTTGGCCGAAACCAGCCGGCGGGCTATGGTCCTTCGCATGCGGCTCATCTTTTCCACGCGTTCCTGGCGGGAAAAGAGGGATGCCTGTGTGGCTGGTGAGGATTTGGAGGGTTGAATGTCGTCTATGTCGCGCTGGCGGTCAGCGGCTTCCACATCGGATGGCGTGATCCGACCGTCGCGGCCGGTGCCCTGAATTTCGCCGGCGGGGATGTTTTTTTCCCTCATTTGCTTGGCCGCCGCCGGTGACGGGTGTCCTGCGGCATGGGAGGCCCCGGAAGGAGCCGGTGTCCCGGAGACCTTCGGGACCGATGGTTCGGGGGCGGGTTCGGCGGGAGAAGGCGGGGCGGTTGGCTGTTCGGAAGCGGAGGTGTCAAGCCGGGCGATGAGCGCACCGATTTCCAGATCATCACCGGCGCTGGCCACATGGATGAGTTTGCCGGAAGCTTCGACCGGATATTCCAGCGTGGCTTTGTCGGACTCGAACTCGCAGATCGGTTCGTCCATTTTCACCCAGGCGCCATCGGGCTTGAGCCATTGCGACAAAGTGACTTCTGTAATGGACTCACCTATGGAGGGGACACGGATCTCGATCAGACTCATACCAGCGTTTTCGGGGCAAAATTACCGGAATTCAAATGGATGGTTAACCTATAACGCAAGAGGGGGACAGGGGTTTCGGCTTTGGCGGGCATCAAGGCCGGGGATGATAGACGGCGATCCGGCCCGGTTGGCCTTTTTTCCCTTCCGAAGCGATATACAAGTGGCCTTTGGCGTCGAAGGCAATGCCTTCTGCCTGGGGAAGCCACCGGGCCGGCAAAGGATGGATATGCCGGAGGGTGGCGTCTCTTTCGAATTCGAGCAGCAACTTGCCCCGGGCACTGAGCAGAAACACACGTCCGGAATGCGGATGGACGGCGATCCCCGAGGGGCCCAGGGGGAAACTTCCGGGTTTGTTATCCAGCCATTTGAAAAGCCGGCGTCGTGAGGAACGCGACATTTTGGTCCGGGAGATCGCTTCCCGGAAGGTGGTCCTGTCGATACCCGTCACCCGGGTATCCGGGATGCCGCCGGCGGGGTGCCAGGAAACCCAGCCCTTGGGATCATCCGGGTTTTGGCCGGGCAGATCCTTGCAAGCCAGAAGGAGTACCTGCCGGACTGGGTCCCATCCCAGGCCTTCTATGTCGCTTTTGCCGGGGAATGGTGAAGGGAGGACGATCTCCTCCCCTGAAGGCCCATTTTGCCAGGGGATGTGGTGGATGCGGCCGCTGCTGTGGAGCAGATAAAGGGTATCGCGGGCCCATTCGATCCCTTCGTAATCACCGGGAGGTGCCAGTGGCCAGGTCTGCATCAGTGTTCCGGTACCGGGTTCCAGACCGTAGATGGCTCCGGACTCGTCCTGGATGGCCAACAACCATTCATCCTGTCCGGAAAAAGTGAGTCCGCTCACTTCCAGCAAGACGGGGGGAAGATGCCATAGGTTGTCGGGTTTGTTGAGGAGATAGCTCTGACCGGTCAGCGGAAGACCGCACGACAAAGCGATCCCTGCAGCTATCCATTTTTCCATTGCATTTCGAGCCATTCCCGGCGAAGTTTCATATTGAGGTAAGGGGTATGTTGGTAAATGTGGTGATAAGCATCTATGGCTGCGCGACGAAATTGCCGGCCCTTCGGTTCGAAGGCCGATTGGGCCAAGGCTTCGGCGCGGACCAGCGCCGGAACGGGATGTTCCATGGCCCAACGGATGAGGGCTTGCTTATCTGCTCCTTCGAGCGTTTGCAGCCGCAGGACCATCCATTCCTGCAGCAGGAAGGGTATTTCTCCTTCGACAACGGCCGATTCGACTTCTTCGAGCAAGGGCCTGGCCGCCTGGGGCTGTTGCAGGAGGACAAACCGTTCGGCGAGGGCCAGGCGGGCGTTGATCAAGAGGCGCTGGTTGCCGATGGACAAGGCGGTTTGGCGGGCATGTTCCAGCCATTCTCCGGCAAGATCCTGCCGGCCTGTCCATGCGGCATGGCGTCCCAGGGATATCAGGCATTTGACCTCCCCTTTGAGGTACCCGAGGTCACGGCTGCCTTTCAGGGCTTCCAGGATCAGGGGTTCGCCCGTCTCCTGGCGCCCCAGCCGGAGTTGCAGGCTTCCCAGCAATTCACCGGCGATGGCGGTTCCCTGGCGGTCCCCCATTTCGCGGGCCAGCTCGAGGTCTGCCTGGTAGTCGTCAAGGGCTTTTTGCCAATCACCGTTTTGTTCGTGGACCATCCCTCGAGTACCCAGTGCGATGCTCATCCATAGCCGGCTGCCTGCTTCGCGGGCCAGGGTCAGGCCTTTCTCGAGGTGCTCCAGGGCTTTGTCCAGGCGACCCATTTCGTTTTGCACGACACCGAGGTTGGTCAACAGGGCCGGCAACGGTTCTTTCTCGCCGGTCTGGAAACGGAGCATGAGGTCATCGTACAGGATTTGTTCGGCCTCGACATAACGGCCCTGGTTCATACGGATCAAGGCCAGGTTGATCAGGAGGGGGTTATCCTGGCCCTGTCCGGGAAGGAGGAATGTCTGGCGGATGTAGGCTTCGGCTTTGGCATAGTCGCCCTTGCGGAAGAACAAGATGCTGAGTTCTCGCGCGCAAAAGGCCTGGCCGGCCTGATCCCTGGCCGTGTCAAACCCATGTAGCGCTCCTTTCAGGTCGCGCTCTGCGCCCGGGTAATCACCTCTCAACATGTTTACCTGGCCCTTGCGGGCAAGCCGCCAGGTCCTGAGGTCTTCGGGCGCTTCTTTCCAGGCCTTGTCCTCCAATAGGGATGCGGATTCCTGCCATCGGTTGAGCGCCAGAAAGGCAGGGAGCACATCAAGCCGGATGGCGGCTTCCGTGTCCGGGGGTAATGCCTCTGCGACGGCTTCTTCGTACAGGGCGATGGCTTCTATGTTTTGATAAGTGATGAGGGCTTTGGCTATCGCTCGACGAAACCAGGTACCGGCTTTGGCCGATTGGCCCCCTTTGCGCAAATGACGGGCCAGGGCGGGAAGGTCCACGGTAGGGTCCGAGGCAGCGCGGATTTCCAGACCGAGGCCGACGGCCTCATGGGCTTTTTGCAGCCAGGTATTCATGGGGAGGTCGTAAATGGCTTCTCGCATGAGGCTGTGGCGAAAGACAAAGGTGCCGTTGCCTTCGGGATCCAGGATACCGGCTTCGGCGGCTTCAAGAAGGTGTTCCTCGAGATGGCGGACAGGGTCTTCCAGGCGGCCCATGGCATCCCTGAGCTCTTCCACCGTGAATTTTTTTCCGATTACGGAGGCCCATTGCAGCGCGCGTCCTATCTCGGGTCCCAATTGATCAAAACGCGCCAGAAGAATATCGCGCAGCGACCCGCCCAGCCGGATTTTGGATTCCGACACCTGCATTTGTCCGTCGGTATCCGTCCATACCAGGGCATGTTCCTGGAGATATCGAAGGAACTGCTCGGCAAAGAAGGGGTTGCCCTGGGTAGTTTTGAGGAGCAGATTGAGCAGGGAAACCGATGGCGCGGCCCCTGTCCGTTGAAGGACCAGGCGGACGAGCCCTCGTTCATCCAGGCCGTCGATTTCCTGATGGGCATATCCGGAAATGTGCGCTCGGGACAGGAGGGGCGTGCGCGAGGTCAGGAGGAGGCGAATGGTATGATGGCGTGCGGCTTCGAGGAGAAGGTCACGGGAGGGAGGATCCAGATCGGCCCAATGTTCCACCCACACGGCCAGGGGCCGGTCGGAAGCGGGACTGGCCAGGGATTGCCGGAGTATTTCCTCCCGTTGCAGATAGCGTTCCTTGGCAGGAAGGTCCTCGGGCAAGGCATTCATGCGGTTTTGGAGGTAAATGGCGTCGGGCCCTCCCTGTTGTTGCCATGCCTGGGTAAGGGCGGCCAGGGCGTCGGTAGGAGTGACCCTGCCTTCGACGGAAAGCCAGGTAAAATCCGTTTCCAGGGACCGGACCACAGCGCGGGCCACAAAGGATTTGCCGGACCCCGGGTCTCCGGTAAGTTCGACGACTGGTGTTTCATGGTGCCGCAACCGGTCGCCCAGCCGTTGAATCAGTTCCGGGTCATGGAAATTGGTTTTGTCGCGTGCGGAGGCCGTTGGTCCCTGGCAGAAGGACCATACATCAACAGGCGCGGAAAATCCTTTGGCGACTACCGGACCCAGGGATTGGGCGGTCAGGGAAAGGCCCTTCAGGGTGTCTGAGTCCGACCTCGCCTCTCCTTCGCGGGCCTGTAAAGCGAGTCTGGCGGCAAGATTGACCGAACGCCCGGCCACGATGTACTGCCTGCGGTGCGCATTGCCGGCCAATCCGCAGAATGCCGGACCGGTAGCCAGCCCCACCCGGATGGGCGGTCCGGTTTGCCGGCAGAGTTGGAGGAGATCGGCGGCGGCCTGTACGGCCCGTTCGCGGGGATGGCCTTCCGTCACCGGCGCCCCGAAGAACGCGACCATCAACCCACCTTTATCGGTAAAATCGATTTCCTTGACATAGCCACCCTTCCGTTCAATGAGGCGGCAGGAAGCGGAAAGCCAGTCTCCGGCCGTGAGGTCCCTGGAGGAATCGGCCACCGAAACAAACATGCCGGTCACCATACGGAAGGCGGCCCCCTGGAGCCGTGCCAACAACCCTGATGGAAAAAAAGCCGAAGGGTCGAATCCGGAAAGCGGCCAAGACGGTGTGGAAGAAGGTGGTGGCGATCCGGACAGCAGCAAAGAGTGATCCCCGGAAGTGAAGGTGTAACCGGCCCATTCGTCCGGACGGAAGGTGGTTGCCAGGCGGATTTCGCCGGGGCCGGCATCCTGTTGGGCCCGAACGGCACTGTCCATCCCATGGCCCCGGATGTACCAACGGTGGGGCATCTCGCGGGTGATCTGCCAATGCACGGTTCCGTTTCCTATCCCGATCCGGAGCGGAATGGGCAAACCCGATCCTTCCATGAAGGATTGAATGGCCACGGCGGCTTCCAGAGCAGGCAGGGCTTGGCGACCCGGAAATATGCCGGAAAAGGCATCCCCGGCAAAATGCGGGATAAATCCGCCTCGGCTGTGAATTTCGGTGGCGGCGGTTCCGAATACGCGATCCAGCAGGCGGGAAAGTTTTTCCGCTCCGGTTTTTCCCTGGACGAGCCAGCGCTCGGTCAGGCCCGTAAAACCCTGCAGGTCTGCAAACAGGACAACGGCATCCGTTCCTCCCTGATAATCCGAGGAATGGACCTTCCGGATAACGAATTCAGGGATCAGTCCTTGCACGGCGTGAAAATAGGGTTATCCCTCCACCCGGTCTTCGGAGTTAGTTGGGCGACAAAAAGAAAAGGACGGCAGGATGTCCTGCCGTCCTTTTGAAGGATCCCTGAAGACAGGGATTATCCTTTGAAAGCCTTCCGGGCAGCCTGGCGGCCATCCTCGAACTGAATGCGAATCAGATAGAGGCCGGGATAAAGCGACGAGGCATCCCAATAGCGGTTCTCGCCGACGGGGAGGGCATTGAAGACGGCACGTCCCTGGAGATCCAGTACCTGAAGAGACCGGATGGCACCGGTTGCATCCAGGTAAAGTTGTCCGGAGCCGTCAAACCAGGCATTTACATAACTCAAGTCAGCGGGATCCTCCACAGAGGTGGTCCAGGTTTCGGCGGAGGCGATATTGGAGTAGGCCGACGGTCCCGTGGTATTGACCGCCCGCACGCGATAGTAGTATTCGGTATCGGCATTCAGGCCATTGTCGATCCAGGAGGTGACATTGGCGCCCACTTCATGAACCAGGGTAAAGTCAATGCCATTCAGAGAGCGCTCGATTTCGAAACCGCTCTCGTTGGAGCTGTTGTCGTTCCAGTTGACCTGGATGGAAGTGGCACCGGCAGGAATGGCGGCCAGACCTGTGGGTGCATCGGGAGCGGCACCGGCGTTGTCACAATCCTCGATGATGACCCGGGTGGAGTTTTCCCATGTCGCGTTGATGTAGATCTGGTCGATGATCTCGACATGCCAGTTTTCGGGCGTGTCGTAGGAATAATTGGTCCGGTTGAGGGGAGTAATGATGCCACCCCCATCCACGCTGGATTCCAGGCGTTGGGTCAGGCGATCCGATCCGTCATAGGTATATTCCACCTGACCAACGGTCATCCAGGAGCCGGGAGCGCCGATCTGGATTTCGTCCATACTCACCTGGCCCGGTTTGTTGTAGGTGTAATTGGTCCGGCTGACGAAACTCCACATGGTGCCGTCCCATTCCTCGATGACCCATGAGGCTACGTCGCCTTCGGTCGGCGAGACATAAGTATAGGAATAGCGGGAAAGGGGAACATAAGCGCTGCTGTCCGGATTCCATTCCCAGGAGGTTTCCTGTTCCACTTGGCTATCCATGTTGTAGCTGAAGGCTGTGGTATCGGCGTTCTCCAGTTCAGCCGTAAATATGTTCACCTGCTTGGTGGCGGTGGCGATGAGCCGGTCGTTGGCATCGTAGTAGTAAAGGTTGGTACCGAAGTAGATAATGCCGAGCGGAAATCCGAAGATCCCGGTATTGAGGTAGATGTCAATGTGGGAGAATTGACCGGATGGGGTGTAGAAGGGGTAAAGCTTGACGTACACGACGAGGTCACCGGATACCGGATCCGTAGTGTATTGGATGACGGAATCCATGCCTTCGGAGAGGGGATTGTCGGGATCCGGGGCGCCGAAAATCACTGTTTCCACAATCAATTTGAATCCAGCGGTATCGTCATATTGGGCAACGCTTTCCGTGTGGATGAGGTTGCCGTCCTGATCGTCCACGATCGTGATGATCTGGTTGGTGCTGTCCCATGCCATTCCGTTGGCCGTAAATTCGGTCTGGCGGGTGCAGCGAATGATTTCCCGGGCGGGTGCCGGTGTAAGGGTGGGACTTTTCTTTTGCAGGATTTCCAGCAAGTCGGTGATGGGCGGGAGCGGCTGATTTTGCGCCGGAAGAAGGGCAACGGAAAAGAGCAAAATCAGGAGGGGTAGGAATTTTTTCATTGCTAAATTTTTAGGGGGATTAGGAGACAAATTTACGGGGTTTGCCGTCGCCAGTCCAGAATCCGGGCATTTTATCCGGATTTTGTGTTCCTCTTAACATTTTCGGACAAGCACAGGCTGGCAAAATGCCTGTACCACTTCCAATAGGGTTGGAGGGTGGCACAGGAATCGGCATTCCGGTCTTTTCGGGCCATGGCCGTGATCTTGAGCCGGATGTTGGTTCTGTACCAAAGAAACCAATCCAGGAGCAGATGGTCCTCATGGGTCATCAGGACGGGCAGGATTTCCTGATAGGATTCCAGGAAGGCGGGCCATAAATGTCCGTGATCGAGGACATGGAGGTCCATGCCGAGGAAGGCCAGTTCGCTGAGCAGGTCAGCATGGCGCAGCCGGGCGTCGAATTCCAGGCCATCAAACAAAACCGGATGGTCACTGTAAAAGATGTTGCGCGTATGGAGGTCGCCGTGGCCGTCGCGGAAGTATCCCAGCTTTGCCCTTTCCATAAGGCGGGGTTCCAGGGATTGGATCAGGCGGTGGGCTTCGGGGATGGATGTTTCCAATTGCCGGGCAGCGTCGGGTCCGAAGCAGGCTTTCAGGGCGGGCAGGCACTGCCGGATATCGGCAAAGTCCTGTCCCAGTTGCCGGGCATCCGGAGGCGACAGGAGGATGTCTGCTTTCTGATGAAAACGGGCGAGGATCCGGGCCAGGGTTCGGATCTCGTCCGGGCCAATATCCCCGCGACGCAAGCGCAAATCCAACTGGTCATCGGGATTCATGCGCACCATCAGGACCCCGTGATCCAGGATCCGTCCCTGATGACCATTCAGGACAGGACCGACAGGCGCCATCCGGATCGGCGTGACGTCGAGATACATGTCCGGGCTGAACCGCCGGTTAAGTTCGAGTTCCTGCCAGCAAGCCAACCGGCGTTTTTCACGGGTAGAGAAATCGACAAAAGAGAACCGGACCGGCTTCTTGATTTTGAGGGCGCGATCGCCGAACAGGATGACCCAACTGATATGGGTTTCCAGCAACCGGGCATCCGGATCCAGTTGTTGCATCAGTTGGATGACTTGCCCGTTGTCCATGTCATTCAGGGTGCGTGGGTGCGGGAATGGAGCCAGGCTACGATGGCTGTCAGGGTTTCTGCGGGATCTTGTCGGTCGGTCGATATGACCAGATGGGGGTCTTCCAGAGGTTCCCATTCTTTTTTGACGGAGAGGTAAACCCGGTAATCCGCTTCGGACCAAAGTCTGGGAGATTGGACCCTTTGGCGGATGGTGGGTGCCCTGGCGGTCAAAACGATCCATCGGAGCGTATAGCCGCCGTCTGCCGCCAATTGCCGGATACGGGCGCGATAGGACTCCAGGGCAAAGGTACCATCGAGGATGACCGTCAGGTCCTGCCGGATGGCCTGCGCGGCTTTTTCCCACAGGGTGGCATAGACGAGGGATTTGTCCTCCGGGGAGTAATGGCCACGGAGTCCCAGGTCGATCCTGACCTTGTCCGTATTGAGGTGGAGGGCATTCAGCCGCTCGGCGAGTTGCATGGCCAGCGTTGTTTTGCCGGTTCCCGGAAGTCCGCAGATCACGATCAGATGTCGCTGGAGGGGAGAGGCGCCGGTCATGGGTTACCGGGTTTGGCGCCTTCGACCACGATGACCAATTCGCCGCGTATTTTGTCCCGGGTACCAAATTCATTTCGCAAATCGGCGAGATTGGCGGTCAGGGTCTCTTCGTGCCATTTGGTCAATTCTCTGGAAACCGATGCCTGGCGATCCGGCCCGCAGTGGGCCGTCAATTCGTCCAGCAACCGGAGCAGGCGGGTGGGGCCTTCAAAGAGGACAAAGGTGAAGGGGTAAGCGGCCAACCATTGCAGGCGGGTTTGCCGGCCTTTCTTATGAGGCAGAAAGCCTTCAAAATGAAAGCGGTCGCAAGGAATTCCGGACTGAACCAGGGCTGGGATGAAGGAAGTGGCCCCCGGGAGGCAGGATACAGGGATGCCGGCTTGCCGGCAAGCTCTGACAAGGAGGAATCCGGCATCGGCGATGCCGGGAGTCCCCGCATCCGAGATCAGGGCAAAGGAGGCTCCGGCCTGCATTTCGCGGACCAGGGAATCCGTCATCCGGTGTTCGTTATGGGCGTGGTAGGCCCGTACAGAGGTGTCGATGCCGTAATGGCGCAACATGGGCAGACTGACCCGGGTATCTTCAGCCAGGATGGCTTGAACTTCCTTCAGAATGCGCAAAGTGCGCAGGGTAATATCTTCGAGGTTTCCGACCGGGGTAGGCGCCACGTAAAGCATGGCCTTACACGGCTGGAGCCAGCGTAAATTCGTAATGCTCCATGATCATGTTGGCCAGCAGTTTACGGCATACTGTATCCACCTTGGCGTTGGCATCGCTTTCGGATTCGGCCTCCACCACCATGCGGATATGTTTGCCGATGCGCACGTCATCCACGCCGTCGATATGGAGGTATTTGATGTTGTGGGCGACCGTCTTGCCCTGGGGGTCCAGTAATTCCTTGTGAGGCATGACATTGATGAGGGCAACATATTTCATGAGAGCGGGATCTTTGAATACCGGACCCAAAGATAGTGCGGATGGGTATCACTGTCGGAAAAGCACAACTTTCTTTTGGAAGGGTATAACCCCAAAGGCAGGCATGGCGTTATGATGTGGATGTGGGCCAGTAAACCATTCATTTCTTCCCTCCTCCGCAGGGGCCTGCTGTGGGTATTCCTGGTTGGCGGTAGCGAGGTTTGTGCGCAGCCGGTCAATGATGCTTGTTCTGGCGCCATTTTTTTGTCGGATGTGACCAACTGGTGTTCGGATTTCGGCGCATATACCACCATCGATGCCACGCCATCGGGATTGGTACCGGCGAGTTGCATGACCGGGTCCCAGCGGGATGTCTGGTTTGCGTTTACCGCTGAGGCGACAGATGCCACGATTGTCCTGAACGGCAATTCGGGGATTGGCGCCGGAGGTACGATGTTCGATCCGCGCATGGCGCTTTACAGCAGTTCCACCGGAGATTGCAGCGGGACACTGACCGAGCTGGAATGCGCTTTCGGCAACGGTGTCCATGTCATCGAAATCTATTTCGGAGGTTTGACGATTGGCGAGACGTATTTCATCCGGGCATCGGCATTTTCGCCCAACGGCGGCACCTTCCAGATGTGCATCAACAATTACAATGCGATCCCCGAGCCCAATGCCGATTGTCCAACCGGTGTCATCCTGTGCGACAAGTCGTCTTTCAATGTGGAAGCCCTGGCCGGATTCGGCCTGATCGATGAGGATCTCGGGGCGGATCCCTGCTTGTCTACGGAGAGCAGCTCGGTGTGGTACAAGTGGACATGCAAGGATGCCGGGACCCTGACGTTCACCCTGACACACAACAACCCTACGGATGACCTGGATTTTGTGGTGTATGAATTGCCCAACGGGGTTTATGATTGCACGGACAAGATCACGCTGCGCTGCATGGCTTCCGGGGAAAATGTCGGTCAGCCGTTCCCCAACTGGGAGCCGTGTACCGGTCCGACCGGCCTCAATCTGGCTTCCACGGACACCGAGGAGTTGCCGGGTTGCCAGGCCGGTGATGACAATTTCATCGCCGCGCTTGACATGGAGGTGGGAAAGAGTTACGCCCTGATCATCAATAATTTCAGCAATACCGGCAATGGATTTTCCATCACCTTCGGCGGTACCGGGACCTTCGTAGGTCCGGAGGCGGAATTCATCACGCTCCCGCCCCAACCCACATATTGTATTGCCGAACCCATCGCCTTTCAGGATATCAGCTCCTATTCGCTGGGTACCATCATAGGACAGTCCTGGTTTTTCGGTCTTGATGCACAGCCGGCTACGGCTTCCGGTCCCGGACCGCATTCTGTCAAGTACGGATCGGAGGGTACCAAAACCATCGCTTTGGTCATCGAGACGGATCAGGGTTGTCAGGTTACAGCGCTGCAGGAGGTCGTGATCGAGACTTGCTGTGACGGTTTGAATGCCATGCAGATCGAAGATACCTTGTCGCATCTGGATTGCTACGGGGATTCGGACGGTACGATAGACCTCACGGTGACCAGTATCACGACGGTGGGATTCATGTGGGACAACGGATCGGTCATGCCGGATCAGACGGGTCTGCCAGCGGGATCCTATACGGTGACGATCACGAATGAGGCCACCTGCGATACGGTACTTACCTATGAGATCACCAGCCCGCCGGAGATCCTGGGTCAGCCGCAGGTGACCATGCCCACCTGTGACGGCGGGCAGGATGGGGCCATTGTTCTCCAGACCGAGGGCGGGGTGCCCCCATACCTCTACGACTGGCAGGACGGGATGGGATTCGTGTCCGATCCCACCCACACCAATCTCTCGGCCGGTTTGTATGTAGTGACCATCCGGGATGCCAACGATTGCGAGGTGACTTTGGCGGTGGATGTGCGCGAACTGGAGTTGGCATTGAATCCGGCCGTGGAGGCGATCACGGAGCCGAGTTGTTACGGGGCTTCTGATGGTTCCATAGTCTTACAGGTCATCAACGGCTTGCCACCATACTCATTCAATTTCAACGGAACCGGTTGGTCCTCCAATACCACGTATGGCGGATTGCCGGCGGGTACCTATTACGTGGAAGCGCTCGATGCCAATAATTGCCGGGGATACTTCACGTTTACGGTGGGTCAGCCCGACTCGCTGGTGGTGTCGCTGACCGGAACCGACATTTCCTGTTTCGGCTTGCTGGACGGGGCCATTGCCAGTGAGGTCGAAGGGGGTACGGCCCCGTACACCTATCAATGGAGCAACGGTTTTTCCGGGCCCGGCCTCACCGGATTGCCGCCTGGCAGCTATTCCGTAACGGTTACTGATGCGAGAGGCTGTACGGCCACGGCGTCGATAGATTTGACGCAACCTCCCGAGTTATTCATTTGGGAGGAGGAGGTCATGGATGTCCGATGTTACGGGGAGGCGAATGGACAACTTTCCGTCTCGGCCTCCGGAGGAACGCCGGGGTTTCAGTTCAGTCTGGATGGGGGCCCCTTTCAGGACGAGCCGGATTTTGGAGGTCTTAAGGCGGGTATCTATACCGTAACGGTGCGGGATGAAGCCGGGTGTACGGCGGAAAGAATGGTGACGGTCAACCAGCCACCCCCGCTCCTGGTGGATGCGGGGCCGGATGTCACCATCGAGTTGGGGGAGACCACTTTGTTGCATGCCGTTGTTTCACCGCCCTTCACGCCGGTTACCTACCTGTGGAATCCCGGTGAATCCCTGGATTGTGCGGACTGTCCGGAAGTTACTTCCTCGGCGGTCAACACGACCACATACACGGTGACCGTGGAGGATGAAGCGGGTTGCACCGCGACGGATCAGGTGACGGTTGTCGTTCTTAAGATCCGTGACATATACATACCCAATGCCTTTTCTCCTGACTTCAACGGGATCAATGATTTATTCACCATTTACGGGGGAAAGGCGGCCGAGGCCATTCTGGTTTTGCGTATCTATAACCGTTGGGGAGGTCTTGTGTACGAGGGTGAGTTGTTGCCGTTGAACGACGACAGCACAGGCTGGGACGGTACCTTCAATGGGAGGCCTTTGGATCCTGAAGTGTTTGCCTTCTATGCCCTTATCCGGTTCCTGGACGGAGAAGAGATCATCTACAAGGGCGACATCCAGCTCATCCGGTAAGTTTTTTGAGGGTCTCGCGGATCCTTCTTTTTTTGTTCAGTTGCTCCAGCACCACCGGTGGTGAGGCTCTTTCGCTGCAATCCGTCAGGGGGCAACGTTCACAGGTCAATCCCACTGACTCGGAGGCCTGCAGGGAGGATTCCGGCAGTCGGAATTTTTGTTTGGCTTCGGCATTCCACCGCAAACCGATCATCCATCCGTGGTATTCGCCCTTGTGAAAAGCGGAAGCGCGTGCCATGCCCAGGCAAAGCCATGGTTCGTGGTCTTCGAAGGCCATGAAACCCATTCCTGTAGCGGGTCCGTTCTCGTTTTTCATGGCCAGCCGGTTGATCAACCGGACCGAAAGCCACCTCCGGCAATAATGTTCGCCGGGTCTGCGGGCGTATCGCCGTTTGACGCGATGGAGGTGGAGTTCTTTGTCCATATGAAAAGTATGGTCACCGGTGTGGTAAATCAGCCGGTGGAAAAA
The DNA here is from genome assembly GCA_024103195.1 of Saprospiraceae bacterium. Lineage (GTDB taxonomy): Bacteria > Bacteroidota > Bacteroidia > Chitinophagales > Saprospiraceae > JAGNXB01. The sequence goes on along the minus strand of JAGFIW010000149.1, from coordinate 2,276 downwards.
GACCTGGTCCAGACCCCAATGGGCGGTAATGACGTTGAAGCGTTGGAATAGAATGTCGGGACCAATCCCGTAGGTATTGAGCCAGGATGCCATCAAGGCCGGATGGAAAAGGCCGGATTCCATGGAGGCACAGAGGCGGTCGAGGAAAGCTTTTTCGGGGATCAACAGAGCGACGGCAAAGTAGCCGGCTTTGAAATTGTGCAGTACCTGGGCAAAGGAAGTGGCGCCCTGGATGGTGGAGGCAAACGGGCGGGGCTGCAGATGGAGGAATTGGAATCCGATCTCCTTGGCGAGTTGGAAAAGGAGTTGTTCCTCTTCCAGTTGGGGATGCAGCAGGAGTTCCCGCCGGGAAGGAACAAAGACGGACCGCAGATGGAGTAATTCTGGCCACTGGGCCAGCCCATCGGGGATGAGACGGACGCCATAGTGGTTGATCAGGATCCTTTTGAGTTGGGAGGTGTTGAGGGCCTCCCCGGTCAGTCCGAATTCGTTCCGGCAGGAGAGGGCAGCTTGTTCGAGTTCGGGAAAGTAATTGTTGTGGAGTTCCTGATAGGCCCGCATGGCGGTCAGAAAGAAATGGTCTTCACCCAGGGCATGATCCTGGGCGAGTTCGACCAGACTGGAGAGGAAGGCATGGACCCTGCTGGGAGCTTCGGCCAGCAATTCGAGCAACCGGTTGGTATCGATTCCGAACAGGTCGAGGGGCAGTTCGCTAAGAAAATCCGATTGCAGCAGAGCGGCGACCGGAGCCAGGTGGGGTCCGGGATCCTCACTGCTCAGCCAGGCGGGAGAACACTGCAATCCTCGGGCCAGTGCCCTGAGGCGTTCCGGTCGGGGAAACTTCTTTCCTTTTTCGATCTCGTTGAGGAAGGAGACAGAAAGGCCGGTCAGGCCAGCCAGGTCCGCGTAGGAAAGCTGTTTGGTCTGTCTGAGTTGACGGACTTTCAGACCGAAAAGGAGGCGTTTGCCAGGTTCCTTCACCTGGCGAAAATACGATGTGGCCAACCTATCGGGTGACCGACCAGTGCCGGTCGTGATGGCGGGAGAGGAAGGAGTAAGGGGGCCAGGGCCTCAGAATTCGTACCGGAAGATAGGCTCGAGGTCTTCGAGCCGGCGGATTTTGCATTCCAGGTCTTTGATCCTGCCGGAGTCCAGGCCATAGACCCACCCATGGATCTGGAGGGGGCGCTCCTGCCAGGCTTTTTGGACAATGGATGTCTTGGCCAGGTTGTGTACCTGCTCAATGACATTCAACTCGACAAGTCGCTTGGCTCTGGCATCCGAATCGGCGATGGCTTCGAGTTCATCGACATACTTCTGGTAAACCTCCTTGATGTTTCGGACCCATTTGTTGACCAGGCCGAGGTGGGAGTGGCTCATGGCAGCGAGGACGCCTCCGCAGCCGTAGTGGCCGCACACGATGATGTGTTTGACCTTGAGTACTTCTACGGAATACTGAAGGACCGACATGAAATTGAGGTCGGTGTGGACTACGACATTCGCGATATTGCGGTGGACAAAAATTTCTCCGGGATCGGTATTGGTGATCTCGTTGGCCGGAACGCGGCTGTCCGAGCAGCCAACCCAGAGGAACTCCGGTTTTTGTTGTTTGGACAGGCGTGTGAAAAAGTCGGGATCCAGGGCGAGTCGTTCGGCGATGAACGTTTCGTTTCCTTTCAGCAGGCGTTGGTAGGAGGCTTCCATAATGGTTGAGGCTGTTAGGACAAGATAACGCTGTGCATATGAACAGGGATGTGGGAATGACCACAATCTAACCCCATTCTAATCTGGGAGGGGGATGTTTATCTTTGCCAGGTGACACTAAGGGCCTATTACCGCAAAGAATGCACGGAAGCGGGTTGTGATGAAGCTGGACGGGGATGCCTGGCCGGACCGGTTGTCGCTGCGGCCGTGATCCTGGACCCGGTGTGGAATCATCGCTGGCTCCAGGATTCCAAGCAGTTGACGGCCCGGCAAAGGGAGGTGGTTGCCGAGGAGATCCGGTCCGGGGCTGTTGCCTGGGCAGTGGCGGAGTGCAGTCCGGAAGAAATCGATCGCCTGAACATTTTGCAGGCCTCCCTGCTGGCCATGCACCGTGCCATTGAGGGATTGGGAATGTCGCCCGAATTGCTGCTGATTGATGGAAACGGATTCCGTCCTTACCTTGGGCTACCCCACGTTTGTGTGGTCGGCGGGGACGCCAAATTCAGATCGATTGCGGCGGCTTCCATTCTGGCCAAAACGGTGAGGGATGAAAAGATGGTCACCTGGCATGC
>JAGFIW010000104.1 GCA_024103195.1 Saprospiraceae bacterium | reverse complement strand
TGGGCCCTGTCCATCAGCTGCTCCTGAAAACAGGGGCGGACGCCCTCCGGCGACCGCCCCATCGTCCTTCATCGCGGCTGGATCGGCACAGGCCAAATCCCTCAGCCAATGACCGATTACTGGATGTCGATGTCGAACACCACTTCGATATCCGTTTCGCCGCCCGCATTGGTTGGATCACCTTGCGGCACACCGGCGGCCCCTTTGTTGAGGTTATGCAGGAGCGTCACCTGCAATTCGCCACTGGAGGCATCGCCCAGGACCATGCGCGTCTGGAGGCCCAGGGCCGCTCCGTTTGAATCCGTGTCCAGATAGGCAAACGCGAGGTTGACGCCGGGTGTGGTGGCAAAGAAGAATTGGTGCTCGTCGGCTTCGGCCAGTATCTCGGCTGTAATGTCCTCGGCGGGCGATACCGACTCATTGAGCAACGTGATATCCAGCGTGTACTCGGTATTGGCCGACAAAGGAGCTGAAATGACGAACGGCGGATTGCCGCCTTCGCCATCGAGATCGCGGAAGGTAAACGTCACGGGTGCACCTGCCCCGTCCGGGGTCCAGGTCAGGATCATGGTCGTGATCAACTCCTCCTCATGATCGGGATCGGCATCCTTTTTACAGGAAGAAAGAAGGACACTGCTCAGCATGAGAGCCAGTGATCCGAACAGGAAAATTCTCATAGTAACGGTAGTTTAGGTGATAGTTCAGAAGTCAATTGTCCATTTGGTATATGCACTAATCCCCGGGCCGTCCGCGAAATAGCGCAGACGATCGAGATATTCGCGATAGGTGTTGTTCAGCAGGTTGTCCGCACCGATAGTGATCCGGGATCCGGGCATTTCCAGAGCGGCGCTGGCGGACAGCAAAGTAAACCCGGAAGGAGCCGGTTGGAAATCCGACGATGGCGACCTGTCCTGGCGAAGAACATGTCGCGCCGACAGGGCCACCCGCCACAAGTGTCCGGATTTGACCCCTGGCTTTTCCCATGTCAGTTCCTGGAAGAACTGGACGGGAGGGATCCCGAACAAATATTCGTCCGATCGCAGGTCATCAGCCCGGACCAGGGAGGCCTGTCCTGTCCAGGACCAGCCACCTCCCGGTGCCCATTGCAGTTGCAGATCCGCCCCGGTCAGCAATGCGTCGGTCTGGACATACCTGAATACCGGAAAGGCACCGCGGATGGTCAGCGCATATTCGGCAACGGGCCGCAGATAAATATATCCGCCAATCCGCTGGACAAAACCCGAAAGCTCCAGGGAGGTGTGCTGTCCGGCAAAACGGATGGTCGTCACCCCTTTGATCGCCTTTTCCACCTTCAACCGGTCATTGCCCTCCTCGATGGCGGCCGAGGCATGATGCAGTCCCTGACTGAAAAGCTCGTTGACGCCCGGAGGCCGGAACGCCGTCCCTACGTTGCCCAGAAGGCTCCAACGAGGTGCAAAACGCCATAAACCGCCGGTGGAAAAATTGATGTTGGAAAAGCGGTATGCCGGCGCGACCAGCTGGCCGTTTTTGTCAATACGGGACACTTCCAGATACCGGAAATCATACCGCCCGCCGGCTTCCCATTCCCAGTCATCGGCGAGGTATCGTTCCACGGTAAAAACGGAAGCTGTCGCCGTGATAAAATTGGGGATGAGAGGTCGTGTTCCGGTACCGGGCAGGTTGTAATTGGTCTGGTGTTGTACCGAAATGCCTGCCGCACCTTTCCAGTGCCGCCAGGGCCTGTGTTCGGCGCTGAGCTCCCATTGGGTGGTAAGGATGCGCAGATCGAGCGCAGGGCGATCATCCCGGTCCCCGCGGCGGATGTCGTATTCCTGCCGGTCGTCCGCCTGGAAACTGAGACGGGATTTGAGGGTCCACAGATCATCCACACGACGGCTGGCCTCTGCCTTGGCCAAATGATGCCATACTTTTTGGCGGGGATTGATCACATCATAACCGAAGGGTCGCTGGTACCAGGGCTCCGGAGCATTGATAGCTGTCTCCAGGTCCGTGAGATTACCGATATGGGCCGCCCGGAGGATTCCGAATTCACCGGCGTAAAAACTGTAGTAAACATCCAGCGTATGACGGTTGCCGGTATATCCGGCCTGCCCCGACCACCCCCACTCCCGCAATCCGGTATTGCTGAGGATGTATGCCGGGGCCCTCTGGTCACCCAGGATCCGCACCGAGCCGGTCGTTCGCCAACCCCACCCGGTATGCCCAATACCCCCCTGGAGGGTGGCGGCGAGCTTGCCCCCCCATCCGTTGGTTTGAAATTCCGACTGGACAGAGCCTCCCGTACCCGGCGTCCGGGGCAGGGGATCCGGTGCGATCAGGATCACACCTCCCAGAGCGTCAGGACCGTAACGGACTCCTTCCGCCCCTTTGATCACCACCAGTCGTCCAGCCACAGTGGGATCGATCTCCGGGGCGTGGTCCACGCCCCACTGCTGACCTTCCTGCCTGACATCGTTCTGGATGATGAGGATCCGGCTTCCGTACAACCCATGGATGACGGGCTTCTGGATACCGGGTCCCGTCTGGACCATCCTCACGCCATTGATCCGGGTGAGCATCTGAGCCAGCGAACGACCGGCCAGCCTTTTCAATGCCGTACCGTCAAGTTCCCCCCTCGTCTGGGAAGCGGTCTCTTCCACCCGATAGGCTGTAGCTGTAACGGGGTCCAGCAATTCGATGTGGTGCTCCAGAAAGACCACCAGGACCGTATCGCGGTCCACGTGCAGGACCATCCTTTCCGGGTCGCACCCGACGTGGGAAGCCTCCAGCGTGTAGGTCCCGGCGCACAGGGATTCCAGCACAAACCTCCCCGATGTGTCGGCCATGGTGCCTTTGCCGGTCTCGGCCACATAGACCGTAGTAAAAGGCAATGGGGTTCCGTCATGGGCATCCAGCACACGACCTGTCACCGTCAGGCGACAATCCTGCGCTGATGCGGCAACAGGCAGGAACAGAGCCCACACCCAAAAACAGGGCATTAAACGATTCATCTTCCTGGAATGGATCCGGTCAATACCGGTAAAATCTGGAGGGGATAATGATCGACCTGTCTCGACCCCGACCCTTGTCCGGACAGCCCGCAGGAGACAGGAAGCAGCCTGAGAGCGTCCATGCGACGGGTTGATGCCCCATCGCAAGCGAAAGGCGGAATCAGGCCCGGACAGGCGGGCCTCGCAGAGGAGGGGCGACCTGTAACCCGATGGATGGCAAAACAACAGAAGGCCAATAGTCCCTGCTGCGGGCTATCGGTTGAACCACTACCTCCAGGACAGGGGCGTGGGAAGGCACCTCCGACAGGAATACAAAGTCACACAGATGACAATCGCTCTCCATGTCCCCCGCTGGTACCTCCTCACAGCAGGGATCATCGTGATGGTGAAAGACAACGCCATGCCACCCCTGGAATACATAGGACAATCCAAGGACGACCGTCAATACGGCAGTAAAAAGGTTACGCCAATCTGCAGGCATCTTCACGAAGGTACAACAAACCCTGAGGTACAGGGTTCAGCGGCTCACCCTCCGATTTGGTCGAGCAATTCGCGAACGGCCGCTTCCAACTGCTGATCCCTCCCTTTGCGCACCTCCCCCGGGTCATTGGCCACCCGGATGTCGGGCTGCAATTCCTGGTTTTCGAGATACTGCCCGTCAAGGCCGACCATGCCGACCTGGGGAATGCCGAAGATCACGCCGCTTTGCAAACGCTCCCACCACACGGCCGTACCTGTGCCAGGAACGGGCATGCCGACCAGCTTGCCTACACCCAGGGCCTTGTAGGTGAAGGGGAACATGTGGGCATCGGAATAATTGCTCTCGCTCATCACCACCACGCTGGGCCTTCTCCATTTGAATTGGGGTTCCTGCCCCAGATCCTGGCCCCGCGGCATGAAGGTCAGGTACGTCTTGCCGTTGAGGAAGGTGACGAGATCGTCGTGCAACCATCCCCCACCATTAAACCGGGTGTCCACCACAAGCGCTTCCTTGCCGGCGTGCTTGCCCAGCGCATCCGCATATGCGACACGGTAGCTCGGATCATTCATGCCGCGCACATGGACGTAGCCGATCCGTCCGCCACTGAGGCTGTCCACCAGATGCCGGCAGCGGTTTACCCAGCGCTGATAAACCAGTTCATTTTCCTCCCCCTGGGATATGGGTTTCACCACTTCTTCCCATCTGGATTGGCTGGAAGGATCGTACAGCGACAACCGGAGTGGACGTCCTTCCCGCCGGTTGAGCAGGGCATGCGGATTGGTACCGGCGGCAATGGCCACACCGTCCATGGCTTCAATGACAACACCCGCCTTGATCCGGGAATCCTTGACGATGACCGGGCTCTTGGCCATCACTTCGGCGATTTTGAGTCCGGGTCCCGTGTGCGCATCGTCGTAGTACAGACCCAGGGATGCCGTGCGGTCACCCTGAGGCGCATTGGACCAGTACCGGGCGCCGGTATGGGAGGCATTCAGCTCGCCCAACAACTCGCTGAGCATTTCTGCAAAATCATAGTCGTTGTGGATATGCGGCAAAAAGCGGCGATAATGGCTGGTATAGCCCGTCCAGTCGACACCATGCAGGTCGGTCACATAGAATTTCTCCGCCACCTGGCGAACGATGTGATCATAGAGATAGGCGCGTTCCTGCGAGGCGCGGAGGACCATTTCGCCTTTGGTGGCGATACTTTCCCTTTTGCCTCCCTCCGTTTCGATACGCGTGACCGCACCATCGGCCAGCAGAAACAGGGCTTTGCCTTCTTTGTCCATCTGCAGATCTCCGGCACTTTCTGCACCGAGCTTGGCCAGGATCTTGGTTTCGTGGGTGCGCAGTTCGGTCTGCCAGAGATCCCAGCCTTTTTCAAATTGGGCGAGGTAATACAATTTTTCTCCGTCCGCCGACAACACCGCACCTGCCAGATCGGCCGAATGAATGGTCAACCGCCGCTTGCGGTCTTGCATGTCCTCCCAGTCAAAGACCAGAGGCTCCGTCTTTTTGACCTCGCCGTCATCCTTTTTCTTTTTGCTCTTGTCTCCGGATGCCTCCTCCTTTTTGTCCTCTCCTTTTTCCTTGTCTTTTTCCTTCGCCTTGTCTTCATCTTCCTTGAGCAAATCAAATTCCTCTTTGGACAGCCGGAACCGGTCCCATGCTTCCCGCGTGAAGATCATGGCATACACATCGGCCTGACTGCCCCAGCTCGCGTGGTTTTTCATCCCGTCGCGATCGCTGTACCACATGACGCCCTTACCGCCCATGATCCATTGGGGCGCACCGTCCGAATATCCGCTTTCCGACAGGTTGACCACCGGTTTGCCGCCCTCGGCGCTCACCAGCCCGACCTCACTGATCCATTGCCGGGGTTGCAGGAATTCCACCAGAAACCATTTTCCGTCGGGCGACCACTCATAAAACTGGTCGCCATCGGCATAGCTGTAGTTGTGATCGGGGGGCAGGACCGTGCGCACCTGGCCCGACTCGGGACGGATCACCCGGAGGGTTGTCCGGTTTTCCAGAAAGGCCACTTCCTTACCGTCGGGTGACCAGGACGGCTGAAATTCATCGGCCGTGGTAGCCACCACCGGTTTTTCCTCCAGAACCGTGGCGTTGAAGAAATATTTTTCCTCATCCCGGGCCAGCCGGGTCTGATACACATTCCAACTGCCATCCCGCTCGCCGGCATAAAGCAGGGTGCGGCCATCCGGACTGAAGCTTACCGATCTCTCCTGTTCCGGCGTATCGGTGATCCGCCGTGTCGTGCCCTCCTTGACGGAAGCGGCGAAGATCTCGCCCCGGAAGACATAGGCCAGCTCTTTGCCATTGGGACTCAACGCCAACTCGGTTAGCCCTCCCTGTGCAGGAATGATACGCTCCGTATTGTCCGGCAGATCCTGGACGGTCGTTACGGTCAATTTGCGCGGACTCTCCCCTTCACGCATGGTATGGATTTCCCCGTCCCAGGAAAAACACAGCAGTCCGTCACGGCTCATGGTCAGGTAACGGACCGGATGCTTGTCCATCCGGGTGATCATGGTTTCATTCCTACCGTCGAGATCCATTTTCCACACGTTGAATGTGCCGTTGCGCTCGCTGAGGAAGTAGACGCCTCGTTGGTCGGGCGTGACCACCGGATTGCGGTCCTCGGCCGGGTGTTGGGTAAGCTGCTGATAGCGGGAGGTCTTCAGATCATAGGACCATATGTCCCGGGTGACACTCGAAGTATGGTGCTTGCGAAACTCGTCTTCGTATCCCTTGCGGTCGTGGAACACGAGCAGCGTACCTGACGCGTTGAACCGGGCGTTGATGGCCGGTGTGGTCAGCAGTTGCCGGGGCATCCCCCCTTCAACGGGAATGCGATACAATTCCGGCAATACGCCGCTGGGAAACTGCTGGTTGCTGGCGGCATCGAGCAAGGAGGACGCGTAGATCACCTCCCGGCCGTCCGGTGTGAAATCCTTTGGATACTCGCCGGAGGAATGGAAGGTGAGGCGGGTGGCCACGCCGCCGGAGGAAGGCATGACAAAGACATCAAACTGGCCGAAACGATCGCTGGCAAAGGCAATCTTCGACCCGTCGGGCGACCATACCGGCATGAAATCACGCCCTTCATGGACGGTCAGCGGAATGGCCATTCCTCCGGATGACGATACGCGGTACAGGTCGCCCCGGTAACTGAATACGATCGTCTGACCGTCCGGGGAGATGGCGGGATAGCGAAGCCAGAGGGCCGGATCCTGCGCTGAAAGGGCAGTGAATCCGATCATGAACAGGCCGAAAACAACAGTGCGAAACATAACTGGATGGGTGTGGGGTTAAACCAAATGCCGGAGCCAAAAGGGAGGGAATCCCGGAAGATCCAAACCAGGACGCGACTCAGCGGGAGAAAGACACTTTTTGCAGGGTGCGGTGTATGCCGGTCAGCTCCTTGAGGGCGGCGGAGGCATACCAGGGGATGAGGATGAATTCCAGCCGTCCGGACTGCACGGCGGGATCCTGGGCACACAAGGCACGCGCTTCCTCTTCGGTGCCGACATCAAAGACAAAGACGCCTCTGAACCTGGTACCATCGAGGAACGGGCCGGCCAGGACGAGCTGTCCTGATTCGGACATGCGCATGATATGGGCCATATGGCCGGCCTGAATGGCGGCCGTAGTGGCGGAATCCTGGCTTCGTTCGGGACCGGGTGTGAGCAGCGCCATGTAATAGGTGGCCATGCCGTAGTCATCGGCGCCCAGACGGGCGGCCCGGGCGGCGTCGTAAACCGATGATTCACCGTATGTCTGGGCCCTAACCGGACTCGTCAGACAAAGGGCGACAAGGGTGAATCCAAGCGCGTAAATCAGTCTCATAGACAAGCTTTGTGTTCAAATGTAACGAACGGACATAAAACTGATGGAAGACAAAGGTGGTCAGCCTGCTATTTTCGACCATCGCATCCTTTTTCCGGACGAAAAGGGGTATGAGAGAGAGTGTGTGAGAGAGAAAGAACAGCTGTTCCTTATTGATCATAAAATCCTTGAACAGGTGCCAAACAACAGAGGCCCTTTATAAGGACCCACCTCAAGATTCAACATGATCGATTTTTACCCCCTATAGACATGCTTCGTTTTGACCAAAGGTTCTATACCATAAAAAAGGGTCCCGTGCCTCAGCACAGGACCCCTGGCGCCTCAGGTATTCCGCTTGAGAGGCAAGCGGAAGAACCTACGACCTACGGATTAACCCCCATCGCACTTTGTCGCGATGTGCCCCGTTGGGCAGACGATCCGGACCTCATGGTCCGGATGTCCGGGTCGCTCTAACCCACTTGAGGGCCCTATGCAAAAAAGGGTCCCGTGCTTCAGCACAGGACCCCTGGCGCCTCAGGTATTCCGCTTGCGAGGCAAGCGGAAGAACCTACGACCTACGGATTAATCCCGCCCCTTATCGGGCGGGACCGCTCTAACCGGCGGTTCATCCAGACTTGTTCGGAGTACGTTCCTTGCTTCCTCACTTTCAATGAGTTGCTTAAGGTATTGTCGTGATTTTCGTGCCTTGATTATCTTCTCGGCCTTCATGGCCAATCCTCGACTTTCGAATTCTAGTGCCATTTTTAGTTTCCACGGCCTGAATCGCGACGTGTATCTGTTCCCTGGCAACTCATTGTGGAATGCCAGTCGCATCTCCAGATCACGCGTTTGTCCAATGTAGTATTTATCGTGGACCTCCGAATAAAGAATATATACCGTTGGTTTATCCATATGAAAAAGGGTCCCGTGCTTCAGCACAGGACCCCTGGCGCCTCAGGTA
>JAGFIW010000102.1 GCA_024103195.1 Saprospiraceae bacterium | reverse complement strand
TGAATGACCTGACAAACCTGGGCGAAGTAACACACAACGGAGATTGCGAAATGGTAGGACTGGATTACGTGGACCAGGTGTTCACGGTGGTACCGGACGCTTGCTACAAAATCGAGCGGACCTGGTAGGTGGTCGACTGGTCCAAATACGACAAGTTCGGCAACAACACGAATCTGGGCATTTATCTCGATACCCTGCAATATCGCGACAATGGGGATGGATACTTCCAATGGGTTCAGGTCATCAAGGTACTGGACACCACGGCGCCGAAAATCTTCTGCCCGAATGATGTCACGATCCTGAATAACGAGCCCAATTGTGGCCCCACCTATGCCAACCTCGACGATGTGGTTGTCATCGACTGCAGCCCCAAGATCAAGGCCACCATATCCGTGGATCTGTACAACGACGGGAGCATCAACGTGGTCAAGCAAGACCTGAACGCCTCCGGTGAATACCCGAATGGCGTCCACCGCATCCATTACAAGGTGGAGGACGGATGCAACAATTTTACGACCTGCTCCTTCCTGCTGACCGTGGTGGACGGCAAGAAGCCTCAGGCATCCTGCCGTAACATCAATATCGATCTCATGGCGATGAACGGAGGAGGCATGGCTCAGATCACGGCGGCTATGATTAATCTGGCCAGCACGGACAATTGCACGCCGGCCCACAAGTTGCTGCTGAGTGTGACCCCCGAAGTTTTCACTTGTGATGAACTCGGACCGAATGAAGTCCAGTTGACCGTAACGGATGAAGCCGGCAATTTTGACGTGTGCTTTGCCATCGTCAATGTACAGGACAACATGAACGTATGTCCCGGCAACCTGAACGGCACGATCCAGGGATTTGTCAAGGATGCGACGCTTGAGGCGGTGGAAGATGTGGAGGTGACGATCGATCCCGTCAATGGATTGAAAATGATGACTGGAAACAACGGATTCTTCCAGTTTGCCAATCTGAACGCCGGACAGGGTTACCTGGTCCAGCCGATGAAGGACGACAATCCGCTGAACGGGGTTTCGACGTACGACATCCTGCTGATCCAAAAGCATTTGCTGGGCATAAAAGCGCTCAGCAGCCCTTACCGGATCATTGCCGCCGACGTCAATCGCAGTGAAAACATTTCGGTGGCCGATATCATCGACCTCCGGAAATCCCTGCTGAACGCTTCACCATTTGCCAACAACACGAGCTGGCGGTTTATCCCGTCGGATTATGTGTTCACCAATCCGTTCAATCCACTCAAAGAGGCTTGGCCCGAGTATATCGAGATCAAGTCGCTTCCGGAAACCGGATGGCAATCCAATTTTACCGGTATCAAAGTCGGCGACGTCAGCGGTGACGCGACACCCCACTCTCTGTTGGGTGCAGAAACGCGGAACATGATGGGTGAGGTCATCTTCGAAACGGAAGACCAGGAGCTGCAGGCAGGTGATTACATCGAGATGCCGGTTCGTGCCAGCGATCTCGACGGAGTGGAAGGATTTCAGTTTACGCTGGCCTTCGATCCGGCCACCCTCCGGTTTGCCGGTGTGAAGCCGGGCCAATTGGCCGGTATCGGTGAAGACAATTTTGGCACACGTCATGTTGACCAGGGTTATCTGAATGTGAGCTGGAATGGCAATCCGGAAAGTGCCGGTCAGGAGGTCCTGTTCACGATTGCTTTCCACGTACAGGACGGAGGCCGTCTCAGCGAGAAGGTATCCCTGCATTCCCAGATGCTGCGTGCGGAGGCTTACGACAAGGAGGGCGAGTTGATGCAGACGGTCCTCCGCTTTGCCGGAGAAAGCGGGACATGGATTTCTTCCGAAGGGTTGCAGCTTTATCAAAACAGGCCAAATCCTTTCCGTGAAGAAACGATCATTGGCTTCGAACTGCCGCAAGCCGGTCGCGCCACCATGACCTTTACCGATGTGAGTGGACGCGTATTGCGTATCCTGGAAGGAGATTTCCAGAAGGGTTACAACGAATTCCGTATCCAGCGGCAGGATATCCAGACCGCAGGACTCGTCTGGTATCGACTGACGGCAGACGGAATGAGCGCCACGCGCCGGATGATGATTATGGAATAAGCGGGCATAGCGGATTTACCCACCGCCTGTCGGCTTGACAAACAGGGACGGCCGCTCTCCCAGTACCCGGGGGAGCGGCCTTTTTTTATCAGGCAGAGTCCTGGCCGGGTTGTTCCAGTATGGCGGGATCCGACACGATTTTCCGCACCTGCGTAAACAGTTTTCCGATATGGGATCCGTCCACGATGCGGTGATCCACCGAAGCGCCAAGGGTGATCATGCGCCGGGGCACCCATTCTCCGTCTTTGAATTCGGGAACCGTTTTTGGAGCACCCATGGTGACCACGAGGGAGACATTAGCGTTGGGGAACAAAGCCGGGTAACCCACGTCGAGGCCCAATGTGCCGATATTGGTCAACAGAAAACAACCGAAGCGATCATTCCGCAATCCCAGTTTCGGCCAATATATGCCCAGGTCGAGGGTTAGAAAGGCAACGAGCCGCACCGCCCAGCTCCGAAGAGGCCACGGAATTTTGGCCAAACGGGTCTTGATACGCATGTCCGGAAGGACCGCTCCTGATTTTACCTGCCGGATTTCCTGGTCGAGTTGCGGGATCAATTCGGCCAGCGTCATGTGACCCGCATTGGCAATTCGCACGGCCGACATCTCCCCGGTGAGAGGATCAAGGATGCTCAGACTGGCGTCGAGTACGGGCCGTCCCACAACGCGACCCCGACGGACATAGCCATTGAAAGCCGGAACCTTTTCGTGAATGCCGCGAGCAATGGCCAGCAAAAGGATATGGGTCATGGTCACTTTCAGGCCCTGGGCTCTTCGCCGTGTGATCCAGTCTTCGGCCGCCGTTACATCCAGGCTTACCGAACCGGTTACTTTTCCTTCTTTCGGTCTTCGGTACAGGGAAGCGGCCACCCTTCTCCAGGGGGTATCCCAATCGTTATTTCTCACCGTCATGATCCAAAAGTAGGCATATGTCAAAGTCCCGGATACCTGGTGCCGTCCTTCGTCAGGACGAAAGTGTTACCTTTGATCCGTGATCAGTACCCGCAAGGGATAAAGGGAATCCGGTGCAATCCCGGAGCAGTCCCCGCTACTGTAAATGGCCTGCCGGTTTGCCGGCAAATGGTTGGTTCCAAAGCCACTGGGCAATACCCGGGAAGGGGAACCGGCCGGCCAAAGCCAGGAGACCTGCTTTTCACACGGATCAAGGGGCTTTCGGAGGAAAAGCCGGAGATCGGTCAACGGCCTGTCAAAACGGTCGTCCCTTTCTGTCGCCTTCCGTCCCGATGCCCTTTTCAAGGCGAATGACGGAATATGCATCCACCGAGAAACTTCCTGTTGATCATCTTGGTCCTTGGCGCCGGTGGGCGTGACCTGTATGCCCAGCAGGATACGGTCATGCTGTTGGATCCGGTGACGGTTTCCGCTTTGCCGTTGAGAGAAAGCCCCGCCGGAGAGTTTGTCGAATCGCCGGATCTTCAGGCTCCCATAGCCCTGCAGGCACGAAGCCTGGCTGACCTCCTCCAAAGGCAAAACGGCCTTTTCATCCGGCACTACGGACCCGGGAGTCTTGCGTTGCCTTCGATACGGGGCGGGAGTGCCCAACATTGTGCGGTTTTGTGGAACGGATTGCCGATCCAGAGCCCTCAATTGGGCGTTCAGGATTTGTCCCATTTGCCACTGGCGGCCTTTGATGCGGTGCGGATCCACTATGGTAGTGGAGGCGCCATTTGGGGAAGCGGAGCCGTAGGAGGAGCCATCGCCCTGGAAACACGAATGCCGGCCATGGAAAATGGATGGAGGGGAGAAATCAGGAGTTCCGCAGGTTCCTACGGATTGAACTTCCAATCGGGCCAACTGCAGATGCGCAACCGGGCGCTGGCATTGGTCAGCCGGTATTACCGGGGTGATGTCCTCAACGACTACGTGTATCGTCCACAGAATGGGCTGCCCGAGCGCCGGCAGACGCACGCCTTTTTCCGATATCAGGGAGCCGGTCTGGACGGATACTGGCAACCCGGAAATAAACACCGGCTTTCACTTCATGTCTGGATGCATGACCAATTCCGGCGAATCCCGCCAACGACCGTCCAAACCCGGAGTGAAGCCACACAGGCCGATGTCCAGATACGTTCCATGGTCCAATACAGGGCCCTTTTTGACCGCTCGCAATTTCAGATCAAAACGGGTTGGTTCAGGGAATCCATTGATTTCCGCGACCCCTTGTCCACACCGGTGGCCCGGAGCGGATTCAGGACCTGGATGACCGAATCCGAATGGCTCCGTCAGATCCGCCACGACCTGTACCTCCAGGCCGCTTTGTCGTGGCAGGATGTAAGGCCGGAGGCAGAAGCGTATGACGGAGATCCCGTGCTGCGCCGGGGGGCGGCCTACCTGGCTGTCCGGTGGGAGCGACCGCAGTGGAAGGCGGAAATGCATTTGCGCCAGGAACATGCCGAAACAGGTTGGGTGCCGCTCCAACCCGGTTTGGGGTTGACCTGGCAACCGCAACCTCACATTCGCCTCCGCGTGCGTGGCGGCGGCCATTATCGCCTCCCAACCGCCAACGACCTGTATTGGCAACCCGGCGGCAATGAAAATTTGAAACCCGAATCCGGATGGAGTGTGGAAGGGGGCTGGGACCTTCGTCCCGGGAAAGTCGAATGGCGTTCCACGTTCTATCATCGCAGCATTCGCGATTGGATCCTTTGGCGGCTTCCTGAAGGTCATGTATACTGGAGTGCCCAAAATGTCCAACACGTAAGGAGTCAGGGACTGGAACAAAGACTTACCTGGGAGGTGACTCCATACCCCGTTGGCATCCGGCTTGAAGGCGGCTATGATTACACTGCTTCCATCCATATGACCGACCTCGACAATCCTACCATCCGGGCAGGATCGCAACTGTTGTACACGCCGGCGCATACGGGATTGGGGAGGATGACTGCCACATGGGGCCGTTGGACGGCCGAATATGCGCATCGTTTCATCGGTTCTTCACCCGGGATCAACGAACAACTTCCCGCATCCCAGGTAGGAACGGCGGCCGTCTCCGCCTCTTTTGCCTTTGCCGGTTGGAACCTGGAAGTCCAGGCGGTCGCCGACAACTGCTGGAACCAGCATTACCGGCTGGCGGAGCGGCGTCCAATGCCCTGCCGTTGGTGCACTTTCAGTCCTCTCCTTTCATC
>JAGFIW010000098.1 GCA_024103195.1 Saprospiraceae bacterium | reverse complement strand
TGGCTATTCTGTGGATATCGGACCAGGGGCTTATTAGATCAACAAAGTTCAATTCTTGACATGGAACCTATTTTACAGGAGAACCCCCATCGATTCGTCATATTTCCGATCAAGCATCATGATTTGTGGAACTGGTACAAGCGGTCTCAGGCTTGTTTCTGGACGGCTGAGGAGATTGACCTGAGTGGAGACCTCAAGGATTGGGAAGAGAACCTGACCGGGGACGAGAAACATTTCATCAAGCATGTACTGGCTTTTTTTGCTGCCAGTGACGGCATCGTCAATGAAAACCTGGCAGAAAACTTTGTTCGGGAAGTCCAGTATCCGGAAGCCAAGTTTTTCTACGGTTTCCAGATCATGATGGAAAACATCCATTCGGAAACCTACAGCCTTCTCATCGATACCTATATCAAGGACAGCAAGGAGAAGGACTTTCTGTTCAACGCCATTGAAAACCTGCCGCCCGTACGGAAAAAAGCGGATTGGGCCCTTCGATGGATAGAAAATGGCTCATTCCAGGAAAGGCTGATCGCTTTTGCAGCCGTTGAAGGCATTTTCTTTTCGGGTTCTTTTTGTTCCATTTTCTGGCTGAAGAAAAGAGGCCTCATGCCCGGGCTCAGCTTTTCCAATGAACTGATATCCCGCGATGAAGGCATGCATTGCGATTTTGCCTGTCTGCTGTACAACAGTCATGTGAAGAACAAACTACCCATACAAACGGTAGAGGAAATCATCCGGGATGCGGTAGCCATTGAAAAGGAATTTGTCTCAGATGCCATTCCTGTGGATCTGATCGGCATGAATGCACGGCTGATGTGCCAGTATATAGAATTTGTGGCCGACCGCTTGCTGGTGGCTCTGGGCAATACCAAAATTTACCAGGTAGAGAATCCTTTCCCATGGATGGACCTGATTTCCATTCAAGGGAAAACCAACTTCTTCGAGAAAAGGGTGGGAGACTACCAGAAATCAGGTGTCCTTTCCCAACGGGACAAACAAGTTTTTTCCCTGGAAGAAGATTTTTGATTCCTCCATTCCTATTCCCCTGAAACACCTTAAACCTTCATCCCATGTCCATGAAAGTTGTCAAACGAAGCGGCAAACTGGAAATCGTCAGTTTTGACAAAATCACAGCCCGTATCAAGAAGCTGTGCTACGGTCTGTCCCAGAAGTATGTCGAACCTATCGAGATCGCCAAAAAGGTCATTCAAGGTCTCTATGACGGAGTCCCGACTACCGAACTCGACAATCTCGCTGCTGAAACGGCTGCCTCCATGGCATCCCTTCATCCCGACTATGCGCTTCTTGCAGCCAGAATAGCTGTCTCCAACCTGCACAAAAGCACGGACAAGTCATTTTCGGCCACGGTATCCGAACTCTACCATTACATAGATCCGAAAACAGGTCAAAAAGCCGGTCTCATCGGGGATGAAACCTATGAGATCGTCCATGAATTTCGGGATCAGCTCGACTCGGCCATTATCTATGACCGTGATTACGATTTTGATTATTTCGGGTTCAAGACTTTGGAGCGGTCCTACCTGCTGCGCATGGACGGCAAAGTGGTCGAACGTCCCCAACACTTGTTGATGCGCACGGCGGTGGGCATCCATGGGCGTGACGTGGATGCCGCGATACGGACTTATCATCTTATGTCCGAGAAGTGGTTTATCCATGCGACGCCTACGTTGTTCAATGCAGGCACACCAAAACCCCAGCTCAGCTCCTGTTTCCTGTTGTCCATGACGGAAGACAGTATCAGCGGCATTTTTGAAACACTGAGCCGCTGCGCACGCATCAGTCAGTCCGCCGGCGGTATCGGACTGAGCATCCATAATATCCGGGCAACGGGAAGTTATATCCGGGGAACGGGAGGGAGCTCCAACGGGATTATTCCGATGTTGCGTGTCTTCAATGATACCGCCCGGTATGTGGACCAGGGAGGCGGCAAAAGGAAAGGCGCTTTTGCCGTGTATCTGGAGCCCTGGCATGCAGATATCATGGAATTCCTCGACCTGAAAAAGAATCACGGGAAGGAAGAAATGAGAGCCCGGGATTTGTTTTACGCCATGTGGATTCCTGACTTGTTTATGGAAAGGGTGAAAATAGACGGTGAATGGTCGCTATTCTGCCCTAATGAAGCCCCTGGCCTGTTCGATACCCATAGCGGGGAATTTGAGGCGCTGTATCACCGCTATGAACGCGAAGGGAGGGCGAGGAAAGTAGTCAAGGCACAAGATCTGTGGTTTGCCATCCTTGAATCCCAAATTGAAACCGGCACCCCTTATATCCTTTACAAAGACGCTGCCAACTGGAAATCCAACCAACAAAACCTGGGCACCATACGAAGCAGCAATTTGTGTACGGAGATCATCGAATATACCAGCAAGGACGAAGTGGCGGTGTGCAATCTCGGCAGTATCTCCCTCTCGAAATTTGTCCGTGAGGACAAAACCTACGATTTTGAAAAGCTGGAAGAAATCACCCGTGTACTGACGCGAAACCTCAACCGGATCATTGACATCAATTATTATCCCATTGAGGAGGCGCGCACCAGCAACATGCGGCATCGACCGATAGGAATAGGCGTCCAGGGTCTGGCAGATGCCTTCCTCCTGATGCGATTCCCCTTCGACAGTGCGGAGGCCAAAGAACTTAATCGACAGATTTTTGAGACCATCTACTATGCGGCCGTTTCAGAATCATGCCGCATGGCGCAGGAGCATGGTGCCTATGCCTCCTTTGAAGGATCGCCGGCCAGCAAAGGCATACTGCAATTCGACATGTGGGGGGTATCGCCTTCCGACCGGTACAATTGGACATCCTTGAAAGAGGATGTCCAACAACATGGTTTGCGCAACAGCCTGTTGCTGGCCCCCATGCCGACGGCTTCCACCTCGCAGATTTTGGGCAATAACGAGTGTTTTGAACCCTATACGTCCAATATCTATACACGAAGGACCCTGTCCGGGGAGTACATTGTTGTCAACCGTCACCTGCTCAAAGATTTGATTGGACTGGATCTCTGGAACGATGAAATGCGCCAAAGGCTCATGGCTTCCAACGGATCCGTCCAGAACTTCCCTGAAGTCCCCCCGCACATTAAAGAGCTCTACAAGACAACGTGGGAAATCAGCATGAAAGCAGTGATAGATATGGCTGCGGACCGAGGGGCATTTATCTGTCAAAGCCAAAGTCTCAATCTGTTTGTTGACAGTCCCAATTTTGGCAAATTGTCATCCATGCATTTCTATGCCTGGCAAAAAGGACTGAAAACAGGAATGTATTATCTCCGCACCAAAGCGGCCGTCGATCCCATCAAGTTTACCCTGGACGAGAAACACCAGCGGCGGTTTGAAGATGGAGCGGTGCCCGCCAACGGAACCTCCCCCCTGAGTCTCAGCTCCGGTGGGGAGGAACCCGAGGTACTGACGGAAGTCAAGGCATGCAGCCTTGATGATCCGGGCTGCATCATGTGTTCGGGCTAAAGAAGCATTTTCATTTTCCTCTGTTTTCCGGGTGGCAATCAGCGCAAGCTGATGCCACCTTTTTTTTGACAAAACCGATCAGCTTTCACAGGACTTGTGTTTATCCTGACCCATAAATCGCGGATGATCAAGTCATGCTGCCGCCTAGAAGACATTCATTGGCGCTCATAGTCCGGGTTGAAAATTATGGCGACGTTGACACCAGGTCTCTCCTTATGCACGATTTGGGATTCCAGGAACCATGCCGTCTTTGCCATTCAGTGAAAACAGCACTTTTGCCGGATGGAAACAGGTAAAACTTCTGGTAGCGAAAGCGGTATTGGGTGCCGACTACATGCCGCTTTCTCCGGACACCCCTGGTGATCCAATGGTGTCGGACCTGATCAACCGCCTGAAGGGTCGTGATACAAAGAAAGGCCCGACGTCTTCAGACGTCGGGCCTTTCACAACTGACAGGCAAGTGGAGCAAACACTTATCTGAGGAGCGTCACATCACCTTTATAAAGGATGGTGATACCGTCGTTAAACCGGATTCTTGCGTAATAGACAAACACCTCAGGATTGGCCGGTCTGTTCCGGAAATTGCCATCCCATCCCAGACTGGGATCGTTGGGTTGGAAATTCTCCCGGATGAATACGCGTTCTCCCCAGCGGTTGAACACTTCGAATATCTCGATCTCTTCAATACCCTCACCAGCCTGAATATAGAACCGGGTGTTTTGATCGCCGGCAGGAGCGAAGACATTGGGGATATAAACCGGTCGACGCTTTTCAACCAAAACGAGGACCTTGTCTTCCGCCCGGCAACCCGCCTCGTCGGTGACTACTATACCGTACAGGGTTTGATTGAAGGGTTTGATCAGGATCTCTCGGGAGTTCAATGTGGTATCCACGCCCGTGGGCGTCCATTGGATGCTGCTGAGAATGGCATTGGGGGGTGAAATCAGGGCATAAAGGAATGTATCCCGACCCCACTGGAGAATGAAGTCCTCTCCCAGTTCTACGGTTAATTGTAGGGGCTCTGTCAACGTAAAATCCGGGGCTGTATACAAACAACCTGCGGCGTCTTGAACCGTGATGACATACGTCCCATCGCCCAAGCCACTGAACTGTCCATTGGGCGTGAAAGGACCGCCATTCAAACTGTAGAGGTAAGGAGGAGTGCCTCCGGTTACTCCGGTCACGACAAGGCTGCCATCCCGGAATCCGAAACAACGCGGATCCGTCAGATCTACATCCA
>JAGFIW010000117.1 GCA_024103195.1 Saprospiraceae bacterium | reverse complement strand
CCGACAACTGTCAGGTGTGGTTTTACAACAATGATTACGATTTCACGCCCAGCCTCAATGGCTCCAGCTTCCCCAGCGGTACAACGCTGGTGACCTGGACCGTATGGGATCTGCATCTCAACAGCGGCAGCTGTCAGATCGAGATCATCGTCCAGGACGACGAACCCCCCGTCAACATTTACTGCCCGAATGATATCGTCCTGCCCAACATCATGGGTGATTGCAACAACTTCGCCTCATGGGTGCGTCCTTCCCAGAACAGCTGGGTGGACAACTGCAATCCCTCTTCGATTCTTTCGGTCACTGAGGTCATCTCCGATCCGGGTGTGCAGGCTGCCATCAACCTGTCCTATCCCTATGACGAGACGGGCATGTCGAACCAGATTCCATTCACCATTTTCCCTGTGGGGAATACGATCATTACCTATACGGCCACGGATACCAGTGGCAACACCAATGTGTGTTCCTTCACGGTCACCATTGAGGACATCGAAGCACCCACTATCACTTGTCCTCCGGATCAGATACTTGGCACGATTTGTCTGAATGGCGTGGTACCTGACTATCGCGGACTGGCTACCGGCATCTTTGACAATTGCCCGGCTTCGTTGATCATCACCCAGGACCCTGCTCCGGGTACGTTGTTGGCCAATGTACCCGGGTTGATTCCGGCCGATGGCGCTACGTTCATTGTAGAGTTGAAAGTGGCGGACGGATTTCCATTGGGTCTTGCCGACAGTTGCACGTTTGTCGTCACGCTGATGGAGACCAATCTCCCGCAACCTGATGTTCTTGTGCTGCCTTCTTTGCTGGATTCCTGTTCGGTGATTGATGTACAGGCACCTACGGCCAATGATTGCGGCAATGTGATATACGGGGTTCCAAATGTGGGTGTCCTGATCCAGTTCAACCCTCCGGTTTACCGGTTTACAACGGGGCTGTACAATGTCATTTGGACCTACATCGGTGCTTCCGGCAATACCATTCAGGGCCAGGCCATCGAAGTCCAGGATGACACCACACCGCCTGTGACGCTTTGTATGCCCCTTGCCGTTGTGCTTTCCTCATCGAATCCTGGCGGGGTGACGCTTGCCGCTTTTGACTTTGATGATGGCTCCACGGACCATTGCGGTATCGTAGCCTGGGATTACAGTGTCAACGGCGGTCCTTTCGCCGGTATTCATTCCTTCGGTTGTGACGAAGTGGGCGTCCATACCATAGTACTTCGCACGACGGACGATGCCGGCAATCAGAGTACATGCCAGACCAGTCTCACCATCGATGACGTGACGGATCCGACCATTTTGGGAGGATGTCCTGCCAACGTGTCTGTGACGACGGTCAACAACGGCGGATACGATTGCGAAGGCCTCGCTACTGTGGCGATTCCCAATGTAACAGACAATTGCGACATCGTCATTTACGAATTGCATCTGGTGTTGCCGGACCTGACTCCAGTGGTTTATGATGTGCTTGGCCAGCCCGTTTGGGCCGCATCACTACCCAAGGGCGTGACTTCCGCCACTTTGTACGTGGAGGATGAACACGGCAATTCCGCCTCTTGCGGATTTACCATCACCGTGACCGACAATGAAGACCCTGTCATTGATTGCCCGCAGGATCAGGTAAGATCGAGTGATCCAGGTTTGTGTTCCTACCAGGCGGTCGGCAGTGAATTCGATCCGATAAGTTTTGCCGACAACTGTCCCGGCGCCTTTATCTTCAACGATTACAACGGTCAGGCCACCCTGGATGGGGAAGTGTTCCCCGTTGGTACACATACGGTCATCTGGACGGTTATCGACGCCGTAGGCTGGTTCGCCACCTGTTCCTTCACGATCGAGGTGGAGGACAACGAGCCCCCACAGGTTTTGTGGTGTCAGACGGACATCCAACAGGTCGCCACAGCAGGTACCTGCAACGCCCTGGTCAGTTGGTATCCCACCTTCGGAATTGTCGGAGATGTCGATGACAATTGCGGCATTTTCAACATCACGGAATCCATTTCGGATCCTTCGGTGATACCGGTATACCCCTATCTGCCATTTGGTCCGTTCCCGCCTTTCCTGCTCAACCAGGCCCTGTTCCCGGTTGGAACGACAACAATTACCTACACCGTTGAGGACATCCACGGCAATACGGCCGATTGTACCTTCCAGGTGGACATCATTGATGATCAGCCTCCGTCCATCGCCTGTCCGCCCAACCAGATCCTGAGTACGATCTGTGCCAGCGGTTCGGTACCCGATTACACGGGGCTTATCAGCAATTTGACGGACAATTGTGTGGCCAATCTGATCATTACGCAGGACCCCGTGGCCGGAACACCCTTGTCGGGCGTACCGGGTCTGACCCCTGCCGACGGAGAATCCTTTACCGTCACGCTGACGGCAACGGATGGCCACCCGCTGCATCTTTCTGCGGATTGCCAGTTCCTGGTGACCCTGGATGACGTCAACCTGCCTATCCCCGATCAGGCCATGTTGCCCAATCTCTTCAGTGATTGCGAATCGATCATAGTTTCGCCGCCTACCGCCAATGATTGTGGCAATGTCATTCTCGGAATACCCGACAAAGGGAACCAGATCAGTTTCAATCCGCCGATGTACCAGTTTGACATCGGATTGTACACGGTCATCTGGACGTATGTCGGGGTGAACGGAAGCACTCAGCAGGTGCAGCAGATCCAGGTAGGTCCGGACAATATTCCGCCCACGGCCACCTGTGTGAATGCCACGGTCATCCTGGACGCCAACGGAAACGGTTCGCTGAGTGCGGCCTCCGTGACCGGCAGCGTGAATGACAATTGCGGCATCGACAATGTGTCCGTCAGTCCCAACACCTTTACCTGTGCCCATGTTGGCGCCAACATTGTGACCCTGACGGTCACGGATATCTTCGGCAACACAGGCACCTGTTCGGCCTCCGTGCTGGTGCAGGATCTGACGCCGCCTGCCTTCAACCTGAGCGGTTCGACGACAACGGCCAACTGTAACGCCATCCCGGGCATACCCAACGTATTTGCCACGGATGCCTGCGGACTGGCCAGCAGTACGTTCAACGAAACCAGCACCAAGAGTGTCAATGCCAACAACTGCGGATTCTACAACTACACAATTACCCGGACGTGGACCGCTACGGACGTGAACGGTAATGTGGCTACCATGCAGCGCATCATCAATGTGCAGGACATCAGTGCACCGGGTTGGACCCAAAGCATGCCTGATACGGTCTTTGCCACAACCAATGCGTTCAATTGCACCGGAGGTATTACCCTGATCGTGGGTCCCACCCAGGTAGTGGACAACTGTGCCGCTTTTGCCAATCTTTCAATCAGTTTCTCCGGATCGAACGGATTCTCCGGTACGACCAATGCCTCCGGACAATATCCGCTGGGTACCACCACACTGGTCTTTACCGCCACCGATCCATGCGGCAATAGCGCCATCAAGGTCGTTCGCGTCATTGTGACCGACGCCACGCCACCCACGCCGGTCTGTATCAACAGCATCACCTTGCCCCTCAACCTGCAGGGAGAGTTGGTCATTCCGCCGCAAGTCGTCGACAACGGCAGTTATGACAACTGTCTGACACCGTTCTCCATGAGTGACATCTTCCTGGATGTCTTCCCCGACACCTTCGACTGCGATGATGCCGGCAAGACCCATACGGTGACGCTTACGGTGACCGACCTGGCCGGCAATACGGCTACTTGTCCCGCTCAGGTGACCATCATCGACAATACGGTGCCCACCCTGATAAGCTGTGCCCCGGATGTAACCATCAGTTGCAACGCGGACACGGGATACCTGTCCCTGGGTGTGCCGCAAATTGATGATGCCTGTGGCACATCGTTCACCTATACGGACAACATCGTACAGGTAGGAGGCGCGATTTGCTATCGCATTGACCGCACCTGGCTGTTGCTGGACGGATCGGGCAACAACATCGCGTGTCTGCAGCGGATTTCCGTCTTTGACAATGTTCCGCCTGTATTTACATCCGTACTGCCACAGGATATTACCCTGGAATGCGGATTACCCATTCCGGCAGCCGCGCAGGTGACAGCATCGGACAACTGCAGTACGCCTTCGGTCAGCTTGGCCATTTCGACAACGAAGACCAACACGCTCAATTGCAGTGATTATGCCTATGTCCTGACCCGGACATGGACGGCAACGGATGCCTGTGGAAATGTCGCTGTCCATGTACAGGAGATCACGATCGAGGACACCACGCCGCCGGTCATCGCCTTCCTGCCGGATACGGTGATTTTGTACACCAACAATTTCAACGCCGACAGTTGCACGGTTCCGGTTGTCCTGAATGCCGATATTGCTGATTGTCAACCCGATTCCGTTATCGACGTGACCAACAACGGGCCGTTCGGACCAGGCAATACGTCAGCCAGCGGCTCTTATCCGGCGGGTGTGTACAATATCGTCTTTACGGCGGAGGACCGTTGCGGCAATGTGTCGCAGGAAGTGGTCCACCTACAGGTGATCGACAATTCAACCCCTGTGGCCGTATGCTTTACCAACATCAATGTATCTCTCAACTCCCAGGGCTTTGCCGTACTGACACCTGTACAAGTGGATGACAACAGCCACGACAACTGTACGCCGCACGGCAACCTGTTGCTGGAGCTGAGCCAGGATTCCTTTGATTGTACCCAGTTGGGGCAGCAGATCGTCACGTTGACGGTCACGGATGCGGCAGGAAATACCAATGCCTGTACCTCCATCGTGACGGTGAATGCCGGTCCGGGCAACGAAATCAACCACACCGCCGGGGTGACTTTTGAAACATTCCCCAATTCAGCGGACGGTGCCATTTCCGTTACTGCCAGTGGCGGTTCGGGCAATTTCACCTACCTCTGGAGCCCGGGTGGTCAAACAACACCTTCGATTTCCGGACTCACCTCCGGCACTTACACCCTGGTCATCACGGATGTAGTGACGGGTTGCAAGAAGACCATCATGATCTTTGTAGGCGTGTTGGGCGTACCGGATATCAAGATTTCCGGCCGTATCCTGACGACGACCGGAGTCGGTATCGGACGTGTGCACGTCAACATGACAGGATCCCAGAGCGGCTCGTACTACACGGCCAATGACGGGTACTACGAGTTTATCGTTCCTGCGGGAAGCACGGTCACGATCACGCCATTCAAGGACACATTGCCGGCCAATGGGGTGACATCGCTTGACTTTGCAATCATCCAGCAGCACATCCTGGCTCCACCCGGACTGAAGCCGCTGACCACGCCTTACCAGTTGATCGCTGCCGACCAGAACGGAAACGACATGATCAACGGTATTGACATAGCCCAGTTCCAGAACACAATCCTCAACAACTTCCCGAACTTCCCGGATGTCACATCCTGGGTGTTTGTGGATGCTGATTTCGTGTTCCCCAATCCATTGGCGCCATGGGCTACCGGTTGGAATGATTTCGTGACCTTCACGAATATTGGTATGGATGCCCCCAACACTGATTTCATCGGTGTCAAAATGGGTGACGTCACCAATGATGCGGATCCGACGAAGTTTACCGGACAGCCCGAGGTGGAAACCAGGAATGACGGAGACATTCGCCTTACCCTGACCGACCAGGTTCTGGAAGCGGGAACGGTCATCCGTGTACCGGTACGCGCTGCATTCTTTGAGCAATTCCGCGCCTATCAGTTCGGCTGGGCCTACCATCCGGAAGTCCTGTCCTTCAGCGGTATTCAGCCCGGTGTATTGGCAGGCGTGAACGCCGGTCAGTTTGGTACCGGACTGTTGGAGCAGGGTTTGATTCCCCACCTTTGGTATGCCGGGGCTCCTGTGACCCTTGCGCCGGAGGATGTACTCTACACGATGGAATTCGAGGTGCTTCGCAGCGGACAGACCCTCCAGGAGGTCCTTGGGCTGACCGGCGGGCATCTCGGCAGGATCGCTTATGCAGAGGGTGCATCTGTGCACAGCATTCATCTGAACTGGGAAGACCAGCCAACGGAAACGCCGGAAGGGCATGGATTTGCCCTGCTCGGCAACCGGCCCAACCCGTTCTCGCATCTGACCCAGGTCGAGTATGTACTGCCGGAACCGTTGCCCGTAGTTCTCACGGTAACAGATCTTGCCGGAAGGGCAGTGGCCCGGTTCCAGGCAGATGGTGCGGAAGGCCGCAACACCTTGGTCATCCACCAGGATCAGTTGCCCGGTCCAGGCATTTATCTCTATGTTTTACAAGCGGGCGAGCACCGCGCGCTGGGGAAAATGCATGCCCAGGATTAATGATCGGAACTATCCCGGAGGAGCTTCCTCCGGGATAGTCCTTTTTTCCCGGGAACGCAACAGTCCCCAATTATATGGATATTGGCAGTTAAATTGTACTCATGGATAAGTACGGCAAGGCAATGAAGCGTGTATTCCTTCTGGTTTTGACACTGGCAGGAAGCATGACCTTCGGATGGACCCAGAATGATTTGTTCCTTCTGGCAGGTTCGACAGAAGCTCAATGCGGGGACACGATTGAAATCCCTGTCCGGGTTGTTGATTTTGATCAGGTTGTGGCCCTGGATTTCAGTATGGTCTGGGATCCGGGTATCCTAGAATTTACCGGCCAGATCGGCAACCTGAATGCCACCATCGGATTGACCCCTTTCAATTTTGGTCCTTATCAAACCCCGGACAACGATACGCTGACATTCCAGTGGTTCAATGCGCTGGGCGCCAGCCTTCCGGACAGCGCCATCCTCTTCACCCTGCAATATGTGGTCAGGGGTAATGGCGGTCTTTTGGGTCCTGTCTTGTTTGGCAATCAGTACACACCGATCGCCTGCGGCAAGATCATCAACGGATCTATTGACGAGGTACCGGTGGATACCCTGCATGGGGCGGTCGTCATCGAGGACAATCTCGATCCTTCACTCACTTGTCCGGATGATACCATCGTCTCCATCCCCTCTGGGGCCAATGGTATTATCGTCAACAACCTGGACCCGGCTACCTCAGACAATTGTGCGGTGGATTCCCTCCTTTACACCCTGACCGGTGCCACTACCGGAATGGGAGTGGGGTCGGCCAGTGGCCAGTTCTTTCTGGCGGGTAACACTACGGTATCCTATACGGTAAAGGATTTTGCCGGCAATGAAGCGGATTGTTCCTTTGAGGTAAGCGTCCAGGATACCTTTCTGCGGTTGTTTGTCATCCTTCCCGATAGTGTGCTGTGTGATGATGAAAGCTTTCGCGTGGATATCACCGCGCAGAATTTTTTCAGTATTGCCAGTCTTCAGTTTGGACTTTCCTGGAATGGTGTCGTCTTTCCGTTCGACTCACTGGGCAATTTTCACCCGGCCCTGAATCTCAATCTTGGCAACTTCGGCCCCATTTCCGGTATTGATGACACGCTGACTTTCAGTTGGTTCAACCCGTTGGGTGTTACCCTTCCGGACGATGCCGTCCTTTTCAGCCTGTATTTTTCGGTCAATGGGCAGGCCGGTTCCAGCCACACCATTCAGTTTGGCAACATGCCATCCGTCCCGATCGAGGCTTCCATGGCCCAGCCCTTCCCCAATCTGCCCGTCAAAATCGATGTACAAACGTTTAATGCATCGGTGTTTATCTATGACCTGGAGGCACCTGTCATCCAGTGTCCCGATGATGTCACCGTTGATCTTCCTTCTGGTCAACCTTCAGTGACCGTCAACGGGATAGATCCGGTCATTACCGACAATTGCGGAATTGAGGAACTTCAGTATGAACTTACCGGAGCCACTTCAGGCGCCGGAAGCGGCTCGGCCAGCGGCCAATCCTTCCAACAGGGAAACACTACTGTCCAATACACGGTGACCGATTTCGGAGGCAACCAGGCTACCTGTTCGTTTCAGGTCATTGTGGCCGATTCCATCCTGCGCCTGTTTGTCATCATGCCCGACAGCTTTTCCTGTGAGGACACCTTCCTGAAGGTGGATATTACAGCCCAAAACTTCAACAGCATTGCCAGTCTGCAGTTTGGCCTTTCCTGGAATGGGGTGATCTTTCCTTTCGATTCACTCGGTAATTTCCATCCGGCCCTCAATCTATCCCTCGCCAATTTTGGACCGATTTCAGGTATTGACGATACCTTGACGTTCAGTTGGTTTAATCCGCTGGGTGTCACTCTGCCCGACAACGAGGTCCTTTTCAGTTTGTACTTCTCAGTGACAGGTCTGGCCGGAACCAGCCATACCATCCAGTTCGGCAACATGCCTTCCGTCCCGATCGAGGCTTCGATGGCCCAACCCTTCCCCAATCTGCCGATTATTATCGGGGTTGAAACCTTTGATGCCTCTCTGGTTATTTATGACCTTGTACCTCCCCAGATCGAGTGTCCGGATGATCTGACCGTTCAAATCCCTCAATTGCAGACCTCTCAGGTCGTCAACGGCATTGATCCAGTCGCATCCGACAATTGCGAAATCGAGTCCGTGGAATACAGTCTGAGTGGGGCTACGCTGGGAACAGGACCGGGAAGTGCCAGTGGGCAAACCTTTCAACTCGGGACGACGACCGTGCAATATCTGGTTACCGATTATGGCGGCAATACGGCATCCTGCAGTTTTACCGTGACGCTGGTGGAGGATACTCTCACCATCATTGTCATGGATCCCGAAGTCCTGTGTACCGATACGATCGTGGAAGTATGTGTCAAAGCCGAGGCTTTCAACCATCTCGCCAGTCTTCAGTTTGCCATGACGTGGGATGGCAAGATCATCGAATATGTATCGATCTCACAAACCAATCCCGCTCTCAATCTGAGCGGTACGAATTTCGGACCTACATCAGGCATCGAGGATACCTTGACCTTCAGTTGGTTTAATGCCGCCGGGGTCACCATACCGGATGATTCCATCTTATTCTGTGTATTGTTTGATCTTGTCGGTGGGGTCAACTCCTCCACGGATCTCCTTTTGATCGATTACCCGTCAGTACCCATTGAGGCTTCCGTAGCTCAGCCATTGCCACAATTTCCGGTGGTCGTACCGGTGGATACCATCAACGGCTTCCTGGAGGTTTCCGATGATGAACCTCCGGTAATTACCAATTGTCCATCCGACCAAACCGTCGAAGCAGCTCCGGCATTCTGTCAGGCGCAGGCTCAGTGGGATACCCTTATGGCCACTGATAATTGTTCGCCTGACGTGGTCATCACTTGCACCCACAACTCCGGTGATATCTTCGAACTCGGCATCACCCAAGTCCTTTGCGTGGCCACGGATGAGGCTGGGTTGACGGATACATGTGTTTTCCAGATCACAGTGGTGGATACCCAGGATCCGGTGCTCATTTGCAACCAGACCGATATCATCCTGGTCTCATCCGCCGACAGCTGCGGAGTGACAGCCTTCTGGGAATTGCCTGAAGCTATTGACAATTGTCCCACCGGTTTGACGCTGGACGGTCCTGTCCCGGGTATCTTCCTGGAGGTTGGAGAGCATACGATCACCTATGTCGCCACCGACGGATCGGGCAATACAGCCAGTTGTTCGTTCAGCATTTTTGTGCTGGACGAGACTCCGCCGGTACCTGTTACCTGTCCGAATGATCTGACCGTAGAGGCAACCACGGATTCCTGCACAGCAATAGTTACCCCGCCGGTTCCGGTTTTCACCGACAATTGCGGAGACCTTGCCGATTTGTCTTTCAAAATAGGTATCGATTTTGACACAGCAGGCGCCTCGGTGGAATTGCCCCTGGGCACTACGACCATTGTTTGGTATGCCTTTGATTTCCAGGCCAATCTCGATTCCTGTGTTTACACCATAACCGTAGAGGGCGGAGGCGACTATATCCTGACTTGTCCCGGTGACCTGCTGATTACGCTGGATGAAGCAGACTGCGACACCGTCCTTTCATGGGAGCTACCCACCTGGGAAGGAGGTTGTGGCGGCAATGAAATGCTGGACCTTGTCGGCAATTACAATCCGGGTGATGCCTTTGACGCCGGTACCCACAATGTGGTTTACCATTTGGTACATCCCGTATCCGGCGATACGCTGGCGACTTGCGGATTCACCGTGACCGTGCTGGAAGTGACGCCACCCGTATTTGTCGATTGTCCTTCGTCGTTGTTCTTTGTGGCCGATTCGGACAGTTGTACCGCTGACGTGCAATGGACTCCTCCGGTAGCTGTGGACAACTGTACGGATTCGTTGGGTATCACCTATACCTCCAGCGGTCCTTCACCCGGCATCTTTGCCATCGGCACCTATACGGTCAGTTATACGGCTACTGATGCCTCCGGCAATACCGCTTTCTGTGAGTTTGTCATTTCTGTCTGTGACACGGTAGCGCCTCTGGTCGTATCCTGTCCCACCGACACCACTTTCATTCTCCCCAATGACACCTTCCTTTGCGAAGTGATCTATGAGTGGGAGACCGATCCCTCGTTTTCGGACAACTGTACCGCCCAACTGGAGATCACCTCCAATCGGGGACCAGGGTTATTCCTGACCGGCGCAACGGATGTTGTGTACACGGCAACAGATGAATGTGGCAACGTGGCGGTGTGCAGTTTTACGGTTACGGTACTGGAAGACATTGACCCTGTGGCACTATGTCCGGGGGATGTGACCATCAGCTCTGACGGGACCATTGTCTCAGATCCGGACGGGTTCCTGGATTCTCTGGTAGTCACAGAATGTCGGGAAGTGGAGGTTTACTTCAACCTGCCGACAGGTACGGACAATTGCGGCATTGCCGGAACCTCCCAAATTGACCTTACGGGTCTGGGCAACGGCGATGTGTTCCCCGCAGGGGGGCCCTATACCCTGATTTTCGAGATCATAGACAGGTCGGGCAACACCGATACCTGTTTCGTCAATGTAACGGTCCTTCCATACCCGTTGGCCGTAACGGCTGATCCCAATCCTGCCTGTTTAGGGGATGATGTGATTCTGATGACGGAATCTTTCCCGAATGGATCATACAGTTGGACCGGACCCGACGGGTTTGTTTCCACGGATGAAAGCCCCGTTGTTCCCGCCATTACGGCCTCGGGTCAGGGGAGTTACTCGGTCAGCGTCATTCCGGCCAATTGTACCAATACCCTGACGGGTTCGGTAAATGTGAACGTCCTGGTTGACCCGTTGCTGTTCGCGGATTCCTTTACCGTGTACAATGACACGTTCATTATGGGCGGCAACCTCATTCTGAACGATCAACTCAATCCCTCTGCCAACGCGGATATCACATTTATCACCCAGCCGGGTAGCGGGACATTGACCAACAATTTCAACGGCACTTTCGACTATACACCGGCCCCGGACTTTGTCGGGACAGTGGAATTCGTTTACCGGATTTGCTACCAGGAATGTCCTAATGCCTGCGACACCGCCATCGTGCGGATCACGGTGGAAATTCGCGATGAGTCGTGCAAGCCCAACAACCTGATTACACCCAACAACGATGACCGGAATGACGTCGTTGTGTTCAAGTGCATCATCGGGTCACCACCCAAATTCCCTGACAATACCCTGACGATTTACAATCAATGGGGAGACCAGGTCTTTTATGCTTCACCGTATGAAAACAACTGGGGGGGCACCTATCAGGGGAATGCCAGTGCACCGTTGCCTGACGGGACGTACTACTATGTCTTCACCAAAGGGGACGGTTCTGATCCCATCACCGGTTTCATCACCATCTTCCGTTAAAGGTCACTTGCCATGAGAATCACGCTATACTCGGTCATTTTGCTCCTGGTCACGTTTGCCGGCAGGCTTGAGGCCCAGCAGGAAAGTCATTACACACAGTTCATGTACAACAAGCTCTACCTCAATCCGGCGTTTGCCGGTGCGGAGGGCTTCGGGAGCTTTATCGGCATTTACCGCAACCAATGGATGGGATTTGAAGGGGCGCCGGTCTCCCAACTGGTGAGTTACAACACGCCTTTCCTCAGCCGGCGGGTAGGATTCGGCTTGTTGTTCAACCATGACAAGATCGGCATCATGAACAACTGGAGCGGCGCGTTGAGCTACTCTTACGACCTGCTCAACCGCCCCAATGCCATGTTGAGGGTTGGCTTCCATGGATCTGCCCGCTATTTCCAGGTGGATTTTG
This sequence comes from Saprospiraceae bacterium, assembly GCA_024103195.1. GTDB lineage: Bacteria > Bacteroidota > Bacteroidia > Chitinophagales > Saprospiraceae > JAGNXB01. The sequence goes on along the minus strand of JAGFIW010000117.1, from coordinate 15,248 downwards.
CGGATCCGGATCTGGTCATCGCCGATCCCAATGATCCTTCCATCCTGACCAACCAATCCACGGATGACATTTACTACAATGTCGGCGCCGGGCTATACCTGTCCATCAACAATTTCTTCTTTGGCGCTTCGATTCCCCGCATCATCGAAAATGTGATCGGATTCAATCCGAATTCGGGAACCAGCACGGCGAAGGAGAGTCGCCATTATTATGTAATGAGCGGATTCGCCCTTCCATTGTCGAAAAGGACGACCATGCGGAGTTCCGTACTCGGCAAGTATGTCCAACACGCACCGGTGGATGTGGATGTCAATCTGAGCTTCGAATTCAACCGGCGCCTGACGACCGGCGTATCCTACCGGGTAGGCGGCGATGGGGCCGGGGATTCGGTGGATTTCCTGTTATTCGGGCAGCTCACACGGATTCTCGGATTGGGGCTGGCCTATGACTATTCGCTTTCTGAGATCTCGGACAACACCTCAGGGAGCATTGAAGCCCTCCTTCGTGTGGACCTGTTGCGTAGTAGTGATAACCTGAAAAACCCCCGGTTTTTCTTTTAACGGCACAACCTGATAGAGATGAAGAGGTACATATTCGCATGCATATTGGGATTCGGGGCTTTTCTGGTTCGTGCCCAGGATGCCGAGCACAAGGGTTTTGATGTGGTGGTTTTCAATGAGACCCACATCAATACCGATCAACTGGAATTCAGCCCTGCTTTCTTTGAGGACGGCATCCTGTTCATTTCCTCCAGGGAGAACGTGTACAAATTTGTCGATCGGCGGCTGAACAAGAGCACGATGGGCATTTTTCGTTCCTCCCGCGACAGTGAAGGCGTATTGGGAGAACCCGTATTCTTCTCCGACCGCATAAATACGCGGTATCACGAAGGACCTCTTTGCCTGGATGTGGCAGGGTCGGATATGTTTTTTACCCGGAACAATTATGTCAACGGAAAGCTGGGTAAATCAGCCGACGGATGGGTCAATCTGCGGGTACTGAAAGCAACCCGCCAGGGTGATCAATGGGGAGATGTCCGAGACCTGCCTTTCAACAGCAACGATTTCAATACCTGTCATCCGAGCATCAGCCCCGAAGGCGACCGGCTTTACTTCGCCTCCGACCGCGAAGGCGGGTTGGGCGGTCTGGATATTTACTACGTGGAGAAAACCGGCGATGATTACGGCGATCCGGTCAATCTCGGCCCCGGCGTCAATTCCTCCGGCGACGAAACCTTCCCATTCATCCATGCGGACGGCACCCTCTTTTTCAGCTCCAACGGACTCGGGGGGGTAGGGGGCCTTGACCTGTTCTATACACGCATGACGCCCGAAGGTGGTTGGAAGCCGGCCCTCAATCTGGGCGCCCCTTTCAACAGTGAAAAGGACGATTTCGGATTCATTCTCGACCTGGAAACGAAGAACGGCTACTTTTCTTCCGACAGGCCTGGTGGCAAGGGGCAGGACGACATCTACCGCTTTTATGTGCGGGAAGGTCTCAACAAATTGCTGGCCGACAAAGACCTGGCAGATGCCCGCAAGCCCGGCACGTTTCGCGTATTCGTGGCCGACAACAACACGGGTTCCGAAATAGGAGGGGCACTGGTCTCCTTCCTGGACCTGGAGGACATGAATTTATCGAACGTCCTTTCCCTGACGGACGAAAACGGTAACCTGATCCGCATTCGGGTGGAAGATCCCGAAACCAATGAATTGATACTTCGCGTGGACATGGCGGAAACGGATATCAAGGGATTTACGGACGCCGAAGGCATGTTCGAGACGGAACTGCCGGGAAGTACATTTGTGGTATCTGTCCACAGTGAGGGGTATCTGCCCAGACAGGTTGTCATTGAAAAGGATCCGACGCTTGAAGAAATACTGGTGCTGTTGGAGCCGTTGGGTGACCTTGTACCCTTCAGTGGTGTCGTCCTTGATCCGAGATTCAATACGCCGATGGCAGGTGCCAAGGTCACCATTCGCGACAAGGAGACCGGGGAGGTTCTTACCACCGTGTACACCGACCGCAACGGGCAGTTCCAATATTATCTGCCCAAGGACAAAGATTTCATTGTTGATATCGAGAAGGACGATTTCAAATCCAGCCGGGAAGTGAGTACGCGCGACCTGGAGGAAGGCGCAGAGATCGCCATGGCCTTCGACATCACGGATCCGAAAGGGCGCAATCCGTTCGCCAGTGGCAACATCATCCAGTTGCCGAACATCTACTACAATTTCAACGATGCGAGTATCCGGCCGGATGCCAAACCCGATCTGGATGCACTCGCCACCATTCTCAAGCAGTTTCCGGCCGTGACCATCGAACTGGCCTCCCACACGGATGCCCGGGGCACAGATGCCTACAACAAGCGCCTGTCCCAACGCCGGGCTGAAAATGCCATGCGCTATCTGGTTGGTAAAGGGATAGACAAATCCAGAATGACAGCCAACGGATATGGGGAGAGCCAATTGAAGAATTCCTGCTCGGACGGCGTTGATTGTACCGAAGCGGACCATCAGGTCAACAGGCGTACGGAATTCAGGATTACCAGCGAAACGGATGTCGAGGTGACCTACCTCAACAATCCGCCGGCTACGATAGGCGGGAAGGCAGGTGCTACCTCAACCCCCGAGACTGAAATGCCGCCAGTTAGGACCGAAGAGCCTGCACCGGCTGTGGAAGAGACAGGCCGATTTGCCGTGATTGCAGGCACCTTCAAGGTGCAGCGCAATGCGGAACGGCGACTGGAAGAACTGAAGGCGTTAGGCTTCACCTCCTCCGAATTGACACCGACTCCAACAGGTATGTCGGCTGTGCTGGTGGGTGAATTCGAATCCAGACCGGATGCACAGGCTTTGGTGGACCAATTGAAGGACAGCCACAAGATCAGCGCCTATATCAAGAGACGGTGATCGCCCCGCTCTCCTTTGGCAAAGCCCGGATCCCTTCAGATCCGGGCTTTGTTGTTCAGTGATGGCCGGGTACCTGGCTCACTCCGGCCGAAGAATGCCTTGGAAGGGTATCCTTTCCAGGCGGTGACGGATCAGATATTGCCGTAGGATACGCTGGTTTTCCGGCGTATAGGGATAGGATTGAATGGCTGCTTCGAGGGTTGCCTGATCTCTGTCGGCATGAACGGGCAGCATCCCCATACCGGCAAACCGGCCGTCGCGGACGGCAAATACCGTTTGAGTCCGTGGATCCGGCCCGGTATCCAGGAGGTAGAAACTGCCTTCAATGTCCTGGCGCAGATGAGCGGCAGCCAAACGGACACGGGTATTGTAAGCCTCAGGCGATTCCTGGCCGCAGCAGGCACCCTGGCACTCCCCCAAGTGATATTCGAAACAAGGGGATTGAGGAGGGCCGTGGCTGACCGTGAGATGGCGGCAAAGTCCGAATTGCCGGGAAGCAGAGGCAAGGGCTTGTAGAGCGGTGCGCTTGCCGCTATAGCGTTGCACAGGATCGGATTCCTGATGCAGCCTCCGGATTTCAAACCGCAGATATCCCTCTGCCGTCGGTTCGACCCAAAGCCCGTATTCGTAATGGCGTTGGCGTTGCGCCCGGTTGACAGGGGGTTGCCAACGTTTGATCTCCGCGGCTTCCAGCAGGGAGGCGTACAGATCACTACCGGTGACAACCCATTGCACATCCGCAATCTCCTTTTCCAGCCGGTCCGCCTTTCGGGTGATGTCCTGAAGATGCTCCTGCAGGCGCTTGCGCATGTGAACGCTTTTTCCGACGTAGATGATCTGCCCCTCCGGATTGCGAAAGTAGTACACGCCACAGGCATCAGGGATGTCGGCGAGCTTGTCCGGTGAAAGGTGGTTGGGGATGGTCTTCCATCGGGCTACCGTTTTGACGCTTGCCCCCTCCTGAATGGGACCGTGAGGGCTTTGTAGAATGCGGCTAAGCAGGTCGGCAGTTGCGAGGGCGTCGTCGAGCGCCCGGTGTCGGTTTTCAGCCGGAATACCGAAGTGCCGGATGAGGTTGCCCAGGCTGTAAGACGGCAGACCGGGGAAAGCCTGGCGGCTCATTTTGACGGTGCATAGAAAGGGACGGCTGAACGGGAAGCCCAGATCCATGAAGGACTCCCGGATGAAATGATAGTCAAACCGGGCGTTGTGGGCGACAAAGACCGCGTGCTCAAGCCGAAGGATCACGTCACGCGCTATTTCGTGAAAATAAGGTGCATCCTGGACCATCTCCTGGGTGATGCCGGTCATACGCGTGATGAAATCCGGAATGGTGACGCCGGGGTTGACAAGGCTGGACCACCTGTCGGTGATTTCCCGTCCGTTGGTCAGGACGATGCCTATTTCCGTAATTTTATCGCGGTCAGGCCGGCCACCGGTCGTCTCGATATCGACGACGGCATATTGCAGCAATGAAGGACGTTTGGCCATGGAGCAAGCAAATTAACAGATATGTCTCATTTTCCGTTCCTGTTGATATCCGTTATTCTTTTGACAGGCACCGGATGGATACCTTCCTGTCAGACGCCTGTCCAATCAGGAGAAGCAGGTCGTTCCCAGCCGGAAAAGGGAAATCCCGTACGCCCCGGTGCCTGGGATACCGAAGCTTATTTCCCGTTGCTCCGGGGTAAATCCTTCGGACTGGTCTGCAACCACACAGCGACGATAGGTGTGACCCATTTGGTGGACTCGCTGACAAGGGCAGGGCTGAGGCCCACGCGATTGTTTGCCCCTGAACACGGTTTCCGGGGAGATCTTCCGGACGGCCATCACATTGGCCATCGCAAGGATGAAATAACGGGTCTAGATATCATGTCGCTGTACGGGGATCAACGAAAGCCCACCGCAGAATCCCTTTCGGACCTGGATTTGGTGGTATTCGACATCCAGGACGTCGGTGCCAGGTTTTACACCTATCTCTCCACCCTTCATTATGTCCTGGAGGCCTGCGCGGAAGCCGGCATTCCGGTCGTCGTACTGGACCGTCCCAATCCCAACGGGCATTATGTGGACGGACCGGTCCTCCGTATGGCATGGCAATCCTTTGTCGGAATGCACCCGGTACCGGTCGTCTATGGAATGACCATTGGGGAATATGCTACCATGATTTGCGGTGAGGGTTGGCTCAAAGAGGGCATCAAGCCGGCATTGACGGTCATTCCCCTGACGCACTATGAACGCCAATTGCCTTACCATTTGCCGGATCGCCCTTCTCCCAACCTTCCCGACATGAGATCCGTTTGGCTTTATCCCTCTCTTTGCTTGTTGGAAGGAACAGCCATGAGTGTGGGAAGAGGCACGGATTATCCGTTCCAATTGATCGGGCATCCCGATCTCAGGGACGGAGACACCTTCTTTACGCCGGTGTCCCGTCCCGAATCCACCCAGCCTCCTCTCCGGGGTCGGGAATGCAGAGGTTTCGATTTGAGCACCCAGGATCCCCTTGGCCTCTTTGGGCGCCGACGTCTCGATTTGTCCTGGATCCTGAAGACCCACGCGGCCTTCCCCGATCCGGATGCCTACTTTCTCTCCTCCGGATTTTTTGACAAACTCGCAGGCAGTGACCTGCTCCGCAGGCAGATCCAACAAGGATTGAATGAGGACCAGATCCGTGCATCCTGGAAGGATGACCTTGAACGTTTCAAGGTCCTGCGCGCCCGCTACCTGCTCTATCCGGATGTGCCTTCGCCCTGAATCCGGGCCATCCGACCTGTCAGAACATCCACCTGACCTGTGCCTTGAATCCCGATCTGACCGGACCATTGATTTCTTCGCTCCCGGTACCAATCGTTTCCTGATCGTACAACCGGTACACCTCATATCGGGCCTCCAAAGTGAGCGCAGACCACGGTCGGTAACGGATATTGATGTATCCCCGATGTCCCTGATGATAGTAAGGCCGCAGTCCAAAGGTGTAGAGGAGGTCGTTTTCAAACATGTAGATGCGGCTGGCGTATCCGCCGGTGTGGAAAATGGCCAAACGGGCGGTCGCGCTCCATCTGCTACCCATGGGATGGTAGAGCAGGTCCTGGGCCACGAGAAATCCGTCCTCCCGTCCTCCTCCCTGGTCAGCGCGGCTCCATTCCAGACGGGTTCGAAGGGTCAGAATCCGGTACAGTTCGTACTGGATTTGCATGCGCCATTGTTGCCGGTAGACCGGGATCTGATCGGGTATTTCCACACTTCCTGTCCTGTTGATTTCCCGGCCCTTCCACCGGTATTGGAGATAGGCATTCCACTTGCGGCGTTGGGCGTAATCCAGACGGATCAGGTGTTCGCGACCCCGGACGGGACTGTCGCTTTGAAAAGTCAACCAGGGATGTTGCCATAGGTCCACGAACCCGGAGAGCCGGAGGCCGAAAAGGGGGTGCAGAACCAGACCGCCATACATGCCCGTTTCATTGCGGGGCAGGGTGGATTCCGCCAGGGGTGCCCCCCATACATTCCAGTAGTCCGGGGAGAAATGGCGGGCCAGCAAAGCGATCTGAACCTTGGGATGCGGGCTGCCCAGCAAGCCGGAAGTGACAGCATACCCGCCGTTATGGCTGATGGCCGCCTCGCCGAATATCTGGTGTCCCTGCACGGCTACCTGGTAATCCACACTGACCGCAGCCAGGTCTTCACCGCGAAAAGCCTTCGCGTTGTATGGTCTTTCAGATGGCACGTACCCGGGGTTGTACCGGAATCCGACGCCCTGCAGGCCGACACGTACCCGGCGGGAGCGGTAGGCAATGCCGGCGCCGGCAGCCGCCTCCCGGAGAATGCCTTCATCGGCAATTTCCGACGCAGTGCGGTGGAATCCTGATTGCTGGAAAGAGGAAACATGGAGGGAAACTTCGGAAAAGGTGGAATCGGACAATACGGCATTCGCATCGCGTTGCCGCAGGGAAGCGAAGGTCAGGAGGTACCAACGGGGTGCCAATTGCCACTCAGCCGCGGCCCCGCGAAAAAAACGGCTTTCCTGCCAGGAGTTCATGGGGAACAGGTTGCGCTGTGTCCTTTTGATCAAGGTGACGGCCGCTGTCTTTCCTGCGACAAATCCGGTACTGACCAGGAGGCCCTGTCCCATGCTCAAGCCGTAATCGCCAACCAATAGCTGCTGACAACCCCGGAAGGGACGGCGGATCTGGATATGGGCCGAGTAAAAATCAAATCCGCGGGGATTGCTGCCGCGAAAAAGGGCTTCGCCGGCATCTTTTTCAAAAGAAAGGCCATAGGAAATCTGATTGCCCGAAAAATATCTCAGGCGACCGACCAATCGGTTGGGATCCCCTTCATAGGGGGGCGGCGCGCCATCCGTGGCAGGGAGATAGCCCTTGCGGACTTCCAAGCCCCTTTCCCATCGCAGCGTGAACTCGCGGCGTCCGGTCTGCCAATAATGAGACCGGTGGAGCCGGTTATCTCCGGCCCGGGCCGCCCGGAGGAAAGGCAGCAATCGTTGTACCGTGCGGATGTCAAGTCCTTCCACCACCTGGAGCTCCAGGGGATGGAGGTATTCTCCATAGGTCGCCCGGTGAGCAAGGATCGCCTGGATCTGGTTGCCATCCAGGAAAAAAAACACACGGAGATCATCGGCATCGGCCTGGTTGATGTTGAGCGGTCTGTGCCTTAGATCCTCCAGGAGAAGCAGCCATTCGGGTTGGATATCGCCGCCATCCCCGGTCTCGTAGTCCTCGAAAAGCCCTTCGATCACATCTTGCTGGATTTCTTCGGTGACCGGCGTGAGTTGGGCGGTCACCCTAAAGGCGAGCAAGCAGAGACCCAAGGCGGCATGGAGACGGCGCATGTCACCAAAATACGCACCCGCGCCGATTTGGCGGATTTGGTTAACGGAGTGCAAATGAAGGAAGACGGGGGCGTGAATGGTGGAGGCAATCCGTATTTTTGTGCACGGAATCCCCTCCCTAACCCCTCAACTACCCCCATCGCATGAGCCAGTCCCGATTCAATGCCATTGACACTATTCTCAATCGCCCGGTTGACGAGTTCACGGCATACGGCATGCCCTCGGAAAAAATCTCCGAATTCTATGGTGTCAACGTCTTCAACGACGAGGCCATGCAACAATACATGCCCGAGGAGGCCTATCTGAGTGTGAAGGCTGCCATTCAGGCCGGCGCCAATCTGTCGAGAGAAGTCGCCGATGTGGTGGCGGGTGCGATGAAACAGTGGGCGATGGAACGTGGAGCCACCCATTACGCGCACTGGTTCCAGCCCTGGACGGGAAAGACGGCAGAAAAACATGATTCCTTTTTCACCCTTTCTTCCAACGGCAAAGCCATTGAGGAATTCGGCGGCAATGAGTTGGCCCAGCAGGAGCCCGACGGATCCAGTTTTCCGGGAGGCGGCTTGCGTTCGACCTTCGAGGCCCGCGGATATACCGCTTGGGACCCCTCATCGCCAGCCTTCCTTTTTGAAGTCGGGGAAGGGAAAACCCTTTGCATCCCCACCATCCTGGTCACCTATTCCGGGCAGGCCATGGACTTCAAGCTGCCGCTGCTGAAATCCATCTCCGCCCTGGAAGTCGCGGCCTTACCCGTCGTCCGCTGGTTTGATCCGCAGGTCAGCCGGGTTACGGTGACGCTGGGTTGGGAGCAGGAGTACTTTCTCGTCGATGAAGCCCTTTTCAACGCCCGTCCGGATTTGATGATCACCGGCAGAACGCTCATTGGCAAACTGGCCACCAAGGGTCAGGAGCTGGAGGATCACTACTTCGGATCCATTCCCGAACGTGTTTTCGCCTTCATGCGGGATCTCGAAACCGAATGCCACCGGCTGGGCATCCCGGTCCGCACCCGCCACAACGAAGTGGGTCCGGGTCAATACGAGCTTGCTCCGATGTTTGAAGAGGTCAATGTAGCCGTCGATCACAACCAGTTGTTGATGGACCTGATGGACCGCATGGCGCGCAGGCACCATCTCCGCGTATTGCTCCACGAAAAGCCCTTCGCCGGTGTCAACGGCAGCGGCAAGCACAACAACTGGTCCATGGGCACCAATACCGGCAAAAACCTTTTGTCGCCCGGTGCACAGCCCGGTAAAAACCTGCGCTTTCTGACCTTTTTTGTCAATACGATCATGGCCGTGTACGACCACGCGGACCTGTTGCGGGCCAGCGTGGCCTCGGCGTCCAATGATCACCGGCTCGGGGCCAACGAGGCACCGCCGGCCATCGTCTCCATTTTCATTGGAACGGTGATGTACAATATCCTCCGGCAGATCGAAAAAGGGGAGACCACCAAAGAAGATGTCAAAGTGGTGCTCAATCTGCTCAGCAAGATTCCTGACCTGGAAAAAGACAACACGGACCGCAACCGGACGTCGCCCTTTGCCTTTACCGGCAACAAATTTGAGGTGCGGATGGTGGGATCGCATCAGAACTGTGCTGCTCCCATGACGGTACTCAACGCCATCATGGCCGATCAACTCCAGCGATTCCACAAAGACGTGACCCGCCAGCAGGAGACCGGCAAAGACCGGGATGCCGCCATCCTGACGGTGCTCAAAGGTTATATCCGCAAGTCGAGGCATATCCTCTTCGAAGGAGACAACTACAGCCAGGCCTGGGAAGAAGAGGCCGCCCGCCGTGGACTGGGCAATTACAAAACGACGCCGGAGGCCCTGGAAGCATATGTCACGCGCAAAAGCATTCGCCTCTTCAAGGATACCAAGGTGTTTACGGACCGCGAGGCCCATGCCTTCCATGAAGTGCAGCTCCACAAGTACAGTACGACCATCGAGATCGAGTCGAATACCCTCGAGGAACTTTGCCTGAACTACGTCATTCCCGGGGCGCTGGACTACCAGACACGGCTCGCCCAAAACATCGTCCAGATGAAGGAAGCCGGCTTTGACAAACACGATCTTACTTTTTCAAGAGACATGGTCAAGCGTATCGCGAAGAATATCAATGCCATGCACGACCTCATAGGCCAAATGCACGAGGCCAGGACCAGGGCCCGGGCCCTGGAGGAAAGCAAGGAAATGGCTTTGGTATACTGCCACGAGGTTAAAGTCCTGATGAGCCGTTTGCGTCAGCATGCCGATGATCTGGAGCTCATCGTGGACGACAGGGAGTGGGGTTTGGTGAAGTACAGGGAACTGATGTACCTCCGTTGATCCTGCGGACCTGCAAGTTTTCAGAACGGGCCATTCACACGAATGGCCCGTTTTTTTTCACAACTCATGAATATAGACAACTATGTTTACTTTTTAATAAGCAGATATTCAACATGATAAACATTTTTATATCACTCTTAATACCTTTTACAAGAATACAAGCGGGCAATTTTGTATTTGTTGAGGCAGGAGGGACTTCGGATGTTTGTATCATCAAAGGGAGCGAAAGCGCTTCCGGTCGCCCCAAGAGAGGCAAACCTCCATCGCGACCCTCCGATTCGGATATGTTCATGGGATTATAATTTGTTAGTGGGCCGTAAGTTTTTTTGGTGTTTTATTACGGCTCACTACTTTTTCCCTTCCGGTTCATCTTGATGTGGATATGTTCATGGGATTATAATTTGTTGCCAGGCTGCCGCACCGAAAGAGGTGCGGCGCCTCCAACGTCCCATCTCACATAAAAGAAAAATACGGGCCGAAAGAGGTCCGGAGTTGTATATGTTCATGGGATTACAAAGCCGCTCTTGAAGCGGCTTTTTTGTTGGTACCCATCCCTCACCGTCCACCTCGGTCAATCGTGGACATGTCGCCATTCCTGATGGCTTGCTGTCTTCCCGTCCGGCACGCAGCCATAAGGGATACCAGTGGCGGATGCCTGCGCTCGGCTACAACCGCTGCCGGTCAATGATCTTCTGTACTTCTTCGCGATAATTCTTGCCGATGGGCAACAGCTTGGATTGGTTCTTGACGATCACTTCGATCATGGCACCGTCCAGGGCCTGGATTTTGTCCAGGTTGACGATGTAGGAACGATGGATCCGCTGGAACAGATTGGACGGCAGCTTTTCTTCCAGACTTTTCATCGTCTGAAGGGTAATCACCCGGTCCTGCTCGAGACGGATGATCACATAGTCCTTCAATCCTTCGATATATACGATGTCGTCGAAATTGACCTTGACCAGTTTCTTGTCTGCCTTGACGAACATGAAGTCGGCCTCTTCGGGGTTTGCGGCCGGCTGTTTCAGCCTCAGCATCTCTCTGGCTTTGTTGACCGCTTTGAGGAACCGGTCAAAGGGAATGGGTTTCAGCAGATAATCGACGACGTTGAGTTCAAACCCCTCCAGGGCGTATTCGCTGAATGCCGTCGTAATGATGGTCAGGGGAGGCTGTGTCAACGACTTGAGCCATTCCAATCCGCTGATCTGGGGCATCTGGATGTCCAGAAAGACCAAATCGGCCTGACCCGCCGACAGTGCGGATTGGGCCTCAAGGGCATTGCTGCAGGTGGCGACGATCTCTAGGTCGGGTATGCGTTCGGCATATCCCGAAAGAATTTCCAGCGCCAGGGGTTCATCATCGACCAGGATGGCTTTGATCTTGGACATGGGCATTCAATTAAGTGGTGGGTGGGAGTTTGAGTTGGAGATTGACCCTGAAGGTAAGGGGTTCATTTTCAATCTGGAGATCGTAGGCATTCGGGTAAAGGAGGTCCAGTCGTTTGCGCACATTATTGAGCCCGATACCGCCAAATCTGGCGGCTTCGGGATGAGGGAGCTGGGCCGGCTTGCTGTTGGTAATGGAAAAATGGATCTCGTCCGGCTCGATCATCAGGACGACCTCCACAAATCCCTTGTCCATGCTTCGCGCCAGCCCGTGCTTGAAACTGTTTTCGAGAAAGGGGATGAAAAGGAGGGGGGCCACACGCATTTCGCCTGGTTCACCCTGGACATGCAGGTGCACATCCGCCTTTTCGCCATGCCTCAATTTTTCAAGCTCCAGGTAGTTTTCCATATAGGTAATCTCCCGTTGGAGGGGTACCCATTTTTCGTTGCATTCATACAACATGTAACGCATCATGTCCGCCAACCGAAGTACAATCTCCGGGGCGAGGTCCGATTTGCGAATGGTCAGGGCATACAGGCTGTTGAGGGTATTGAACAGGAAATGGGGATTGATCTGGGATTTGAGGAAGCGGAGTTCGGACTGCATGGTCTCCGTGCGAATCTTGCGGCTGTCCCGTTCGGCTCTTACCCAATCGGAAATAATCTTGAAAATGGCAAAAGCTCCGGTAATGAGGAAATTGAGCAGGTAATACCCCGTTTGATGGCGCACTACCTGGGCCTGCAGCTCGGGAAATCCCTGGAAACGCCAATAAAACACATTGACCATCACAGGGGTGAGGATGATCACCAGGGCCAGCAGACTGATTCCGTACAAAAGCAATTTCCGTTCGTTGAGAAATCGCGGAATGAGGAAATAGATGTTGCCATACACCAAGACGAGATAAAACAGAATCCGGATCAGCTCATTGCCGGCAGCAAATCCGAAGTCCATTTGGTTGAACCGGATCTCCAGCCAGGTCAGGGAGGCCCAGATCAGTGCCCAAAAGAAGAGGTGGATCCAGAATCGGCGTTTGAACATGTTGGCCTGTTGCAGCTTTCTCCCTTCCGGTCGGCCGTTTTGCCGGTCCATGCGACCGTAGGATGGCCAGGGACCAGGTGAGCCTTTGTCCCTTCCGGGAGAAGGAGATTCGGGCCAGGCCTGGACCATCTTCCGTCCTTATCCGGAAGGAGAGGAGAAGTTCCCTAAAGGTAGGAAAGCCCGTGGAAGCTTTTGTTGCAAGTACGACCATCGGGGCATTCCCATCGACCAGAATCACCTGACAGCGGACCACCAACGTTTGGCTGGTGTGCTACCTTTGTCCGGAATGGTATCGCGGAGGAGGGGATTCCATCCGAGGGCGGACCACTAAATCAAGGACCATGCAAGACCAAGGGCACCCGGGCCAGGACCGCCCGGAATGGAAGGAGTTGGCTGCCCAATTCAATGCCATTCTGCAGGGAGTGGGGGAGGACCCCCGGCGGGAAGGACTGCTCAAGACGCCCGAACGGGCTGCCAAGGCCTGGCATTTTCTCACCCAGGGTTATCGCCAGGACCCAATGGCGGTCATGCGCTCGGCCGTGTTCAAGGAAGCGTACAGTGAAATGGTCCTCGTCAAGGACATCGAGGTCTATTCCATGTGCGAGCACCATCTTTTGCCTTTTTTCGGCAAAGCGCATATTGCCTATATCCCGGACGGGAGGATTGTGGGGCTTTCCAAACTGCCCCGGGTCGTGGACATCTATGCCCGTCGCCTGCAGGTGCAGGAGCGGCTGACGGTCGAGATCCTGGAATGCGTGCAGGAGGCCCTCCAGCCTTTGGGCGCTGCCGTTGTGATCGAAGCCCAGCACATGTGCATGATGATGCGCGGCGTGGAGAAGCAGAATTCCTCTACCACGACCTCGGCCTTTACGGGTGAATTCAGGCAGGAAAGCACCCGGATGGAATTCCTTGATCTCATCCGCAAGTCGATCCGGTGAGTCGGGATTGAATAAATCGGCAGATATTGCCGGACTCAAATACGCAGCATGAAAGCCTATGTTTTTCCCGGGCAGGGCGCCCAGTACCCAGGAATGGGCAAGGAATGGCATGACCAACGGCCCGAATCCCGCGAATTGTTTGACAGAGCCAATGCCATCATGGGATTTGACCTGGCAGAAATCATGTTCAACGGCACGGAAGAGGACCTGAGACAGACACGGGTGACCCAACCGGCCATCTTTGTCCAATCCGTGATACCGGCCATCCTGTTGGGCGATGATTTTCGTCCGGATGCCGTTGCCGGTCACAGCCTGGGCGAGTTTTCTGCGTTGACGGCGGCCGGTGCCCTTTCGTTTGAAGACGGACTCGCCCTGGTCCGCGAGCGGGCCATGGCCATGCAGGAAGCGTGCGAACGCGTGCCCGGTACCATGGCGGCCATCCTGGGTTTGGAGGACGATGTCGTGGAGGCTGCCTGCGCCGCCGTGAATGGTGTGGTGGTCCCGGCCAATTACAACGCGCCGGGGCAATTGGTCATCAGCGGCACCACCGAAGCCGTAGAGGCCGCTATCGAACGTTTGACGGCAGCGGGAGCCAAACGGGCCGTCCTGCTGGCCGTGGGCGGCGCTTTCCACAGTCCCTTGATGGAACCAGCCCGTCAGCGACTCGCCACCGCCATTCAGGCCACCGGATTTCGTCCGCCCCGGTGTCCGGTTTATCAAAACGTCACGGGACGTCCCGAACAGGATCCGTCGGCCATTCAAGCCAATCTGATGGCCCAACTCACTGCCCCGGTGCGGTGGACCCAATCCATCCGGCAAATGGTGGCCGACGGGGTCACCGAATTTGTGGAATCAGGAGGCAAAGGGGCTGTCTTGCGCGGATTGATCCGGAAGATTGAACCTTCCGCCACCCTGTCAGCATTATAGTTCCAAAAAATCCGATTATGGCCCGTTCATCCGGCCCGGTCATTCAGGTTGCCTCCGGCAGATTGCTGGTGGCCGAACCCTTCATGAGCGATCCCTATTTCAGCCGGTCGGTCGTGCTGCTGTGCGAGCACAGCCAGGAGGGCTCCGTCGGATTCATCCTCAATAAGGAACTGGACATCCGGGTCAACGATCTCCTGTCGGATTTTCCGGTCTTTGATGCCCCGGTTTGGTACGGGGGGCCGGTCCAGACGGACACCATTCATTATGTCCACAACCTCGGCGAATTGCTGGAAGACAGCATGCCGGTGGCCCCCGGCATCCACTGGGGCGGCTCCTTTGAAAAACTCAAATTCCTCATTGACAACCACCTGGTCATGCCGGCCAACATCCGGTTTTTCGTAGGGTATGCGGGTTGGACAGATGGCCAGTTGGAAGAAGAAATGAAGATCGGCTCCTGGATTCTGGGAGAGTCGGATGCCAACTATCTCTTCCGGGAACGCCCCGGCAATCTGTGGAAGCAGGTGTTGGAAAACCAGGGAGGCACCAGTTCGGTGATCGCCCAAATGCCGGACGACAATTACCTGAATTGATCAGGCCCTGATCAGGGTTGTACGAGGGGCGCCGTTGACCCGGGCGCCGGGCGGACGGATTCCTGTACGCGCGGGATGGCGTTCAATTCGGCCAGGACACGGTCGCGAAAGGCAAAGTATTCCGGCAACCTGGCCTCTGCCATGGGTTTGGCCTCCGGCAGCCTTTCGCGAAGGGGATTGACCTGTTTGCCGTTTTTCCAGAACCGGTAACAGACATGGGGGCCGGTGGCAAGACCTGTAGAGCCTACAAAGCCGATGACTTGTCCCTGTCGCACCCGCAC
>JAGFIW010000072.1 GCA_024103195.1 Saprospiraceae bacterium | reverse complement strand
TCCAATCGCAAGTCGCGGATATCGGTGCCGTCGAGGGTAATGCGGCCTTCGGTCACATCGTAAAAGCGGGGGATGAGGTCGGCAATGGTGGATTTGCCGGCTCCGCTGAGGCCGACGAGGGCGATGGTTTTTCCTTTGGGCAGGAAGAAATTCACTTCCTGAAGCGCCCAGGTTTCCGTGCCGGGATAACGGAAGCTGACGCCTTCGAAACGAATGCCTTCACGGATGTTGCTCACCGGCAATGCCGCCGGTTTTTCGGGCATGCTGTCGGGGGCATCCAGGATCTTGTCCACCCGGTCCACAGCGGCCAGGCCCTTCTGGATGTGGTACCAGGCGTTGGTGAGTTGTTTGGAAGGATCAATGACGTTGTAGAAGGCCAGGAGGAAGGCCATGAAGGACTCGGCCCCCAGTTCTCCGGCGAAAATGCGCTGGGCGCCGATCCAGAGGAGGACGGCTACCACCGAGATGCCGAGGAATTCCGACAGGGGGCTGCTGAGGTCGCGGCGGCGGATGATCCGGGTTTGAAGGCGGCGATATTGGCGGTTGATCTCGCCAAAATGGCCTTCCTGGAAGGATTCGGCCCGGAAGGCTTTGACCACCCGCATGCCACCCAGGGTCTCTTCGACAGTGGCGACCAGTCGCCCCAGGAGGTTCTGCAAGGCACCCGACTGCCGCCTCAACCGCCGGGAAATGCCCCCGATGATCAGGCCGGTAAAAAGCATCAGGCCGAACACGATCAGGGTGAGGCCCGGACTCATGTACACCATAATGAAGAGGGAGCCGGCTATCGTGACCGGCGACCGGAATACGGATTCCAGGACGTTCAGGATGCTGGATTCGATCTCCTGTACATCGGAGGTGATACGGGCCAGGAGATCTCCTTTCCGCTCTTCATTGAAGTAAGCGAGGGGGAGTCTCACCAGTTTGCGAAAAACCTGCTGCCGGAGGTCGTGGATGACGCCATTGCGGACCGGGGCGATGAAGTACATGGAGAGATACCTGAACAGGTTTTTCAGGAAGAACAGGCCGACGAGAATGAGGCAGGTAATCAGCAGGGCCCGGGAAGGGCCTTCCCGCTCGATGAGAACCGTAAAGCGGTAGTTGGCGGCCTGCAACAGGTCGGACAGCGAGGAAATCCGCTCCGGATTGACTTTTTGTGGGGTGTCCAGTTGGAAAAGGATCCTGAAAAACGGAATGAACACCGGGATGCTGACCACGGTAAACAAGGCCATCATCAGGTTGCTGGCCATATTGAGGAAGACCAGGTGCCGGTAGGGCAGCAGATATCGGATAAGTCGTTTCAGGTCCCGCATGCGGGGGCGATTGGGGGCTTACTCCCCATCCTCCATCCGGAAGTTGTTGAGGAAGCCGGTGTGGAAGTTGCCGTTGAGGAAATCCTCGTTCTTCATCAGCTTTTTATGGAAGGGGATGGTGGTTTTGACGCCTTCCACGACAAATTCCTCCAGGGCTCTTTCCATCTTGCGGACGCACTCTTCGCGGGTGCGCGCGCGGCAGATGACTTTGGCGATCATGCTGTCGTAGTACGGAGGAACCTGATACCCGGCATAGGCGTGGGTGTCCACCCTTACGCCGTGTCCTTTGGGGGTATGGAAAGAGGTGATGCGTCCCGGAGAAGGTCTGAAGTCGGTAAAGGGGTCTTCGGCATTGATCCGGCATTCAATGGCATGCATCATCGGGAAATAATTCTCTCCCGAGATGGGGATTCCGGCGGCCACCTTGATCTGTTCCTTGATCAGGTCGTGGTCGATGACTTCCTCGGTCACGGGATGTTCCACCTGAATCCGGGTGTTCATCTCCATGAAGTAGAAGTTCTTGTATTTGTCCACGAGAAATTCGATGGTGCCCACACCTTCGTAATTGATGGATTTGGCGGCCAGTACGGCAGCTTCGCCCATTTTCTCTCTCAGGGTCTGATCGACAAAAGGGGAGGGGGACTCTTCCACCAGTTTTTGATGGCGCCGCTGGATGGAGCAGTCGCGCTCGGAGAGGTGGCAGGCATTGCCGAACTGATCACCTACCACCTGGATTTCAATATGCCGGGGTTCCTCGATAAACTTTTCGATGTACATGCCGTCGTTGCCGAAGGCATTGCGGGCTTCATTGCGGGCCATGGACCAGGCGGCTTCAAAGTCGGCTTCCTTCCAGACGATCCGCATGCCTTTGCCGCCACCTCCGGCGGTTGCCTTCAGGATGATGGGGTAGCCGACATCCTTGGCGACCTTGAGTCCTTGCTTGAGGTCCTTGATCAGGCCGTCCGAGCCCGGGATGACCGGGACTCCGGCCTTAACCATCGTCTCTTTGGCCGTGATCTTGTCGCCCATTTTCCGGATCTGAAGCGGAGTGGGGCCGATGAATTTGATGCCGTATTCGAGGCAGACCTCGGCGAAATCGGCGTTTTCAGCCAGGAAGCCATAGCCGGGATGGATGGCGTCCGCATTGGTAATCTCGACAGCCGCCATGATCCGGGGTACATTGAGATAGCTGTCTTTGCTGGAGGGAGGGCCGATGCAGACGGCCTCGTCGGCAAACCGGACATGGAGGCTTTCGCGATCGGCGGTGCTGTAAATGGCCACGGTGCGGATGCCCATTTCCCGGCAGGTGCGGATGATGCGCAGGGCGATCTCTCCCCGGTTGTCGATCAGAATCTTTTTGAACATGAGCGGAGGGGTTGGGGAGACAGGGGGTTACCCGGCGGGATCAACCAGGAAGAGGACCTGGTCATACTCAACCGGATTGGCGTCATTGACCAGGACCTTGACCACCTTGCCTCCGATCTCGGACTCGATCTCGTTGAACAATTTCATGGCCTCGATGATACATACGACATCTCCCGGTTTGACATGGTCACCGACCTGCACAAAGGCGGGTTTGTCGGGGGAGGAAGACCGGTAGAAAGTGCCGACCATGGGAGATTTGATCTCCAACAAGGTGGAGGCAGCAGCCGGGGCCGGAGCCGCGGGTTTGATGTCCGCTTCTGCCGGTGCAGGCGCGGCGGCCGCCGGTGGCGGGGGCGGTACCGGGGCGGCCACGGCCGGAGCGGGTACAACCACAGGCGCCGGCTGCGTGATGACCTGAGGCACACCGGCTTTGCCCTGGGAAAATGCTTCCGTGCGTATGGTCAGCTCGAAGTCGCCTTTGCGAAGCTTGAACTCGGAGAGATTCGTCTTGCTGATCAGGCGGATCAGGTCGTGGATTTCTTTGTTGTCCATGTGACCGTCGTTATTTAGCGCGCTCAATATACGTTCCCGTGCGGGTATCGATCTTGATCTTTTCACCGGTGTCGATGAAAAGCGGCACCCGCACCTCGGCGCCCGTCTCGACGGTGGCGGGTTTCAGCGTGTTGGTGGCGGTGTCGCCGCGCAGTCCCGGCTCGGTGTAGGTGACCTCCACGATGATGTGCTGGGGCAATTCGGCCGTCAGGGGGACGTCTTTTTCGGCGTGGAAAAGGATCTCGATTTCCATGCCTTCCTTGAGAAACTGCGGACTGTCAAGAAGACTTTCCGGCAGGGCAAGCTGTTCGAAGGTGTCATTGTCCATGAAGTGACACCCCATTTCATCCTTGTACAGAAACTGAAACTTGCGGCGCTCCACCCGTACGTCATTGACCTTGTGTCCGGCCGGGAAGGTGTGGTCCAGCACTTTGCCGGTGGTGACGCTTTTGATCCGGGTCCTCACAAAAGCGTTGCCTTTGCCCGGTTTTACATGCTGAAATTCCACGATGGTGTAGATATCCCCGTTCAGGTCAATACACATCCCATTGCGGATATCGGAGGTCGTTGCCATGGGTCGGTTTTACGTTCGGGGGGCAAAGATACGCGGAACCTGCCATTCAAACACCCCGCCCGCCCGTTGTGACCGACATCACCGACCCGGCTCCGGGTTTCCCTTACCTTTGCCCCCATGAAACCAACCGTGTTCCGGAGTATCCTCGGTATGCACTGTCCGCGTTGCCGGGAGGGGCGCATGTTCCCCACAACCACCTTTTCCTTCCAGCGCCCGTTCGACATGGACGCCCGGTGTTCAAAATGCGGACAGAGTTACCATCCGGAACCCGGATTTTACTACGGTGCCATGTTTCTGTCCTATATCCTGTCCGGATTTTTCAGTATCGGCGTCGCCGCATTCCTTCACTGGGTGGTTGACCTGAGCCTGCTGGCCTCCTTCAGCATCCTCATCGCCATACTGGCCTTTCTCTTTGTGTGGGTTTTCCGGATCTCGAGGTCGCTCTGGCTCCACATGAACGTCCGTTACGCGCCGATGCGGAAGAATCAACCGTCATAGGCCCATTTGAGCAGGAGGCTTCCCCAGGTGAAACCTCCACCGAAGGCCGTCAGGACGATCCAGTCGCCCTTGCGCAGTCGCTTTTCATAGTCCCACATGCACAACGGGAGGGTGCCGGCGGTGGTATTGCCGTACCGCTCGATATTGGTCATCACCTTCTCCATCGGAAAATCCAGCATTTCCGCCACGGACGTGATGATCCGCATGTTGGCCTGGTGCGGGACTATCCATGATACGTCGGCCGGGGGCAGGCCGTTTCGGGACAGGACTTCGGTCACGGTATCCACCATTCCTTTGACGGCGTATTTGAAAACGGTTTTGCCTTCCTGGTAAACGAAATGTTCGCGGGCCAATACCGTGTCCAGGGTGGGTGGCTTGACGGACCCCCCCGCCTTCATGTGGAGGAAATGGCGTCCGTTGCCGTCTCCCTTGAGGACGGCATCACGGATGCCGGTGTCGTCGTCAGCAGCCTCCAGTAGGACGGCGCCTGCACCGTCGCCAAAAATGACGCAAGTGGCGCGGTCGGTGTAGTCGAGGATGGAGGACATCTTGTCCACACCCGCCACCACCACTTTCCTGTAGGTCCCGTTGGCCACAAACTGGGCGCCGGTATAAAGGGCGAAGAGAAAACCCGAACAGGCGGCATTGATATCATAGCCGAAGGCATTCTCGGCGCCGATCTTGTCGCAGACGGTATTGGCCGTGTCGGGGAATACCCGGTCGGCCGTTACGGTGGCGCAGATGAGCAGGTCAATGTCGGCCGGGGTATGGCTTGTTTTTTCCAGCAGTTCGAGCACGGCGGGGACTACCATGTCCGATGCACCCTTGCCCGGATCCTTGAGGATGCGGCGTTCCCGGATGCCGGTACGGGTAAAAATCCACTCGTCCGTGGTGTCGACCATGGTCTCCAACTCCTTGTTGGTCAGGATATAATCCGGCACAAAGCCACCAACGCCGGTGATGGCCGCCCGCTTTGGATGCATCGAAATGGGGTTTGAATGGGGGCGCTAAGGTAGGGAGAATAAGGATTTTCATCCGGTTCATG
>JAGFIW010000057.1 GCA_024103195.1 Saprospiraceae bacterium | reverse complement strand
GATCCGTACCGGGAGCGTTCATTCCCTGCATCAGGGAAGCCCGGATCACCCGGGTTCGGCAAATTTCCTGGTCCACGGGATGTGTCACATCCCGGCAAGCCTGTTGAATGGCCATCTCTGCAGGATCCTGAGCGCGATTTTGGGCCTGCAAAGACAGGCTTGACACCAGACTCAAAATTCCTGCAACGGTTAGAAGGTAAAATCTCCTATCCATATCAATCGATTTGGTGTTTACAACGTCATGGGAGGTCTCCAACCTGACGGTTGATGAAACCTCTTGCTCAATACCGGAATGCAAGCCTGACGTAATGGATGGAGGAACCGCAATTTCCCTCGCTCCGTGACCGGAGGCAGACATACCGTTAACCCGCGGGATACTACCCGTCGGAGATAACGTTCATGGGATCTTACCGGACAAGGTGCCACCCTTGCCCACGCTGCAAAGGTAATCCCGATATCGACTTCGCGCAAGGGGGGGTGGCCAGGAATCCCGGTTTGGCCCATGGATGCAGAGGGTCAATAGGTTAATAATCAATGTAATATATTGATTATTAATAATATATGAAGTAAGTAATTTTTTCACATCTTGGCATCTTCCTCCCTTGTTGCTTGCCCATTTCCTCAAAAAACAGAGGCCCGCCAAAGCGGGCCTCCGATGATAGGGTGTCTTCCGGGTGATTATCGCTGAACAGCCAACCGCTCCGAAACGGGGCCATCGCTGGTGTCCACCGTCAGGATATACGGCCCGTCCGGCCAGTCGTGGACCGGAAGCTGCACACGAATGATATCGTCGGTAGCCAACGGCTGCCTCCAGATCTCCTGTCCCTGCATGTTGCGGACCACCACTCTGTGGGCGGTAGCGCCTGCCGGGTCGATATCCACCAACATCAAATCCGCGCCCGGGTTGGGCCAGATACTGACGCCGGGGAGTCCCAATCCTTTGGGGGGGCGATTGCCCACTCCGTACACTTCAGGCTCATACCGCGACGGAGGATCCAGTCGGTCAGGCTGACAGACCAGGACCTCTACCTCGGCGAGTTGCAACTGGCCTGCCCCCTGGAGTTGGACCTTGACAAACCGGCCTGTTGCTTCTACAGGCGTTTCCCATTCTGTGTTCATCCGTCCCTTGTGGACGATGGTGCGAATGCCGGGCGTACGCAGCAGCAACTCAGGCGCCATGTCCGGAATGGGATTCGGTGACACGAAGACATAATGGTCGTTGAGCTGATCATGGCAACAGTCCGTCCGCGGCCACAAACGGATCGAGGAGACCGTATAGGTGTCGGGCAGCTCGGTTTGCCAGAAATTTTGCCATCCCTGCAGCGTACTGCTGACGGTCCCATTGGCCCAGTCGCCGTCCGTCTGACCATCCACGGCGCGGGCAGCCACGGCACCCTGCCAGGTACTCCCCTGGGTAGGTTTCGTTTTCAGGGCCATGTTCTTCTCCCTGCAGGCATCCTGCCAGAGATTGACACATCCTGCAGGCGCTGCCAGCACGAAAGTGTGGGTATTGACCTGCCCGGAAGGCAGTGTCACACTGACCGTATAGGTGCCCGGAGCCACCGCCCCCAGCGATTCACCGGCGGTCCCGTTGGACCATGCGCCCGTATAGGCCTGACCATCCAGCGAAATCAGGTCACCCGCCTGGAGAATTTGGGGTGTATTGCTGCAGTTGATGACAAAGCGGAACTCTCCCTGACCCTGCAGTTTGCCCAACGGGTCATAGGTCGCCACGGCCAGCCAGGCACCCGGCGTGCTCGTCTCGCCATTGGCGCCATTGCCCACCTGCATGCCGTGACCGGCCCAAATGATGGAAGAACGCACCTGGTAAACCTTGCCGCCATAGACGCCGTTGCCGATGAGGAAACTGCGCGAGGCGTCAATTTCGAAATAGTCCCAGAGTGAGGCATCGACACCCAGCGGGTTGTTGGTCTTGCCGGAAACGGCCTGCCATCCCTCGGCATTGCGCCGGTGGTACAGATGGATGTCGGCAACCCATCCTCCGGGCACCCCGCCTATTTTTTCCCAGCTACCCTGGAGCCTTGCTGTTCCGTCCGCAAA
>JAGFIW010000052.1 GCA_024103195.1 Saprospiraceae bacterium | reverse complement strand
CCGGGCTCTCTCCACCATTTCATGGGCGGCCCGGATCATGCCTTCGGACCAATCCACGCCGGATTCGGTCAGTACCCGGGCATGTCCGTCGAGGACGTCGTTGCCATTGCCGCCGTGGATGTCGCACATTTCGCGCGGGCTGCCGAAGGCGTATTCTTCTGGACAGAACCGCACGACTTTCAGAGTGGGATAATGGAGGAGCTTCAGGGCGGAGGGATAGGTGCCGTTGGCGGTGCCGTCATAGCCGCAGGTGACACCGGCGAGGCAGGCACTCATCAGGATCCTGAGCGGATCCTTGGCGGTCGGGCGCCTCAGTTGATGCACGATTTCGGATGGCGTCATTGGCTTGTTATTGAGCTGGTGATGGATTTTCAGGTTGAAGGTCATCCCTGAAATCAGGGTGGCGTTTCTCGTAGTACCTGAGATCCGCATCATCCCCCGGGATGCGGATCATTCTGAGAAATGACATTCCCAGTGATTCGAGGATTCGCCGGGAGGCATGATTTTCGGGTGTTGTGATCGCGCATAAAAGCGGAAGGCGGTAAACCCGGAAAGCGGCATCCATGACAGCCCGGGCAGCTTCCCGCGTCAATCCGCGCCCTTCCCATTCCGGCAGTATGGCGAAGCCGATGTCCACCGCATCCAGACCATCCCGCTTGTACAGTCCGCAGACACCGACTTCGCGTCCATCGGGCTTGTGGAGAAACGTAAAATTACCGTACCCGTACCGGCTGAGCTGTGGCTCCATCCGTTCCCGGATGTACTGCCGGGCGTCCTCCTCCGTGCGTACCTGCCGATCGCCGACATGCCGCAACCATTTGGGTGAATTCACCAGTTGCAGCCAGAAGGCGGCGTCCTGGATACCGGTAGGACGCAACCACAATCTCTCTGTTTCCAGGGTGATGGGGGCAGGGTGGTCATTCATGGCAAAAGGCGTGGTAAAAATACGACCTTCCGCCGGAGTCCGAAGCCGGAGGGCCCATAAGCCTGGCTACCGGCCCGGGTCTGGTCGGAAAACCCTTTATCGGGTCCGTGAGAAAACCAGCTCAGCCATCGGCGCAACCTGGCTGAAAATGGTTACCTGTGCAGCCGAATAGCGTATGAACGACCAAAACGGTCATTGATCTACCGGGTCCACATACACGGTATCATAGGTGACCACGATCTGCGTGGTTTCCTCGTAGGTGGCCGGATCGATTGAAATAATGGTGTCCCGGCGTTCGACAATCCTAATGTCGGGAGCGGCAGGAGATTCCGGCTGATCGGCACAGGAAAGAAAAACCGTCACCGCAACAAGTAAAAGCGAATACTTTCTCATATAATATAATTTGCTTTGGATTCAAAGGTAATCAACAAGATTTCACCCGTCTTCCTGTCCATCATGCTTGATTCTCATGGATAAAATCAACCATAAAGTTGAACAGGAAATGGAACTCAGCTAAGCATGAGCTCCAGTCGCCACTTGAAATTCTCAATGACGACTGGAGCTACAATTACTTGTGTTTTACTGTTTTATCACCCTTCGGATGATCTCACCTTCCGCAGTCACAATACGCAGGGTGTAAATCCCACTGGCCAATTGACGGGTATCCACTTGGAATTGATGCAACAAATCAGGACCTCTCTCCAGCACACCAACGCCGGTGGCTCGACCGTACATATCCAAAAGTTCCAATCGTGTTTCCAGTGGATGGCTGAACTCAACCGTTACACCCAACAAGTCTCTGAAGGGATTTGGACGTATCTCTATTTTTGCCAAAGACTGAGGTTCTTGCAAACCACTTGTCCAGTCCAAACAGCAAACCCGATAACGCTTAGCAACGGGATCATAATATTGGACACAATAAACCTGGCAGTTCAAATTGGTAATATTGATGCAATTCCCGTCTCCGATGAATTGATTGTTGTCCAGGCATGTCCAACGGACAGATGTCAGGCTGTTGTCCACACACAAGGCGGTAGATCCCCCAGGGCCAGGCTGTGTAATGACCATGATTTCTCCTTGACATTCTGTTGGATCACACAAGTAAATTCGGAGACAACAAATCCGCCAGCAATTGCATAATGGATCGAAATAACGCACCGATATATTGACCTCGATACAATCACCGGGACCTGGAACAGGAATGAAATTAGATATCTCACCCTGTCCAATCTCTTCGCCGGTATCATCATTCGTCCAGGTGAAATCGCTACCATTTGCTTCTGTATAGAATTGATAGCCCTTGCCTTCTTCATACCAGAAAAAAATAGATCCGCAATCAAAGGGGTTGCCAATCCAACTGTACCGACAACATTTTACAAAGCAACCCGTAGTGGCATCCCGATAGATAAAGCAGATCTTGTACAGGCCGCTCACGGGAAACAAATATTGAACCGTGTTGGAGGCACTGTTGACAACCGGCTCATCGTTGATTTCCCAACCAATGGCCTCTTGATTCAAATTCATCGACCGGCTCAACGCATACAAGAATCCATTGTCTTCATTCAGGAAATTGAACCAGAGGTCTGAACAGTTGTCCATTACAGTAGTGCAACAGCCAACTTTAACGGTAAAATACAGGCATCCGTCAAAAGAACAAGGTATGCCGAATGCTTGACCGTACTCGACCCGGAATCTGATACAAACTTCATAGGTACCTGCATTCATGTATGTTTGTACCTGCGTACTCCAGTCCGTTCCATTGACTTTGGTTCCGTTTCCATAATCAATCTCCCACTCCTTGATGATTCCAGAAGGATTGTCCGAAGTAATGCTGATGGTATTTCCGACTAACGAATAATCAAACTTGGGACTCGGACTGGTGGCACATTCAAAGGCTCCGGGTGCAAATGTTTTGCAGTATTGGGATATTCCCCATGAATTCTGAACATAAACACAAGTTGCCTTTTGAGGCTGAGGAGGAACATAAGTTTTTATCGCTATTGGATCCTGATTGGTCGATATCATCGGAGATCCGTCACCAAAGTCCCAATAATACCGAAACGCACCTTCAGATCCTGAAGCATCCAAAACGACATTGGGGTTCAAAGGACCACTTGTATGAACCCAATGAGCTATAGGTGTGGATTGGCAACCTGGAATCGCCGATACTACCCAGCAGCATTGATAGGAAATATTGTTGTTCAGTCTAACTTCCTGACAAATGGTTACCTGTTTGTGGGTAGGTACTGATAAAGTGGGATTTTGTGCCGTGCTGGCTTGTATCCCGTCAATAGTCCAACGGAAAGAATGACTTGGAGTAGGGAAGTCCGGGTATGTACAATCCACATACTTGGATCGACAAATGATGTCTGTGTTCAGACCTTTGTTTACAAGTGAATAGGTAAAGCACTGCCCACATTCTATGCAACTCTCTTGTTCTTCACACTGAACCTCCAGCGAGTAATTGGATTGCGCAAAGTTGACCCCATCCACAACGATCAGATAGGTTTCCCCTTTCTTTCCATTCAGGGTAATAGTCTCTGTCTGGACACCCCCCTTGGTACTGGAAGCGACGCAGTCTGTCCGTTCGCAGCTCTTCAGAACAATCAAATCCAAGTTGGCAGACAGGCCTCCCAGGGAGATTTGAACGATTCCGTTGAGATCCGAGTAAAAGGAATACACTCTCTCCCGCCCTGTCCAATTACTTCCAAGTGATGGATTGCAGTAACTGTTGACATTGGCCATGCCTCCCGCTGCAGCGGAGTTGGAACTCAGATCTGAACTGTTGCACCAAATTGGCGTGGCCTGGCTGCAATCCAGGATTCCCGGGCCGGTTTCAAGGCATGTAAACTGAAAATCACAGAAACATAAATCTCCGGCACAATCATATTCGGCAACCAGATAATAGTTTCCTGCTGGTAAATTGTCAATAATAAATTGGCCACCTACATTGGGTACTTTGGCCAAACATCCACAGGTCGAATAATTGACCAAAAAAAGGTCTGTCAAACATTCGCATTCAATAACAATGGTTTGACTTTGAGACAGGAAAAGCGGATAAATGCGTTCTCCTCCGGGAAACAACTGGTTGGAACACCCTGGATACTGGTCAATCTGTCCTTTGCATTTGCCGAAGGCCCAACAATAAAACTCCTCATCAAATGCATTACGGCCTTCAGGATCAGCTTGAGAAATGGTAGGACCCCCTCCATCACAATCCAGGACTACACCAACATCAAGAGGACATGTGGCATCATTATGACATATTTTTCTGTCCGGATTTTTAGGCGAAACGATAATTTCAGCACGCCACCCAGATTCCTCTATTGATCCATCGCTCTCAAAAGAGAAAGTCAATGACTCTCCGACACATGGTCCTGCAAATGAAAATACCTTTGGACCTCCACATTCATCATAAGACACGAACAAGTCTAAACAATTTGGTAAAAATTGATAGGTCAACTTGTCATAATTACAGCTGGCTTCATCTTCGACATGAAATTCAGAAAAAAACACATTCTCAATAAAATAGCCATCTTGTGGAGTAAAAGTAATTGAACTTGATAAATTTGGAGCATATGGTCCATTCGGTCCTCCATTATCATAGTAATAAACCGTTCCCGGCCCAAGCACAACCTGTTGTGTTCCTGATGTCGGATGAAAATACGTTTGTCCGATCAAAAAATTTATCGGCACAAAACCAACGACAACCAATAGTAACATGTAATTTTTCATATAAATGACGTTTGTAGTTGTTGTTAATGGATCAATACGGAAAACTGCATTCTTTGCTCGGGAGCAAATCAAAACAAATGCTTGGAAACCCATCCCTGCAACATGATCCAACCTTTGTCCGAGATTGGAATCCAACAACCATCAAGCATTTGTACCTGACGCCCGTTGCTTTTTCTTATTCGGATTAAGGCATTCACATTGATGATATGACTCTTGTGAATACGGATAAAGGATGGTTGGGATAAAATTGCTTCAAGACCTTTCAGGTTTCTTGAAACCTTCATGATCCTTCCATCTTTCAAATAAAGCATGCTGTAATTCCGGTTGCCTTCAATCCTTATGATGTTCTTTGGGTCTGAGAACTGGGCAGCCTCAACTTCACTTCTCAGAATACTTTTCTGATATGCTTCTGTGAATCCTGCGTAATGTTCCACAGGGACATCAGGATAATGCTGGGCCAACCAATCCTCCAGGGACTTGACCAAAGACCTATCCGCCCCCCTCACAATAACTGTTGGCTTCATCCGCTGTGTCTGAGACTAAATGTACGATGCCAACCAGAGGTTACCTACTTCTCTTCATGAGGACAGCCAAAAATCTGAAACCATTATACCAATATCATATATGTTGCATTCATCTCGATTGTCAATACTAAATTTTAAATACCAAATTATTTACTCTCATATAATTGTCGAACGGATATCCATACTTCAACTTTATCCATCAAGCAAGGCCCATTCATCCGCTTTCATGCTTGTACTACCGCTACTTTGCCGGTACCAATTGGCGCTTATTTTCGACAAACGAGGATATACTTTCCGCAGTGTCACTTCCACCCGCTTCGCATCATATCGTACCCCACCAATTGTGAAGGGGAGAGGCAAGTGGCCGTTTGATCCCAAGGGAAAAACTTCTTGACTTCTAACGCATCATTTGACGAGGTTTCCGCCATTGCCAACCCAGCAGCGCCAGCAACAGCGAGAGTCCGGCTGTGACCAATCCGATCCGGGTCCAGGTGGCCTGCTTCGCCCGGATATGGCTTTCGACAAAATGCGGATTGCCGGAACCCGGCGTACCGGGACCCGGTCGGGCCTCCCATTGCCGAGGGTCGGCATTGTCGAGGCCCGGCAGAATGAGGGACAAGGTAAAGATGCCTTCCTGCGGTTCGAGGCAATACCGGATACTGTCCACATAGGCGCCGTCATAGCTGTAGAGGTACACGCTTTCCTCTTCCCGGTTAAATCCGAAGCCGAAATGACCGGCAGCGGCGGGTACACCCGGAAAATGGCGCTTGAACCTGGGCAGGTCCCGGCAAAACACCTGATAGCCTCCGGGAGGAACTACAGCCGTAGGAAGGCGGTACACATGCCTCGCATCCGCCAGGATCCAGGAGGTCATGTCCACCGGTTCGCCGGAGGCATTGTAAATCTCTACCCAGTCACCGGAGCCCGGGTTATAAGCGCCCACCTCATTGATGATCACCCGCTCGGCCAGCGGATGCCGGTAGGGCTCGAACACCGCCGTGATGCGGGGAGGCAATTGCCCGGCCGTGGCCCGGATGTTCCAATCACGATCCGGCCAGCCCTCCCAGCCGGCAAAGCGGAATCCGGGTTTGGGGCGTGCCTCCAGATAAAGAGGCATATCCGCCGGATAAATCCCCTGCGCTGTGTCCGCTTCCAGTTGCCACCGCTCACCGACACGGAGCGTGCCTCCTTCCGTAGCGGCCAAAGAAATCTCCGACAGCTCTCCCAGCGAAAACCAGTCCTGTAGATGGCGCCTCAGCCATTCCGGCCGGAGACGGGCAAACCCGGCCATCCGTTTGATTTGCTCCTCCCATTTGTCAGGCCGGATATGCCACCGTTCGAAATGCCGGGGAATTTCCGTCCGGTAGATGTCTGTAAAATCGCGAATTTTCGCCTCCACCCTTTCGGGAGCAAAATCCGTGTTCAGGACGTCGAAAAAAGTGCGGATGAATTTTTGCCGGAAGCCGTCATTCTGCAATAAATGGCGGAGTAAAAAAGTACTCCAGGGCGGGTTGGGCCAGGAAGGACCATGGGGCTCCAGATGAAACGCCAGGGAGTTCTCCCGGTAAGCCAGAGGGTCATGCAGACCAAACCCCTGGTCCACATCATAAAGGATCCACCGCCACCGCCCATCCGGCTGCCGAGGCCTCCAAAACCGGATATTGCCTCCGGCATCCTTGTTGGCGAAATAAATCTGTGCGATCTGATAATGCATGAAATTGTCCACATCCATCATCCGGTCCATGACCGCAAAATGGCTGTCCACCTTCAAATCATGTCGTTTGATGTAGTCCAGCATGCGCAGATAATGCGCCGCCGAACCCTTTTTGACGTGTGCGTTGTGCTCGAGCAAATCAATGCTGTCCTTGTCCTCCCCGGAGACCTCCTCAATAAAAAAACGGTTGATTTTTTCCCGGATGTTGTAAAGGCCCCAATACCGGCCGTTGATATAAACATGACAGGGTTGATGGTCCTGCTTTTCCAGGTCCCATCCGTCCAGCAATCCCGTCATCAGTGCATCCCTGAACTGGGCCTTTCCCCAATCACTGCCTCCGTTGCGAAAAACGAGGGACTTGAATTTCTTCGGACCTTCCTTTCCGAAGACCGGATAGCGGATTCTTTTGTCCCCGTATCGTTCCCGAGCCGTCAGCGAAAAGGATTTCTGCGGAAACAAGCGGCTCATACCGCCAAAAATCCGGAATCCGGCATGATCGTGATAAACCGGATCCCCCCAGGCGTCAAAGATTTCAACATGACAAACCACTTCCTTCTTGCTCCAGAAATTGGCACCGGGCCGCTTCCACGAACTCCGGTCAGCACCCCCCCCTTCCCGAAACAACCCGTATCCGGGATGAAAAAGAACATCCGGAGGGAGGGCCACGGAAATGGTGGGAAAAGTGCTGCGAGGTTCACCGATCAGAAAAGTGTGGGCCTGCTCGGGGCTGCAGCGCCCATCCCGGCAGGCAATGGCCCGGACGACCGCCGACTGCCGGATCATCATTTCTCCCCGCCAGACCTCTCCGCCTGGCCTGGGCGTAGCCCCGTTGAGGGTGTAATAAATCACGGCTCCGTCCGCCTCCAGCGACAGTGCGACCGGATGTTCATACCAACCCCCGTGTAACGAGAACCGGAGCGACTGCGCCCCCAGACCGGCAGGTAAAAGCAACAGCAGACCGATCAATGCCCGATTCCCCATCCACAAAAGAAATGACTTCTTTCGATATTGCAGAAAAAAGCGATGTTTCAACGGCTCAGCCAGTGGATCCTTTCCCTGCTCGGCTGGCGGATTTCCGGATTTCCGGCCGACATCCCGCCCAAGTACATCGTGGCCGCAGGACCCCATACATCCAATTGGGACTTCCCTCTGGGCATTCTGACGCGCACCGCCCTGGGTCAGAAAATCCACTTTCTCGGCAAACACACTTTGTTTTACCCCCCTCTGGGCTGGCTCATGCGATGGCTGGGCGGCTACCCGGTTGACCGCAGAAAACGGGGCAATATGGTCGACGCCGTGGTGGATATTTTCAATCACAAAGAGCGGTTCGCCATTACCATAGCCCCGGAAGGCACCCGCAAACGCGTCGCCAAACTGAAATCGGGTTTTTATCACATCGCCCGTAAGGCCGGCATACCCATTTTAATCTGCCGCTTCGACTACGCGCACCGTACCATCGTGTTTGGACCCCTCTTTCGGCCGGGCGAAAACGCCGAAGAAGACCTGGAAACGATCACCTCCTATTTCCGGGGCGTTCAAGGCAAATACCCTGATCAGGGTATCTTTTGAGGATCAGGCAACCCTGGCCCTCTTTCCCGACTCTAAACCTTCATTCCCGTACCCGTGTTCATCAAGATCACTACAACCCAACCCATGCCTCGCAACCTTACCCTTGTCCTTTCGTTTTTAGCCATTTTGTCCGGCACCCTCATTTTTTCAGGTAGTTCCGGAGGCGTGGCCCTGGTCCAGAAGTTGGACCGTACCGGCAGCCCCCTGAGCAATAATTTTTACTGCAGTGCTTGTCATCTGGCCGGGCAATTCAATCCGCAAGTCCATCTCGAAGTATTGTCGGGAGGCGTACCCGTCACGACCTATGTGCCCGGACAGACATATACGGTACGCGTTGTCGTCGATGCCAGTCCGAACGCCTCCGTATTCGGTTTTCAGACGGTGGCGCTGAGCGGTCCCGATCATGTACAGGCCGGCAACTTCCAGAACCCTCCGACTGGTGTCGCCATCCGTACGGTCAACAACCGGAGTTATGCCGAACACCAATTTCCGTCACTGAAAGACACGTTCCAGTTGAGTTGGGTGGCTCCCCCGGCCAATACCGGGCAGGTAAGGCTTTACGCGGCGGGAATTGCCGCCAACGGCAACGGCAGTGATTCGGGGGATGGCGCTTCCAGAGATTCCCTGTTTCTCCAGGAAGATGACGCCTCCGATGTGTTGGTCCCTTCAGCGGCCTCCATGTCGGTCATGTTCGACGGGAGTAACCTGCTCGTCCAGTTGCCTGTGCCGCAAGGCGCCCTGGAGCTGTGGACCCTGGGCGGGCAGCCGGTACAGCATCGCCCCGTACCCGCCTCGGGATTTGTCCAGCTTACGGCGCCAAACCCCGGGCTTTATCTCTTGTCCTGGCTGACGGAAAAAGGAAGGACCAACCAGAAGATTTTTTTACCGGGACATTGATCCCTTAGGGGAGCGTATTAGTCCTCCTGCCGGTTGACCTCCTGAGGTCCGGCCATACCCATGGCCCACCGGAGCGCTATGGCCGTACGCTGCAGGCGGATGCGGGATTCCAGTAGTTTCATTTCCGCCTGAAGCAAATTGGCCTGGCGGGTATTGAGCAGGAATTGGGAGCTTTCTCCGCTGGCAAATCGCGTCCGCTCGGCGTCGAGGAGCCTTCGGTAATTTTCTACCGCAGATTGCAATACGCCGATTTGTTCCTGCAGAAGTTCCCTTTCTGCCGCATGGGCCCTGACCCGGTTGCGCCATTCCGGCAACTTGCTCTCCCGCTCCAGCGTCAATTCTTCCAATCGGATGCGGGCAAGTTGATAATCACCGCGTTCCCGGCGCAGAAAAAGGGGAAATCCGACATCCAACCCCCATTTGTAATTGCGGGTGGAAATTTGACCGACCGTTTCATCGCCGAGGGCTTCAGCCACCAGGTTGTACTTGAGGTCTATGCGCGGTTTGAATTGCTCGGCCATCAGCCGGCGGTCCACCTGCAACGCCGATATTTGGTAATCATAACCCTGTATTTCCGGGTGGCTCTGATTGACCCGGGTCATCCAGGCGTCAAGCCCGCCGGACGGCCAATCCACGCCGGCTTCCTGCAAGACGTCATTCGGCGGCATTACCTGCTCCCCGAGCAACAAAGGCTCCCGGTCCTCCGACCACAGAAAGGCGGATAGGGCAAGGCGTGACGTCTGGAATTGGATCGCCGCCCTTAGGGAGTCCTGCTCGAGGGTTTGCACCTGCGTATAGGATTCCAGCGTATCCATGGCCGCCCTTGCGCCCAGGAAAAAACCCTCCTTCACCAGATCGAATCGCTCCCGCGACAAAGCCAGTGCCCGACCAATAATCTGTTGCTGGTACCGGGCCTGCACCCAATCCCAATAGTGCATCGCCACTTCGACAAAAAGATCGTTGAGGATTTGGCGGCGTTCGACGACGGCGGCATCCTTGAATATTCTGGCTTTGAAGAGGGCGGCACGACGGGCATCCATACCCAATCCACGCCCCAGTGGCAGAGACAGCCCCGCATACCATAGCCCCCCCGGCGGTGTGGTCTGTTCCGGATTGAGGAATACGCCCCGGTTTTGTTCCAATCCCGACTGGACTTCAATACCCCACCAGGAAGGCCAAAGCACGCCACCGTCCAGGTGTCTGAAATATCGTTTGTCCTCAAATTCTTTTTGATCGATGCGGGCAAAGAGGCGCGGATCGAATCCCCCTTTAGCGGCCAACAGACGGGCTTCTCCCTTTTCGAGGACCAAATCGGCCTGCCGGGCCACCGGGTGGCCCGCAGCGACCCGTTCAAACAGTTCCCGCAGGGTCAGCACCACGGTATCTGTCTGGGCCACCAGGAAACAAGGCACCATCATCAGCACGGCTACGCCGCTACAAGCCAGCCCCATTTTTCTCATTGGCCGCTGTCCTTTTTCGATGGTAATGACGGGCTCGGCCTGGACGTCCGTGTCCCCGAATTGATAAGGTGATCGCCCGGCCAATGCCCCGGATGGCCGGCATAATACTCCGGCGGGAAGCCGTTTATTTTCCTCCAGATCTCATACCCGACCGGCACATCATGGAGCAGCGCGAGACCGACGGCGCCTCCGCCGACACGCAGTCCTTCCGGCCACGGCCGGTCATCCGGATCGGGACCCACCAAAATGCGATAGCGACCGTTGTCACTGATAAACTGATCAATGGCCACTACCCGGCCGGTAAATGTCCCGTAGGACAGGTCGGGCCACCCGGAAAACACGATGGACGGCCAGCCATCAAAAAGGAAATTGACCTGGTTGCCTACGTGGATCAAGGGGAGATCCACCGGCTCGATGTACATCTCTACCACCAGATCATAGCGGGCCGGCATGATGCTCAGGAGTTCCTCACCCTCACTGACCATCTCTCCAATCCCTGCCCGGATGACCCGGGTGACAAAACCGTCCTGGGGAGCAGTGACATAATAATATCCCGTCCGCACCTCGAAGGAGCTGTACTGCACCTCCATTTTGGCGACATCCACATCGGCATCATACATCTGGGACGAAGCCGTAGCTCTCTCGGATTGGGCTTTGGCCATTTTGTCGAGAAATTGTTGCTCGATGGAAATGAGTTCCACGCGGGCATTGATCAGATCGTTCTTGCTGGCCAGAAAGCGGTTTTCGGCACTGATCAGGCGCGCCTGCGACTCCTGGAAACGGAGTTGCCTGGCTTCGAGGTCGGTCAATGGATTCAGTCCGTCAGCATGGAGCTTTTGCATCCGCTGGTACTGGATGTCGGCGATCTCGAACTGTGCGCGGGCAGCCACCATATCCATACTGTCCGTCCTTACCCGGAGTTCGGACTGGCGAAGATGGTTGCGGGCTTGTTCCAGCTTGAGATCCCGGGTCTGTTGCAACGCCTTGAGCTGGGCATCCAGCGCCGCTACCTTGTCCTGATAGGAAGACATAGCGGCTGATTTGGCATTGATTTGCTGCCGGGTGCGTTCCAGGAGACGTGGATCAAAATACGCGTCTCGAATTTCGGAGAGCCGTAAAAGAGTGTCTCCCTTGCTGACTTTTTCCCCTTCCCGGACATGCCAGTGTTCGATCCTTCCGGCGATGACGGAATGGACGGTTTGGGGGCGCTGTTCGGGCCGAAGGGTGGTGAGGTAGCCCCGTGCGCGAATGTGCTGGGTCCATGGCAATAGCAGGAAACCAAGGACCAACACGATCAGGATGAGCATGAGCCTGGCAAAAGTCCTGCCTACCCGGTAATTGCGCACCATGCGGATGGAACGGAACTCGCCGGGTTGCTCCAGAAAATCGGGATTTGAAAGTTTCTGCAGCATACGTCAGGTCGATTGGAAAACCGCTTTGAAATATGGATTATCCCGCAATTCCTCCCAGGTGCCCAGCGCAGCGATGCGACCGTCTTTCATGACGGCAATCCGGTCGAATTCACGGGCGAAATCAGGGTTGTTGGTGTTGGATACAATGGTCCATCCTGCTTCCGGATGGAACAGGCATTCTTTGAGGTACTGCCGGTCGGTGTGTTCGATGCGACCCAACCAATCCTCCAGCAGGATCAACCGCGGACGCACGACAATACATCGGGCCAGGATGAGACGCTGGATGATGCTGCGGGGCAATTTGCGACCCTGGGTGCCCAGCAAGGTCTGATAACCGGCCGGCATCGTCTTGATGAAAGCATTCAATCCCACCGCTTCGATGGCATTCTTGACGTCCATCAGGGAAACATCCTCACGGCCAACCGTGATATTCTCGAGCAGGGTTCCTTCGAAAATTTCGTCCTCCGCGATGCTGTTGCCCACCATCGAACGCAAATGTTCCTTGTCGAGATTGCTCAACGGAATGCCGTTGTAGGTGATCATGCCCTGAAAATCCTCGTACAAACCGGCCAGCAGGCGGAGCAGGGTGGATTTGCCCGAACCATTGTATCCCACAATGGCCAATCGCTCTCCGGGCTGGATGTCGAGATGAAGGTCCTGGATCACGGGTCGGGGAGAGTCCGGAAACGAAAAAGTCAGATCATGGATCCCTATCCTCAATCCCCGCTCCGGCGAATCGAGAGGCACATGGATCTCTCCCTCCTGCTCCATGGGTAATTCCGTGACTGTCCCGATTTTTTCCAGGGAGGTGAGGATGTCATAAATCGTCTGGAGGCTGAGGATCAATTTCTCCACCGAAGACATGACGAGAATAATGATGATCTCTGCCGCTACAAATTGGCCGATATTCATTTGCTGACGAATGACCAACCACCCGCCTACCAGGAGCAGAGCGGCAGCAACCAACACCTTGAAGAGGACCATCAGCATGTACTGGATCATCAGCACGCGGAAATGGGCATTGCGCGCTTTGAGATATTCCTCTGTCAATCGGTCGGTCTGTGCCAACGGCAGCACCGACTTGCCGGCCAGTTTCACGGAGACAACGGCACGCGCCAACTCCTCCAACCAGTGCGCCACTTCGTATTTATAGCTTGATTCTTTCAGACTGGTTCGCAGCCCCGGGTTGCCGGTGAGAAAAAAAATGAGCAACACCAGCAGGATGAGGATGATGCTGAACAGAATGAAAAACGGATGGTAAAAAGACAACAACACCATCCCGATGACCACCTGCAGCGAAGCCGTTGAAAAATCGATCAGGATCTTGGAGATCCCTTTCTGCACCATCATGGTGTCGAAAAAACGGTTGACCAGTTCAGGGGGATAATACTTGTCCAGGGCCTCCAGCTTCATACGGGGTATCCGCCAGGCAAATTCGAAAGCGGAACGGGTGAATATTTTTTGCTGGATGTTTTCGGTAATCCGGAGTTGCATGATCTGCATCCATCCGGCCAGTGCAATACCGGTAATGACAATACCCACCAAAACAAGCCAGGAGGTGGAAACCTGCCCCCCGACAATGAGGTTGATGATGGCCTGGATGCCCAACGGGAGAGAAAGGTTGACCAATCCGTTGAACAAGGCATACAGGTACACGACGGTGATGTCGGCACGGTCAAGGGCGATCAATCGCCACAATCGGCCCAATGGTGTCAGCATCCTGGTTTCCATATCATGATCCTGCGCGTCAAATCTGAACAATTCAACCCGTCCCCTGCATAAATAAGGAGGGAATGAAAATGTTCGATGGGGATTCCCGGCTGATGCTCCGGGACGATCCGGAAGGGCACACCCGATAGCCGGGATCCCTCTGTAATCCCTCGTGGACATGCCTTCGGGAAGGGTAAAGCAATGGGTTAAAATTCAATTAGAAAGAGATCGAAGTTAATTTTAGCGCTTCCTTTCCCTGGTCAAATCGGCCGGCCAGATAATCAAACCGAGCTTTTTCCGTCGCACCTGGCGTGAAATGCAATCGACGAGAGGACCAAAATCCGCCTGGGTAAGGACCCTCGACTTCAGTTTGCATTCGCGGGCAGCCAGTCGAAACCGGAGGCTGGGATAAAGACGCAGCGTGTAATAGGCTTGCAGCCGATGACCGGGGATATGAAGGGAATGACCCGGAATGGTCTGGTGATCCTGAGGCAACCGCCAGGGGGTGAGAACGGGTCCGATTTGCAGATAGCGGGCCATAAGAATTCTGCCGCTGGGGAGAGGTTTGTCATGCGACCACCAAACCCCTTCAACCGCCAGCATGGCCTCCCGGGTCTGCTCCCGGCTTTCCACCGCCAAAAGCTCTCGCAACGTTTCGGTCAACAGCACCGTCATGGCCTCGTTAAACGGCCGCTCACTCCGGATGGCTTTAATACCCAGTGTGACGCCCAGCAGGTTGCTGTAAAGATCCTCGGGTGAAAAGCTGGAATAACGTTCGGGCAGCAACGGAATATAGGAGCTTCCGTACCAGGTCGATATCTCGTGCCAGACAGAGAGGTCGAAGGCAATCCGCCCCGCCAGTTCACAGGCCGATGCCGTATCCAGCAGGGGCAGCCGCAAAGCCAGTTCTTTGTCCCCTGCCTCCGAACCCATATCCCACAGGAGGGTTTCCCCCTCCCCGGCGCTGGTCATGACCAAATGATACAAATACCCGGTCCAGTCAGCCACATCCCTCAAATGCGCAATGTCGATGAACCCTCCCTTGCGCGTGTAGACAATGCCATTGATCTCTTCCGGATGGCCCAGGTAATGATGGCTTCCGAGCTCGGCGGGAGCGATGATGTCCGAACTGCGGGTCAGGGTGGAACCTGCATAACTGAGGTCCAGGCCAAAGGCACAACAAGTACGGATGATTTTGGATGGGTAATGGTTCAGCTCCCGGCCGTTGATCTCGGGAGGCAAAGCCAAGGCGCCTGAACACTGGCACAGGAGAAGCCCCAACAGTGTCTGGCGTTGTACCCTGCCGAATATGCCGATGACCGAAAATCTTCCCATGATGGCTTCAGTTGGCCGGGATCAACCAGATTCCGGAAATGCTTCTCGCGGTCCTGCTGTCTGTCTGATGGGCACCGGGGTCCGTTCCCAGGATGATGGGCATGCCAGTCTGCACCTCCCATCCTGCGTTTCTCCACCAATGGTCACTCTTCCTGCTTCCGTTTGCCGATGATTTCTCATCACTCCCGGCGTCTGCGTCCTGCATGGCGGCTCCGATGAACGACCAGATGAGGGCTGGGTCGGGCGTGATGAAAGTGTGGGCCGGTTCATGGCCGCAGGTCCATCTTTGGCCGGCTTTCCCCCAGAGGATGGCGGGCACGGAGACGCGACGCTCCGGTCCCCCGATCAGATGATCGCCGACTTGAAGGCGCAGGGCCCAAAGACTGTCCAGGAGGGGATTCCATCCGCCTGCTGCTTTCCAGAGCGCCACGCCAAAAGGGGCACAACCCGCTACCACCTTGCCCGTGCCGGTTCTTTGCCGGTGCCTGTACCCGTCCCAGGGATCGGCAGAGGTGCCAAACCAGAAGCGGTCGTCCGCATGGGCGGGGGCAATGCCCCCGGCTTGCCGGAACGTATGCTCTGACATGGCGGCAAAAAAAGCGATCATGTCTTTCAGCCGGGCACAAGAAGCCCGGTCGATCGGTCGGGCCATGTACCTTGGGACCGCCCCCTGGCGTCTCCACCAGCCGCCGGGCATCCGGCTACCGGCATAATGGATCAGCCGGAGCCAGTTTTCTTCGCCTGTAATAAGGATCCCGTCCGGATAGGCGTGGAAGAGAAACCGCATGCCGGCCTGTTAGCGAAACAACAATCGGATACCGGTCCGCGCAAAGGTCAGGCTGGAGACGCTGGCCCATTGCCGGTAGCGGGTGCCATCGGGAAGTGTGCAGCTGATACAGGCCAGCGTGTGTCCGATCGTGGAGGTATAAGGCACCCGGAGGGTCCCGCTGCGGCCCCGGTCGTCGGTAAAGGGCACCTGGCGGTGGCTGAACAGCAACCGGTCCAATTCGATGGAAAGCACGCTGCGAAGGGCAGAAGCAGGCGTGGAATAATCCACGGGTGCGGAAGGGGGATATACAAACAGGGCGAGAAACCCTTCCGTGCCAGGACCATGATGCAGATCGTCGGACCCGGCTATCCAGTTTTTGTCCTGAGCGGTGGCCCACCATGGCCCCATGGCCAGGAGAAGGACACTCCTTTTGAGGAGCCTGAAGACCGGTGACCCGGACACGGGTGGGCAATTAATGGGCATCCCAATGGCGTTCGCCGCTCAAATTACACCTTCCCGTTGGCTTCCGGCACCGGCCAACTTGAAGCCTTCCCATTTTTAGCTACATTCAAAAATAGAGGTTTCCATTGAATGCAGATGATCATCATGATCCTGTTGGAATGTGGGAAACTCGGTTTGGCCCTCTCCGTGTCTGGGGTGAGCTCACATCCCCGATAGGGCGAATGTCCAGTGGACATTCGGTGAGCGAACCTCGCGCCCCTGCGCGAGGCTTGGGACAAGCCACTCAGGATGATCCTTCACCCTTCGGACACTTGTTCAACCCA
>JAGFIW010000051.1 GCA_024103195.1 Saprospiraceae bacterium | reverse complement strand
CCCACCCCGCCGGTTCAAAGCGGATCAGTTGACGCGGACGTATTTCTGGATATTGATGGTACCCAGTGCGCCGCCGTTGGTGCTGCCGAATCCGGCCGCGGCCGTTGGCGGAACAGCGCCGATATTCGGTTCGGTCTGTGCGACCTCATACATCATGGTATTGCCTTCCACCTTGAAGATCCCCACGCTGGTGAGGGCCGAAGGAGCTGTCTGGTTGACCGTGATGTTCCAGATCCCGTTGATGCCGCTGTCGCTTTGCGTGTACACACCTGTCAGCACGGTCGGTACGCCCATGCTGTAGGAAGTGACCGAATACGTGAGGTTGGTGTTGAACTCGGCATAGATCGAGTCAATGGCAAACAGGGTGACGAGCAGCGGAGCCACGTCGGCGCCCTTGGACCACCATTTGCCCTGGATGCCGACTTCGCAGGGGTCGCAATCGCCGCCGCAGTCCACGCCGGTTTCATTGCCATTTTGGACGCCGTCGGTGCAAGTGGCTTCGTCTTTGTCCTTTTTGCAGGAGGGCAAAGCCGTCATGACACCCAATCCGAGGATGGCGACAAACATGAATTTCATCCATTTCATAGTCAGAGAGAATTTTTGAGTGAGAAATCAGGTTGATGTTGGCGTTGCGCGTGCCTGGAGGGCCCGCTTGTGAATTTTCCCGGTATCGCTTTTGGGCAGTTCGTCCACAAATTCCACATATTTCGGCACTTTGAATCCGGCGAGGTTTTGCCGGCAGAATTGCAGGATGCCGGAGATGTCCCTGTCGGGGCCGGAGGGCCGGATGAAGGCGTATCCCACCTCGCCCCATTGGTGGTCGGCCACGGCCACCACCGCTGCCTCGGCCACATCAGGGTGGCGCAGGAGCACACGTTCCACCTCGGCGGGATAAACGTTTTCGCCGCCCGAAATGAAGAGGTTTTTCAGCCGGTCCACGATATAGAGGTATTTTTCCGGATCCTCCACCACGACGTCGCCGGTGCGGAACCACCCGTCACTGAAGGCCTCCCTGGTCGCATCGGGGTTTTGCCAATATCCTGGGGTGACCATCGGGCCCTTGAGCCACAATTCCCCCCTTTCGCCTTGCGCCACCTCCTTACCTTCGGCGTCACAGATGCGGGTCTGCACGTAAAAGTTGGGCCTGCCGATGCTCCCTTTTTTGCGGATGGCATCCTCCTGGTGCAGGGAGGTGAGGTTGGGGCCCACCTCGGTGAGGCCGTATCCCTGGCGTACCGCCACCCCTTTGCGGTCCCAGGTTTCGATCAGTGGGACGGGCATGGACTCACCGCCGACGATGAGGTAGAGCAGATCGGGGAAGGAGGCCCGGTCAAACCCCGGCGCATCGGCCATCATGCGCAGCATGGTGGGGACCGCCATGAAGAGGGTGGCCCGCTTTTCCTGCAGGAGGTCCAGGGTGCGGGCGGCGTCGAATTTCCTGGTAAGGCAGGTATAGGCGCCGTGATGGAGGAAGGGGGTCAGGAGCACATTCCAGCCGCCGGTATGGAAGGGCGGCATGACGTTGACGGTGCGGCTGCCTTCGTGGATCGTGAGCGAAAGGGCGGTGTTGATACTGTTCCATTCCAGCATCCCGCGGGTGTAGATCGCCCCTTTGGGCAGCCCGGTGGTACCGCTGGTGTACAGGAGAAAAACCGGGTCTTCGGCCCGGCATTCCGGTACGGGAAAGGCCGGCGGTTCGTGCCGGAGCGCGTCCCGGACCACGGTGTGCACCTCGTCCATGCCCAGCCATGAACCCGGCAGCGCGGATGCGGTTGTCGTCCATGGCGTGTCCGCCAGGCCGAGGGCCGGAGCGGCATCGGCGCACAGGGTGGCGAGCTCGGGGACGGTGAGTCGGTAGTTGAGCGGTACGAGGATGATGCCCGACTTCTGGGCGGCGGCAAAAAGAGCGATGTAGGCCAGGGAATATTCTGCCAGTACGGCGAGACGGTCGCCTTTCCGGAGACCGTGGTGATCGTGCAGCCACCCGGCGAGGGCATTGCCCATGCGATTGAGCTCGTCCCAGGTGGCGGAGTGGCCGGTGTCAGCCTCTTCCACCGCCACCTTGCCGGGGCGGTAGAGCGCCCAGCGGGCGCACCAGTCGGGGGAATGAATGATCGGCATCCGGGTTACGATGTGGCGTCCAAGGTAAGGCAGCGTCCGTAATCCTCCGGGGATAACGCTGGTTGTGAAGGTAGGACGCTATAGGCCTTTGCAGGGATGATGGTAATCATCTTCCTGAATGACCATCGTCTGTGGTGGTGGCCTCAATGGCTGACCGCGGGTCCCAGGAAATGCCGGATGGTCTCGTTGACGAGGTCGGCTTGTTCCCAGTGGGGGAAGTGTCCGGCGTCGGGGATCATGGCGAGGCGGGCGCCGGGGATGCGGCGGGTGCCTTCCCAGGCCACCTGTTCGGTGGTGAGATCGCGGTGCAGGATGCGGTTGGGGATGAGGGCGTCTTCCCGGCCGAAAAGAACGAGGGTGGGTATGGCGATGGCAGGGAGGAAGTCCCACACGGGCTCGTCGAGCATGGCCTGGGTGCATTGGGGGATCATGCGGCAATAGAGGTCGTAGGCCTCCGTGTGCTGGCGCAGGGTGAGCCGGTCTTCGAGCATGAAGGTGGCGTCGTCGAGGGTGCGGTAGAAGTTGACTTCGAAGTTGCGGCGTATCTGACCTTCCGGCATGGAGCGGATGAGGCCTACCTGGTTGACGGAGCGAAACCACCCTTGCTCCATGCGGGTGAACTGCTCGAAGCCGGCCGGAGCGATGAGGATGAGTTTTTCGATGGGGAAAAGGCCAAGGTGGACGCACCATATGGCGATTTGGGCGCCCATGGAATGGCCGGCGAGGACGACGGGACCCAGGCCGGCGGCTTCGACAAAATCGCGGAGGACCTCCGCAAA
>JAGFIW010000111.1 GCA_024103195.1 Saprospiraceae bacterium | reverse complement strand
GCTACATCCACCGGATTGGCAGGACGGGACGCGCCGGAAAAACGGGCAAGGCCTTTACTTTCGTCGAAGTCTGAATACCCAACCTTCCATGAAAAAGGCGGCCTTCCTTACCGGGGCCGCCTTTTTTTATGGCGCTCGCCTGTCTACCGCAACCGGATACTGATCCCGGATTGCAAATAGAACATGTGATAGCGGGTTTTGTAACCGGTCATGTTCGGGTCGGTGCGGCTGTCTGGCAGCCATTGCCAAACCGGCTGGATGAAAACGCCGTAACCCAGGCGGGGGTACCAGGCCAGTCTGCCCTGGAGAACGGCCCCCCAACCCAGTCGCGGGCGGTACATCAGGGCAGCGTCCTCATTCCAATAGGCCGGCCGGCCATCCGTGCCGGAAGAGCGGCCGTCCACTTTCTGGGAAAGATTGAACTGGGCGCCCAGCGCCACATCTCCACTCCATGTGCCCCAAACATGCCGATAACCCAAAAGGACGGGCACATCCCAGGTGGCGACGCGGTTGTAATGCCGGACGGTTCGGTTCAAATGACGGGCCACCCAGGTCGAGTCGGCCCATGACTGTGTAATTTCACCACCCGACCACAATTCGCCCTCGGCATATGCCCATGAATAGCGGGTTTCCGTGCCCCGCCAATCATAGCGCTCCCGGATTTTATGGTACCGGATACCGGATTGAAGGAAAATGCCGGAGGGACTGTACCATCGGACATCCGCCCCGGCCGACCAGGAAAGAAGGGTAGTCTCTTTGGATCGGCGATCGGCGACTATGACAGCGCCTTCCTGGGTGATGGCCTTGTAATCCCGGGACGGAAAACCGACGCCGCCGACCACATCCACAAACCATTGCCAGCTATGGAAAACCCGCTGCAAGGGCAAAGATTGACCGGCGCCCGTGACGGGAAAGGCTCCTTCCACACCGTTCAGCAAGGAGGGCAGCCCCGTCATGCTTTCTTGCTCATGCACCATGGAAACTTTGTGTTTCACTTGCGGAGCAGACAAAGAC
The DNA here is from genome assembly GCA_024103195.1 of Saprospiraceae bacterium. Taxonomy (GTDB): domain Bacteria; phylum Bacteroidota; class Bacteroidia; order Chitinophagales; family Saprospiraceae; genus JAGNXB01. Next base: position 494 of record JAGFIW010000111.1, on the reverse strand, counting down.
AAATTTTGTTGCGTTGGTGGTTCCCATGGCGATTCTCCCAGAGCCATCGGCAATGAGGATGGCCTGATGGCAGGAGTCCCTTCCTGCTCGCTTGTCTCCGTCTCCCGGTTCCTCTCCGTAGCGGAAACGGGCATGACCGGAACCGGAGAAGTATGGGGGGTGCCGCGGGTACCAGGACCAAACTCAACAGCCGGGCGGGAGGACGGTTCCCCTTCTCCGCTCCGGGAAGTGGTCATGCCGGATCCGGCATCGGGGACGCCGGCCTCCCGGTCTGGCGACGAGCCGGAATCCGGAATTCCGGCATCAACAGGCGCCTGGCCGGTCGCTTTCACCGGCGCAGGTGTTTGCTCCAGGGAGGCAGTCGCGTTGTCCAGCCCGATGTCCCGGGAGGTCAGCATCCAGCCTGCCACCAACAGGATACCGGCCAACAGGAACGACCACCACACCGGCCACCTTTTCTTGCGGCGCCGCTGAGGCAGACGAGGTTCCAGTGA
>JAGFIW010000016.1 GCA_024103195.1 Saprospiraceae bacterium | reverse complement strand
CGCGCCACAATTTTCGACGGAAAACAAAATCCTGATTTCCGGTAAATCGGTCAGCCGTTTTTCCTCCGCCAATCAGGAATTGACGCAACATCTTGATGTGAACACCGGGTGGCAAAAATGGTCCCTGGTCACAAGCCTCACGTATTCCCGTTATGGTGATCTGCGCATGGGATCACACGGGCCGGAATCTTACCTGAAACGGTTTATGGTGCAACGCATCGACGATGCGGACAGGGTCGTGGAAAATCCCGACCCCCTGGTCCAAAATCCGAGCGGATACGGGCAAATCAATCTGATGCAGAAAATTGCTTTTCGTCCCAACGGCCAATGGGAGGCGGGCTACGATTTTCATTACTCCGAGACCACACCGTACGCCCGCTATGACCGCCTGATCGAAACCCGGGAAGACGGACTTCCCGTTTCGGCCGTATGGCAATACGGACCGCAAAAGTGGATGATGCACCATCTGTCTTTCGATCACAACCGCCGAAACATCCTGTGGGACAAAATGCGTGGCCGGCTGGCCTGGCAAATTTTTGAAGAGAGCCGTATCGATCGCCGTTTCAACCATCACAGGCTGCGCACCCAACTGGAGAATGTCCAGGCCTGGTCAGCCAATGTGGATGGCGAAAAAATATGGGGCCGGCACCTCTTTCATTATGGGGTAGAAATGGTACGGAATCGTGTCAATTCCGAGGGATCTGCCGTCGATATCCGTGACGGGAGTCCCATTGCCGTCCCCGACCGGTATCCGGCCTCCGATTGGACGAGTTACGCCGCTTACCTGAGTTACCGGTATGCCTTTTCCGACCGGCTGTTGGCCCTGGCAGGCGTCCGGTACAATGCCTTTGATTTGCAAGCCGACTTCACCCGGCATTTGACTTTTTTTCCGTTTGACTTCACCCGTTCGCGCATCCGCAATGCCGCTACCACCGGCCAACTGGGCCTTGTATTCCATTGGAATCCCCATTTGAAAACCAGCGCCCATCTGAGCACAGGATTCCGCGCACCCAATGTGGACGACATGGGTAAAATATTTGATTTCGTTTCCGGTGAAGTGATCGTACCCAACAGTTCTCTCCAACCGGAATACGCGTATCACGGAGAGCTTTCTCTGGTCGCATCCCCGGGAAAATTTTTTCAATTTGATCTGACCGGATTTTACTCGTTTCTGGATCAGGCCATGGTACGACGACCCTTCCGGGTAAGCGGTCAGGACAGTATCTTCTATGACGGGGTGTTGAGCAGGGTTTACGCGATTCAGAATGCCGCTTTTGCCAAAATTTACGGTTTTAGTGCGGGTGTGGATATCCACTTTTTGCCGGGTCTAACGTTCACCTCGCGCTACAACCATCAGTGGGGTGAAGAGGAATTGGATGACGGCAGTGTCGCCCGGTCCCGGCACGCTGCTCCCGCTTTCGGCACCACGCGACTGACATTTGCCAGGGATTCCCTCACCCTGCAATGGTATGCCGTTTATAGTGCCTCCGTTCCTTTTGACGACCTCAATCCGGAGGAGCGGAGCAAACCGTTTTTATATGCCGAAGATGGAGACGGCCATCCCTGGTCTCCAGGTTGGTACACATTGAATTTCAAGGCCATGTATGCCTTTCATTCCCATTGGACCATCAGTGGAGGCGTAGAAAATCTGACCGACCGGCGATATCGGCCTTACAGTTCAGGGTTGGCGGCGCCTGGCAGAAATTTCATTTTGGCCATCAGCGCCAAATTCTGAAAAAGGAAAACTGCACTCGCCTGCTTCGAAGCCGCTGTCATTCCTTCTGATGCCCGGTATCAGAATATGACATTCACACCTCCGGTGATCTGACGAAAACCACCCGGCATGATGCCCGATTGTCCCCGATTCAGACGGGATGCCACAAAAATATGGTCACCCAGATTCTTTCCGGCAACAAAGAAGGAGGTACGCATTCCCCGGTAGTTGACATCGTAGGAAGCATTCAGGTCAAAGGTTTGATAGACCGGAATTTTCCCGATGCCTCCGTCACCGGATTCATTTTCGAAGCGGGCAAATTCGGCAAACTGGGCCCCGACATAATGGTACCCCAATCCGAAAGCAAATTGTTTCCAGGAATATTGGATATTGACAGAATACGTCAAATTCGGTGAATATGGAGATTCACCGTCCTCGATCCCTCCTTTTCCAAACTTGTAAACCGTTTTCACGACAGACGACAAATCGTCCACGGTGACCGGACGATCCAGTAAAACCGTCTGTCCCTGATCCTGGATATATATGTCGTAACCGCCCGGATTTTCATTGACTTTCCTGACAAATTCTTCTTTGGTCGCAGTCGTGTGTCTGATCTGCGTGAACAAATGCCGGTCATGCAATTCGCCGGAGAGTACGCTGGATTTCAACACGGAGACATTCGGCTGGATACGGAGAGAATGATCTTTTTGGTGGGGCAACAATTCCCATTGCAATGCCGCTTCAAAACCCCGGATATTGATCTCGGCCAGCTTGTCGAAATACTCATTCCATCCGGCCAGATAAAAATGCCGGATCCGGTTGTTGTAAATGGCGACCTGACCGGTCAGCCGGTCCCTGATCAACTCTCCCCGGAGACCAATCTCCGCATTAATGCTCACCTCGGGTTTGATGTTGCTGATCGTCTCATCCGGAAGGGGATTGACGAGGACGCCGTCCCGTTCCACCAGGAAGGCGTAATATTTGGATGGCGCGATGTATCCCCGGTAAACGCTCCCGAACAATTTCATCCGGTCAAACTGATATCCCAACGTGATGCCCGGCTGCACAATGATGTAGTGGTTGGTTTGTCCCAATCCGCGGTCCCTGGACAAATCGGGATCCTGGGCCAGCGCCGTCCAGTTCTCTCTCCTCATCCACACACTTTCCATTCTCAAAATGGGCGTCAATTGCCACCTTCGGAAGACGAAGTGGTCACGGATATACCCGGACAAGGATTGAAGTCGTGAAATCTGATCTGTGGTGAACCGGCCGGATCGGGCCCACCGGCTGGAATCGGCCGCCAATACCCGATCCTTGTAAATCTCGTAGTGGAATTTGACCTGTGCTTCCAGTTCGTTTTTCCATCCGGCGCCCGACCAGGATTTCTGCAGAGTCTCTTCGATCCCCGCCACCGTAAAATGCCACCGGCTGTCTGTCGTTGACTCCCTTCCGGCACTGTTGAGGGCACCCACCCGTACAAAATCATCCGGGCCAAACGATTTTCCCTCCAGATAACCGTATCGCTCCGAAAAAATATCTTCACCCAAATAGGTGCGGACTTCCGAGGCGGGCAATACGACATTCGTCTGACGCCACCAATCCCGGGCAAAATCGGAGGCGAATATCTTGGTCACCACACTGACCTGACCGGAAGGAACCCATTTGTGAATGATATCGAGCCCATAGCGATGCATGGTGAAGCGGTCGGCATCAAACGGGTTTTCCGTCGGGTCGAGCCCGAATGTGTAGGGGGTGATGGAGGACAGGGTCGCCTGATTGTCTTCAAACTGACCGCTGATCTTGAAATACAGGGATTGATTTTCGGCCAATTCGGCAAATATTTTGGCGTTGAGATTGAGCATCTCCACGGACGAATTTTTGGTAAACCCGTCAAATCTTTTGTACACCGCCTCCACCTGACTACCCACTTTGTTCCAGGTGCCGCCGTAGGAAATCAATCCCGTAAAATATCCCCGCTGCCCTCCGGACACTTTGGCCCGCAATCCCGGTTGCTGCGGGGGTTTGGAGGTGATATAGTTGATGATGCCGAACATGTTGTTGGGGCCGTGCTTTAATATGTCGGCGCCGGTGTACACTTCAATGGCATCTATCCGGTCACTGACGGGATTGTAATATATCCCTGGTGCCATATAGGGCGCCGGAGAAATGGGTGATCCGTCTTCCAGGATCAGGACTTTTTCTGAGCGCCGGCCCCATGATCCCCGGATGCTGACATTCAGCCTGTTGGACAGCCCCATGTCGCCCAACGTATTGACCCCCGGCAGCGTTTTCAACACTTCTTCGGTAGACAAAGGCTGGATCCGTTTCATCTGCAACGGATTCACGTAATAATTGGTCCCTTCAAATGTCCCTTTGTAGGGTACCGGTGTTGCGCTCACATTGACTTCCCGGAGGTAGGTCGCTTTCTCCGTCAATGCCATTTCTCCCAGATCAAGAAATTTGCCGCTGACCTGAAGGGGGAAGGAGGCCGGCTCGAATCCCAGATATTCGACATGCAGCGTAATGGCTCCTTCAGGAACACGCAATGAAAACGCCCCGTTGGTACCTGTATAGGTGAAGTGTTCCGCACTGGTATAAATCAATGCCCCGGTCAGGGGTTCGCGGGCATCCGACATCACCTTTCCCGACAACACCACTTCATTCTGACTCCAAAGGGTGCGCCCCGGCAGAAAAAAGCAAACCATCATTCCAATGGCGATCCTCAATAGCATCCTGATGTTGTTCACGGGATTGTTTTTCATTTCACTCGAAGGGCACGGCATGGCAGGTGCCATTTCCCGGTCGCTTTCGCGCCGGACGCGCAATATTGATTCCAAGAGCCATATGTAATCCTCAATGCGGCAAATTCTAAGCAATTTCTAAGCATTGACCCATAAGCGCGTTCCAACCCTTTCCCTTCGGAAATAACGCCGTACGCCCCGACAAATCAAAGGCCAATCCCGGCCGGAGTGATGAAGATCATCTGGAGTAAGGATGGCTTTCTGACCCGTAACGTGTTGAGGAGACCTCGTCGCACGGTAGGTCTCACAGATGCCCGGAAGGCAAGGACCATTCAGCCCTTCTCTGCGCCTTCATTGCCCATCAGCCTCCGGATTGGGGCTGCGCGCCGGAAATTCGTCCGGAAGGGGCAATGGCGACAAACAACAAACTGACGACGGCCGCCAGGAGTCCGGCGCCAACCGTCAGCGAAGCTGCAGCCCCCAAACCATACCAGCTCCCCCCCGACCGCAAGAGCAGGGTCCCGCCGGCCATGGCCCACAAAATCGTGTACATCCGGGCGTGGGGATGGCGATCCAATACACTGGTCAGACAATACACGGACATCATCAGGAAGGCTCCGTACAGGAAAAGGTCGACAAGCGGGATTTGGGCAATGCGGTCAAAAAGGACGAGCATGAGGACCAGGGTAAATGCCAGCAACCCCCAGGACCAAATCAGCATCGCCCGCGAAGGGCGGCTGTCGTATTTGACCAAATGGCCCGGATGGTCCACGGCAGGCACCGGAAACCGTTGTTGGACATCGGCCGGCCGCCACCCCGTGGGCATCCACCAGATCCGCAAGCGGTCCCGCCAACTACGGGTGTACCAGGCATCCCGGATCAGCAATCCCAGGTGTTGAAAATTGATGTGGATCGGATTCCAGGTCTTGACGGGGCGCTTGACGCCATATACCGGAGGGACGTGAGGCAACTCCGGCTGGAAGGTCCCAAACCACTTGTCCCACAAAATCAGGATCTGACCGTAGTTGCGGTCCAGATACTCCGGATTGATGGCATGGTGAACCCTGTGATGACTCGGTGTCACGAAGACATGTTCGAGCCAGCCCATCCTGCCGATCAGGCGGGTGTGGTACCAGAACTGGGCGAACAGGTGTAGCGGCGCCACCACCGCAAACACCTCGGCCGGCACGCCTAGAATGGCGGCTGGTATCATGAAGATGGCCGCAAAGGATAGGAAGGAAGAAATGCTTTGTCGCAGGGCGCAGGACAGGTTGAACTCTTCACTGCTGTGATGGATGATGTGCCGGTTCCATAACACATTGACTTCATGTTCGAGGCGATGGACCCAGTATCCCGAGAAATCCTTGACCACGAAAGCCACCAGGTACACCAGCCATGTGGCTTCCAGGGTGATGAGGGCCAGGTGGCGCACCAGCCATGCATAACTGATGATGGCCACACTCAATCCCAGTACGTCTTTGACGACGTTGGTGATGCCCGAACTCAGGCTGCTGATCGTATCGGCTCCGCGGTTGACGGGCACGCCCATGCGCCGGGCGGCCACGGCCTCGAGGGCGATAAGGAACAGAAAAAAGGGGATTGCCCACGACAGGGCCCGGGCATAGGCTTCCATCCTTCAAAGATACCAAAGCCCGGGGGGACAACACAAGCCGCGAGGCGTGTTTTCCCTTGATGATCTTATTCGCGCGAAATCGCTTCTAGTCCTT
>JAGFIW010000266.1 GCA_024103195.1 Saprospiraceae bacterium | reverse complement strand
TCAAGGAAGAAGGCAAAGCCCAGTTGGTGGCAGGTGGCCGCTACCGGCCCCTGACGCCCGTCATGTTTGCCATCGAAACAGGTGTGTTTGGCGTGAATCCCTTTATGGGCCACCTGTTCAATGCCCTTTGGTACGCGGCTCTGTGTGCGGTCCTGTTCTTCACCCTTCGCACCTTGCTGGGACCTGCACGGGGAGAAGGCACGGCTGCCGCCATCGCTTTGCTGGCGTCATTGCTTTTTGCCGCCCACCCCCTCCATACCGAAGCGGTAGCCAATATCAAAGGCAGGGACGAGATCATCACGCTAATGTGCTGTCTGCTGGCCTGGTGGGCCTCCCTCCGATCCATGGATGAACGTCGACCCGCTCTGATGGGCCTGGCGGCTGTGGCGCTGTTTCTGGGTTTGATGGCCAAAGAACACGCCATCGGTTTTCTGGCTGTCATCCCGGCATCCCTTTGGTTTTTCCGGCCATCCGTCCCCATCAGACGATATGCGTCCCTTTGGCCCCTGCTGCTGGCCACCCTCGTTTTTCTCCTGATCCGGGGAGCCGTCATCGGCTGGCAAATGGGTGATGCCCCCATGGAAATGCTCAACAATCCATTCATCAAAGTGACGGAAGGGCGTTACCTGCCGTTTACCACCTCCGAGCGATGGGCCACCATATTCTATACGCTGCTGCTGTACCTCAAACTGTTGGTTTGGCCCTGGCCATTGACCCACGACTATTACCCGCGTCATATTCCGGTCATGGATTTCACCCATCCCGGCGTTTGGTTGGGTTTGCTCCTTCACATAGGCCTGGTCGTTTTGGTCATCCGCGGTTTCCGCCGGCGTTCCGTCTTCGCTTTTACCGCCTTTTATTATTTGTCCACCCTTTTCATCCTTTCCAATATTCTCTTTCCGGTGGGCACCACGATGTCGGAGCGGTTTCTTTTCATGCCCTCCCTGGGATTTGCGTTGGCTCTGGCCGCCGCCAGCCGGATGCCCGAAAATCCCGGCCTGAGGAAATCGGCCACCTTGTTGCTCCTGGGGCTGATGGCCGTCTGGTCGGCCGTCACGGTGGTTCGCAATCCGGTATGGAAGGACAACTACACCCTTTTCCTCCATGATGTGCAGACGTCGAAAAACAGCGCCAAACTCCGGAATGCCGCCGGTGGGGAACTGATCGCCCGGGCCGTACTGCCCGAAAACGCCGATCAACGGGAAGGGATGCTCCGACAGGCCGTCGGACATTTGCAACATGCGCTCGTCATTCACCCTGCCTACAAGAACGCATGCCTGCTCCTGGGCAATGCTCACCATTACCCCCAGGAATATGATACCGCCATTGACTGGTACCGAAAGGCGCTGGCCCTGGACCCGGGATACAAGGAGGCATTGAACAGCCTGCATATCACCTACCGGGATGCCGGACGTTATTTCGGAGAAGTCAAAGGCGACCTCAGCGCTTCCCTTCGTTATCTCGGCGAGGCCAACGCTCTCCAACCCGGCGATTTCGAGACCTTGCGCCTTCTCGGTATCGCCCACGGCATCAGCGGGCATCACGGAGAGGCGGTCCGTTTTTTCACCATGGCCCTGGACAAGAGTCCTGAAAATGCAGATTTGATGGTTTATCTCGGCAATGCCCACATGCATCTCGGTCAAACGGAAGAAGCCCGCCGTTGGCATGCGCGCGCCGAGGCGCTTGAACCCGGCATTCTGACACGAATGGGAATCCCCGTCAACCGTTAATCACCATGGGAGGGAAACGATGGACCATACGGCTTGGCGGCATTGCCGTGTTCATGGGGATTCTGCCATTGTTGGCCACCATGCAACCGGCCGCTCACCTCAGCGCCCCATTGCCTTCCGGCCTCCAGGAGGCACATTGGGTGGATTCGGTGTACCAGGCCATGGACACCGCCCGGAGAATCGGTCAGCTTTTCGTCATCAGGGCGCATTCCGACAAAACGCCCGCTTATGAAGCGGAGGTCGCCAACCTGATCAGCACCTACCATGTCGGCGGCCTGTGCTTCTTCCAGGGCACTCCGCAACGCCAGGCATTGCTCACCAATGCCTACCAGGCCATCAGTGAAATCCCCCTGTTGGTGGCCATGGATGCCGAATGGGGATTGGGCATGCGGCTTTCCGGTCCGTCCGTGATGGATTTTCCGCGACAAATCACGCTGGGCGCTGTCGAAAATGATGCGCTCATCTACGATATGGGCAAGGAGGTGGCGCGGCAATTGCGACGCATAGGCGTCCATGTCAATTTCGCCCCCGTCGCAGATATCAACAACAACCCCGACAATCCGGTCATCAACTACCGTTCGTTCGGAGAAGACCGGCTCCGCGTCACCCAAAAAAGTGCCGCCTACATGCGGGGCCTCCAGGAGGGGGGCGTCATGGCTTGTGCCAAACATTTTCCCGGCCACGGGGATACCGACATCGATTCCCACAAAGCCTTGCCCGTGATCCTGCATCAAAGGGAACGACTGGACAGCATCGAACTCTATCCATTTCGAGAACTCGTCCGACAGGGGATGCAAAGCGTGATGGTGGCCCACCTCCACATCCCCGCACTGGACGATACCTTCCGGTTGCCAACCACCTTGTCCCGAAGGGTCGTCACCGATCTGCTGCGGCAGGATTTCGGTTTTGACGGGCTGGTGTTTACCGATGCCATGGAAATGAAAGGGGTGACCAATGTGGCCGAGGCGGGAGAAGCGGAGCTTCAAGCCCTTTTGGCCGGGAACGATGTGATATTGATGCCTGCTCACCTGCCTACCGCCTTTCGCCGAATCGAAGGGGCCCTCCGGGACGGCACCCTTCCTGCCGCCGAGCTGGAAGCCCATGTCAAGCGCATCCTCCGCGCCAAATACCGGATGGGCCTGACCCAGACACCCAGGGTCGAACTGGAAGGACTTGAACGCGAAATCCGGACCTCTCCGGCAGAGCAGCTGCTGTCCCGGCTGATCTCCCAGTCCCTTATTCTGGTCCGCAACAGGGAGGACCTTATCCCTTTCAAGGAACTCGGCAGCGTTTCCATGGCTTCCATCAACCTGGGCGGCCGATTGTACAATCCCTTCCAGGAGACGCTCTTGCAATATGCCGACATGTCGGTCTTTCATTCCCCCAAGGCCATGTCTTCGTCGGCCCGACGGATGTGGATCGCACAGCTGCGGGATTATGACGTCGTGATCGCCGGCCTGTTCGATCTGTCGCCCCATGCCCGGTCGAATTACGGTCTGCATGCCTCCACGAAGGAATTTCTGGAAGAGCTGAGCCGGCACACGAAAGTGGTTGTCGTGCATTTCGGCAATCCTTACGGGTTGAAGGCTTTTGACGAATTCGACTGGGTTGTGCAGGCCAATCAGGAGGATGGGATGACCCAGATCCGGACGGCGGAAGGTCTGATGGGACATGCCCTGTTCAGAGGCCGCATGCCCGTGACGGCCTCTTCGCGGAGCCCCTTCGGGATCGGCTTGTACGGCGACAATCTGCTTCGGCTCGGGTACGGCCGGCCCGAGTTGACGGGCTTGTCGCCCGACACATTGGGGTTGATTGATACCCTCATCGCTGAAATGCTGCGGGAAAAGGTGACGCCAGGCGGCCAGATCATGGTCGTCAAGGACCGAAAAGTGGTATTTGAGCGCTATTTCGGACGTCAGACTTATGCCGATACTAGTCCGGTCGTGGACAGAAACACCCTTTACGATCTGGCGTCGGTCACCAAGGTGGCCGCCACCACCCTGGCGCTCATGAAACTCCACGAAAGCGGTGCCATCAGCGTCTTCCAGTCGTTGGGTACCTATTGGCCGGCATCGCGAATGACCCGCAAGGAGCGACTGTTGGTGCGCGACCTGCTCCATCATCAGGCCGGGCTTGCCGCCTGGGTTCCCTTTTACCAACGCACGCTGACGGACAACAAACCGTCCCCCGTCTTTTTCCGGCACGACCATCGTCCGGGTTACCGGATCCCCGTAGCTGAAAACCTCTGGTTGAAGGATGATTATCCGGAGGAAATGGTGCAGGATATCCTGTCCGGCAGGCAGGACAAGCCCGGCCGTTACCTCTACAGCGATCTGGGATTCATCCTGCTCAAAGAAATGACAGAGTCCGTCACCGGCGCGCCGTTTGACCGCTGGCTGGAAGAGCATTTCTACCGGAGACTGGGCCTGAGGACGCTGGGCTTCCACCCGCTGTCGAGATTTCCCCGGGAATCCATGGCTCCCACGGAAGAGGACCACTATTTCAGGATGCGAACGATTCAGGGTCATGTCCATGACATGACCGCCGCCTTGTTTGGAGGTGTCAGTGGACATGCCGGCCTGTTTTCCAACGCCTACGACCTGGCCGTGCTCTTTCAGATGCTGCTCAATGGAGGAGTATATGGGGGGCACCGGTTTCTCAAGCCGGAAACCATTCGCCTGTTCACCACGCGCTGTCCCGATTGCCCCCGACGGGGAATGGGCTTCGACATGAAGGACCAGGCAGGCAGCAACAGCCATATATCTCCTCTGGCATCCGACCGGGCATTCGGTCACCTTGGATTTACCGGCACTTGTGTATGGGCGGATCCCGAGCACGACCTTATCTTTATCTTCCTCTCCAACCGGACCTATCCCAGCATGGCAACCAACAAATTGCAGGAAGGCAGATACCGTCAGCGCATCCAAACGCTGGTATATTCGGCGCTTTCAGAACCTCTTGCGCAGTGAAACTTTCCCTATTTATCGCCCTGCGTTATCTGCGCGCCCGCCAATCCTCCAATGCCATCCATCTGTTGTCCCGTCTTTCGGTGCTCGGTATGGCGTTGGGATCTGCCGCCCTCCTGTTGGTCATGTCGGTCTTCAACGGCTTTGAAACCCTGGTGTTCAGCCTCACCAACACCTTCAACCCCGATATAGCCGTAACGCCTGCCCGCGGAAAAACCTTTGATGCCGACACGTTGTGGCTGGACCGGTTGAGAAAGACGGAGGGCGTTGCCCACATCAGCCTTGTATTGGTTGAAAATGCCCTGTTTGCCTACAAGGATGTCCAGGATATTGGCATGCTGAAGGGCGTGGATGACGCTTATACGTCGGTCAGTCAGGTATCGGGCAAGATGTTGCACGGCGAATATTTGCTCGAAAACGGAGGCCATGCCGTTGTAGGGGCAGGACTGGCGGCCAAGCTGGGGGTGGATCCCCGTCAGATGCTGGAGCCCCTCGTCGTGTATATGCCCAACCGTCGAAGAGCCGGACCCCTCGACCAACCTTTCCAGCGGCGCTATCTGCAAGCTTCGGGGATTTTTGCCATCCAGCCGGAGATCGATATGGAATACGTCCTCACGGACCTGGAATTTGTCCAGCGCCTGACTTCCCAACCCGGGCGATTGAGTGCGGTGGAAATCGCCCTTCAACCCGGTGCCAATACCAAAGAGGTCGTAAAAAATCTGACCGCCTCCGCCGGAGAAGAATTTGAAGTCAAGGACCGGATGGCCCAGGAGGCCACATTCCTTAAAGTGATGAACATGGAAAAATGGGTGGCCTTTGCCATCATGTGCCTGATCATGACGCTGGTGGCCTTTAATGTGGCCGGCACTTTGTGGATGATCGTTACCGAAAAGAAGCCCGACATTGCCATACTGCGGACCATGGGGGTTTCCGAGGCAGACATTCGGCGCACATTCCTTTTCAACGGGATCATGCTCTGTGTCTTTGCCTTCGCCCTCGGGGCTGTCGGCGCCATCCTCTTTTACCTCCTGCAGGCCAACATGGGGTTGATCCCCGTACCACCGGGATTCATTATTGACGCCTATCCGATGGAGTTGAGAGCCGGCGACTTCTTGGTCATCCTGCTTACCGTCGTGGTGATCGGAACGGGTGCCGCCTGGCTGCCTGCCAGGAGAGCAGCGGCTGTACCGGCGATCATTCAGGAAGAATAAGGGGCGATGCAGAGGCTTGCACCGCCCCGTTTCTCGCTCAGGATGCCTCCTGCATGGCCCTGATTTGCGCCAGGATGCGGCGGGTGTATTCCTGCCTGATGCGCGCACCTTCCATCCCCATCTCGTGGATGCCTCGCAGGTCGGCAAGCTCTTCCAGGGCGCGGGGATTGACCTTTTCCTTCCCCATGTAAACGAAATGCTCCGGACCGGCTTTGCCGAGTTCTTCCCGGGCTTTCACCAGATCCGCACTGACCTCAAACGGGTGGAGTTCCGAGGTGTTTTGCAGGATGCGCCACAACGACAGCCGGTCAGGCTGGTAGTGGCATCGGTTGACGACAAGCGGAAGCAACAAATAGAAATAAGAGATCTCGATCCAGTTGAGCCGAATGGCACTCAGGTAGGGGTCGTGCATGGTACCATACCAATTGGAAATGGCCGTCTGCGTCGCCAGTACCGGACCGATAAAAGCCTCGACCATGGTTTGGACAAAATCTTCATTCAGCCGCCCCTCCCTGTCCATCCGAATCATTTGTGCGATCTGCTCGAGCTGGATGGTGCCAAAGGCCAGTCCATTGCTGAACAATGGATCAGGCGCATAGGCGGCATCCCCCACTATCGCCCAGCGATCTGCCGAATACATGGGCGTGACCACGTAATGATAGCGTTTGAGACATTGGGTGTCCACGATTTCCCCGCTGCGTACCAGCTCTCCGATCACGGGGTGGGTCCGGTCCACCTGCTCGAGAAATTGCTTCATGTTGTGGACCTCTCCGTCAAAATGATCGGGATGAGAGACAAAGCCTATACTCATCAGCGGACCTCCGTCCTCCCCTTTCATGGGTATCATCCAAATCCA
>JAGFIW010000204.1 GCA_024103195.1 Saprospiraceae bacterium | reverse complement strand
CTTGCTTCGCGAAAATGAACGCGACCTCGCCTACCTCGGTCTCAAGCAGGTGCTTCTCCTGGAGCCGGGCGCCGACATCCGGATAGACCGGCCTCCCTTTGACGCGGACCGGCTGCCCGACCCTGCCACCATGGACCCGGCTGAAATTTACCGGTACGCCCTCGTCCACCAACCCGTGATACGCGCCGCCGAAATGAGGGAGAAAAGCGCCGCCCTCGGAGAATCCATTGCCCGCTCAGGGCTGCTCCCCTCCGTCCGGTTGTTCGGCGGACTTTCCAATGCCTATTCCAACAATTTCCTCGACTATGCCCGTCCCGATCTGTCGGAGGCCATGCTGGTGCCGGGGATTGCCCAACCTGTTTTGCTGGACGGGGAGGAACGCATGCTGGCGACCTACAGTTTGCAGGGTGTCAAATTCAATACGCTCTCCTTTGTGGACCAGCTGGAGCGCAATTTCGGCAAAAGCCTGGGGGTCAACGTGTCGGTGCCCATCTACAACAACCACACCTCCCGTATCGGCATGCAGCAGGCCCGCATCACCCACGAGCAGGCCGTCATCGGCAGCGAAGAAGCCCGCCGGCAACTGCGCATACAAATCGAGACCGCCCATCAGACAGCCCGCGCCGCGCGCGGCCAATATGTTTCGGCCCGGGAAGCGGCCATGTCCCAACGTGCGGCCTTCGACGCGGTATCGCGCCGGTTTGAGCTGGGCGCCACAAACGCCCTGGAACTGGTCACGGCCAGAACCAGCCTCGACACCGCCGAAAATCAGTTGGTCATCGCCCGGTACGAATACCTTTTCAGGATGAAGGTACTGGACTTCTATCTCGGCAAACCCATCACCCTCAACGATTGAACCCTATGGCAACCCCGGCCAAAAAACGCCGCATTTATTACATCCTCGGAGCGATCCTCGTCATTCTGATCATCGCGATCGCCATCAAGGGAAAGTCGCGCCCCAAGGGCGAAGATGTGGATATCAGCCCTGTGGAGCGCCGATCCATCCAGGAGAAGGTATCCGCCAGCGGACGCATTTACCCGCGCACGGAAGTCAAGGTCAGCTCGGACGTCTCCGGTGAGGTGGTTGAATTGTACATCGAGGAAGGAGACACCGTCCGCGCCGGCCAGTTGCTGGCCAAGATCGACCCCGAGGCTTATCTCTCCGCCGTGGAACGGGGAGAGGCCAGCGTCAATTCCGCCCGGGCCCAGGCGGCCAATACCAAAGCCGTCATCGAGCAGGCCCGCTCGCAACGGGAACAAATAGAAGCCCAACTCGCCAACCAACGCGACCTGCACCGGCGCAATGAGCAACTGCACAAGGAAAAGGTCATCTCCGACGTCGAATACGAACAGAGCCTGGCTGCCCTCCGCGGTCTGGAGGCCAACCTGAGGGCTTCCGAAGCCAGTATCCGCGCTTCTCAGGAACTGGCGCGCGGATCCGAATTCGGCGTGCGCAGCGCCGAGGCCTCCCTCAAAGAGATACGCACCAATCTACGCCGCACTTCCATCGTCGCCCCTATCAGCGGCGTCATCTCCCTGCTCAATGTCAAACAAGGGGAACGCGTCGTGGGCACCATACAGATGGCCGGGACCGAAATCCTGCGTATCGCCGACTTCGGCGCAATTGAAGCCCATGTGGATGTCAGCGAAAACGACATCCTGCGCGTCTCGGTCGGCGACGAGACAGAGATTGAGGTCGATGCCTACCTCGGCCGTCTGTTCAAAGGGACCGTCACCCAAATCGCCCATACCGCCGGCAGCGCTACCGGTGGGACGGCTGCAGTGTCTGCCGACCAGGCGACCAATTTCGTGGTGAAGGTCCTGATCGACCCCGCCAGTTATGCCGACATCACCGAAAAAACGCGCAAGACTCCGTTCCGTCCGGGCATGTCGGCTACTGTGGACATCCTCACCAACCGGACAGACAACGTCCTCTGTGTCCCCATTCCCGCTGTGACCACCCGCGAGGAAAAAAAGGAAAAGAAGTCAGAGGAAGAAGAGGAAGAGGGCGCGCCCGAACGGAAAGCCCAGTCCGGCATCATCAGGGAAGTGGTGTTTGTCGTATCCGGCGATACCGTCCGCATGCAGGAGGTCACCACCGGCATCCAGGATGACAGCTACATCGAGATCCGCTCGGGCCTCACCGGGGAAGAAAAAGTAGTGAGCGGCCCTTACTCTGCCGTGTCGCGCAAACTGGAAAACGGAAGCCGGATTTCCGAGCGCAAACGCAAAGACCACAAAGAAGACAAGGAAGACTGACCAACGTACGGTATTCAGGGCAACACCTCACCAGCCATGCGCTTGCGGGCGGTCTGTACTTTTTCGCGCAATTGGCCGAAAAACCAGTTGCGGTGCTTTTCCGACCCCAGCGTCAGGGGTTGCGAACGCGACAATACCCCTTCAAACCAATGCCGGGTGTAGGCCACAATCCGGTCGTCATTGCTGAATAAAAAATTCGGATTGCCGAATGCTGAAAATACGCCATTGAACCAGGGCGATTCCACGAGGATGGTGTTGTTGGTATAGATCATTTCGTTGTGGAACAATTCGAGGGACGCGTGGTGTCGTGAAGAACCCACCGCCATTTTGGCGCCGGCAGCCGCCATTTCGCCCATATGGTGGGTCAGTTGCTCCAACCGGTCGAGAAGCATCAACGCGTCCTCGCGATCCCGGATCTGTCCGCTGGTCCAGTGATAGGCGATCTGGTTGAGGGTATTGTCGAAAATGTTCAGACTCCACATCTGGAGGGAGGGGATCTGCAAATAGAGCTGAAGGAGTTCGCCGGCCCGTTCCAGGGCGGAAGGGGGGATAAGGTCGGGCCGGAATGGCGTCTGTCTGGTAAAGGGAATGTCCCAGATGGCGCGGCCCCACACGTACAGTTTGAAGGCGATGAGCTCCGGGTAGAAACAATAATAGAAAATGGGGATTTCCAGACTGGCGTACCAGATCCGCACATCCGGGATGGTGAGTAATTTCTTGAGGTGGTCGAGGATACCCTGGAAATAATCATCGAAGGACTTGACTTCTTTGTCAAAGGCGTTGAAGGTGAACAGGACGGTATTCGTCTCGCGGAAGATCAGGCTGTCGAGCGACAGGCGGTAATGGCGGGCGAGCAGGGCCATTTGATCCGGGGTGAGGATGGATTCGGCGCGCAGCCGGCGGTAGATGGCATCCTTCCCGAGGGATAGGATTTTGCAGAGGTCATCTACGAGCTCGGTACGCGAAGGGTACCGCTCAAGCAGAACACCGAAAAGGTGCTCCTGGAGCGAAGGCGTTTTCATGATCCCGACCGTTGGCAGGACAATATAGGGAATCTGGGGTTTCTTCCGGACGGTATGGTCAGACCTGCAAAGACCGGGACCTTCTTTCCCTGGCCGTTGGTGGCGGGCTGGCCTTTCGGTCTGGATGGTGCAGACCGGTACATACTCACCAAGTCCGAGCCGATGAATGGTCGGCTTTGCGACTAAAGGTTAAAATTTTTGGTAGTTTGTATTCAAT
>JAGFIW010000202.1 GCA_024103195.1 Saprospiraceae bacterium | reverse complement strand
GGATGACGCGAAACCTCCGCTTGTCCTCCCTCAGGGCCAGGTACTGGACGGTTTTGCGTACGAGTTCGTCCACCAGGTCGTGGTTTTCATGCTGGAGGTAATCAAACAGTCGCCACTTCCATATCCCTTCCCCGGTGAGAATACCTGTTTTCAGGCCCTGTTCTTCCCCCATTACCCACAGCGGAAAATCGGTCGAAACAGCGCCGATGCGTTGCTGCGCGAGCAACCGGGCGGTGGCGGAGGTCTGGTAGGTGCCAAATGGCGCCTGCAAAGGCGGAAACTGGGGCAGACGGCGTACCAGCTCCTCACTCAGGGTAAACAAACTGAAGGCAGGCACGGTCTGTGCCGTCACCTCGTTCATGTTGCGGCCGTCTCCGGAGATCCTGACCAGATCCTGCGCGGCGCCGAAGGCCTGAAGGTCCGTCTGTTTGCCCAGGATAAACCATGCGGGGACACGGGCTTGCCGCCATTCCTGAATCAGCGGGGTGGCGCTTTGGCGGACGGAGGGTACCTGGTGAAAAATGACCAGGTCATATCCCTGCACCGGTTTGCCTTTTTCGTTGGTCAAACGCACATCCACCTGATAATTGCGGCCTTCGGCGAGGCTGCGTTGGAGGGCGCCGATATCCGGATGGGGGGCATCGGCCACCAGGAGGATCTTCTGCCGGGCGTCCAGCACCTCGATAAACATATCCCTGGTGTTGTTGCCGGTATTGCGTTCCCCGTTCAGGGCATTGAGTTGGAACCGGAAGCGCCGGACGCCCGGCTGGGTCGCTTCAAGGACGATCTCACGGGTTTCGAAATAGGGGGATTCTCCGATGACGACCGGTTGCTTTTCGATCACCCTGATGCCGCCGGAGGTGATTTCGGAAATCTGGAGTTCACTTCGTTCCCCGGCCACATTATAGGCGCTCAGGTCGAGCTGAACGGTAAACCTGTCTCCCTTATAGGCTATTTTGTTGTGAAAAAGACGCTTGATGGCCAGGTCCCTGACCGGCTCGGGATTGCCCAACCCGACGGTGTACACGGGCGCTTGCAGCGCTACAGGCGCATACAGGGGATGTCCCCCCCGGTTGTACACACCGTCCGTCATCAGGATGACCGCTCCAAGCCTTTGCGGATCGAACACCTCGCGGGTGTAGCGCAGAGCCTCTTCGATATCGGACTCTTTGTCTTCGTAGGTTTCGGCAGGACCGGGACGGACAGTGGATCCGAAAGCCAGGGTCACCACTTCAAAATCGCCGGACATGGCGGATGACAGGTCGGCCAGTTGGCGGTCGACGGATTTTCGGCCTTCTTCACCCAGTGCGGCCCCGGCGGACTGGGAGGCGTCCTGCAAAATGACGGCCAGGGGCTTGCGCACTTCCGAATCCACCATTTTGAGCATGGGACCCAGGAGCAGGAAACACAGCACAGCCACGCTGAAACCCCGCAGCAGGGCCAGTCCGGCTCGCAGGGAGAGGGGTTTGCCGGCAAAGGTCTTCTCCCTGTAATAGAGCAGAACGGCAGCCACCGCACCCGCCAGCAAACAACCCGGCACATACCACCAGGGGTAAGAAAGTAGCAGAGAGCCCAATTTCGGGGTTTATGGGATGAAACGTGAAGCGCCGGGTAAAGTTATGCCTGCCGGGAAAAAACAGGTCCTGAGGAGGCACCGGCCGGGATAACTAAATGGAAGCAATCGCCGTTATACCCTTCGAGCAACTCCAGAGCCCATGTTTTCAAACTTATTGCCCCGACTTGCCCTGTGGATGATTTTGTGGGTGAGCGCTTCCGTGCCGCTTCATGCTGCCTACATGCTGTTGCCCATGGACGAAGCGCAGCGCCAGCATCTCAAAGCCTACGGCATTACTTACTGGGTATTGGATCAGGGGGTGGAAGCCTGGTGGCTGCTCAACTACCGGGGGGGTAGTTTTGCTTTTCCCCACAATCCCTTGTTCGAGCGGGAGTGCCATACGCGGGGCGTCAACTTCGAGGTCATTCCGGATGGCCAATTCCAGCAAATCCTCGCCGAAATTTCCCATCCTGAAGTCAACCAGGAGGCCGGGAAGCTGGAAAAAGCGGCTCGTATTGCCGTGTACACGCCCGAAGTGGATGAAAAAGGGATGCGCATCCAGCCGTGGGACGATGCGGTGACCCTGGTGCTCACCTATGCCGAAATACCGTACGAAACGCTTTATGACCGGGAGGTCCTCGGCGGGCAACTGGCCCGGTTCGACTGGCTTCACCTGCACCACGAGGATTTCACGGGCCAGTACGGCAAATTTTACCGCAACTACCACACGCAGCCCAGGTATCGCGACAACCAAAAACGCATGGAAGCGCTGGCGGTGGATCTCGGATTCGCCAAGGTCTCCCAACTGAAACTCGCAGTAGCCCGCACGATCAGGGACTATGTAGGTGGCGGGGGATTCATGTTCGCCATGTGTTCGGCCACGGACACCTACGACATCGCCCTGGCGGCCGAGGGCGTGGACATCTGTGAATCCATGTACGACGGTGACCCGATGGATCGCAATGCCCAGGCCAGACTGGATTTTTCCAAAGGCTTCGCCTTCCAAAATTACCGGCTGGTCACTGATCCGCTGCAGTACGAGTATTCCACCATTGACCAGAACGATGCGAGGAATCCGCAAACGGATTATTTCAACCTGTTCGAATTTTCGGCCAAATGGGACCCTGTGCCCACCATGCTTACCCAAAACCACACCCGGACCATCAAAGGGTTCATGGGGCAATCCACCGCGTTTGGTCAGGAATTTGTCAAACCCAGCGTGCTCATCCTGGGAGAAAACAAGGCCGCGGGGGAAGTGCGCTATATCCACGGCGAACACGGAGAAGGGTTCTGGACCTTTTACGGAGGTCATGACCCTGAAGATTACCGGCATTATGTAGGCGATCCGGAGACCGACCTGACCCTGCATCCCAATTCGCCGGGATACCGGCTCATCCTGAACAACGTTCTCTTCCCGGCCGCGCGCAAAAAGAAGCGCAAGACCTGATCCCGTCCGGACGGGGCCATTCTTCCTATCTTTCCGCCGTGGGAAAGGAACGCATCTACCTGGCCACCACGCTGGGAGGTCTAGAACATTTGCTGGAATCCGAATTGCAGGCATTCGGCGCCCGCCATGTCCAGCGGGGAAACCGGATGGTCCGGTTTGAAGGCGGGCCGGATCTCCTTTACCGCTGTTGCTACGGATTGCGCACGGCCCTCCGCGTCATGGAGCCCCTCAGTTCGTTTTCGATCCGTCAACCCGATGATCTCTACCGTCGTGTTCTGGATTTGCCCTGGCGCAAAGTGCTGGGACCCGACCAGACATTTGCCATCACCGGCGTGGTGCATTCGCGGATGTTCCCGCATACCAACTACCCGGCCCTCGTGATGAAGGATGCTCTCTGTGACCGGATCCGGAAGGAGACGGGTCGCCGTCCGTCCGTGGACCGGGACATGCCGGACATCCGCCTCAACCTGCACATCCACGAGGACCAGGTGGACATTGCGCTCGATGCAGTGGGCGGCAGCATGCACGTGCGCGGTTACCGGCGGTTTGGGGGCCATGCCCCCCTCAACGAAGTCCTGGCGGCCGGTCTGCTCCGCCTCGCTGAATGGGATCCCGGACAGCCGTTGGTGGACCCCATGTGCGGAGCGGCCACGCTTCTGCTGGAAGCCGGCGAGTGGGCCATGGAACGGCCCAGCCAAATCCGTCGGGGCCGGTTCGGATTTCAGGGGTGGACGGACTTTGATCCCGGACTGTGGCGCCGGATCAAAAAGGAAATGACTGAAAAGGAACCGCCGGAAACGATGATTCTCCAGGGCTATGACATTGACCCGGATGTTTTAGAAGGTGCCCGCAGCAATATCCGTATTGCCCGGCTGTCGGAATGGGTACGTACCGAGGTGCGCGATTTCTTTGCGCTGCCCCCTCCTTCCCGCCCCATGACCGTATTTCTCAATCCTCCGTACGATGAACGCATTCCCCTGGAGGAGGCAGGCACTTATTACCGCCGTATAGGCGACAAGCTCAAAAAGGACTTTACCGGTTGTACGGCCTGGATACTCTCGGCCAACAAAGAGGCCATGCACCAGATCGGTTTGAAGGACAGCGCCCGATTCCCCGTATTCAACGGGCCTCTGGAAGCGGAATTTTGCCGCTACGACCTTTTCTGACGCTGACGGACTGCTGGTGGCTTTGCTTATCTTGGCAAAAAATCGGCTGTCATGATTCGTTCCCATATTGCCGGCATCGGCAAATACCTGCCTGATACGGCGGTCACCAACGACGACCTCGCTTCCGTCATGGATACATCGGACGAATGGATCCAGGAGCGGACCGGCATCCGGGAACGGAGGTATGGTCGAAAGCATGAGGAGACCACGACGACGATGGGGGCAGCGGCCGCCAAAATCGCTATGGAACGGGCGGGTACCACCCCGGAGGAAATCGACTTCATCATTTTTGCCACCCTGAGTCCCGACTATTATTTTCCCGGATGTGGTGTACTCCTCCAGCGGGAGCTGGGCATCACCGGCAAGGACGCCGGTGCCCTGGACATCCGCAACCAGTGCACGGGATTAGTCTATGCGCTGAGCATCGGCGACCAGTTCATCCGTTCGGGCATGTACCGCAACATCCTGGTGGTGGGGGCCGAAATGCACAGCATGGGCCTGGATTTCAGCACCCGGGGTCGCCATGTGACCGTGATCTTCGGCGATGGCGCCGGCGCTGTCGTCCTGCAACCCACCGAAGATCCCGACCGGGGCATACTGACCAGCCGCCTGCATGCGGATGGTACCCATGCCGAAAAACTGGCCTTTATCAATCCGGGATCACATGGCGGATACCACTTCCGGAAAATGGGCGAGCCTGTGGATTTCGGTTATCCGGCATCCCGATTCGGCGGCATCTACCTGACGCAGAAAATGATAGACGACGGCATGATTTTTCCCAATATGGAAGGCCAGTTTGTCTTCAAAATGGCCGTGCAGAAATTTCCGGAAGTCGTCATGGAAGTCCTCCGGGAGACCGGCCACACCCCTTCCGATCTGACCATGCTCATTCCCCATCAGGCCAACCTGCGGATCAGCCAGATGGT
>JAGFIW010000130.1 GCA_024103195.1 Saprospiraceae bacterium | reverse complement strand
GCCGCCGGACTCGGTGCTGGTGAGCGGCACCACCTGCGATCCCGCCGGGGCGGTGTACGAGGTCATCACCCTGACCAACCAACACGGCTGCGACAGCGTGGTGACGCGATCCATCCAATGGGTGGGTACGGATACCACCTTTCTGGTGAGGACCTCCTGCGACAGCGCCCAGACGGGGGTGTTCGTCCGGATCCTGCCCATGGCCAATGCCCCCTGCGACTCGGTGGTGATCGAGACGGTCACCTGGGCCGCCCAGTCCATGACGGTGCTGCCGCCATCCATCCGCTGTGAGCCGACCGGACCGGTGGCCGACACGACCCTGCTGACGGCCACTTCGGGCTGCGACAGCCTGGTGATCCGACCCTACACATACACCGTGCTGGAGGGCGTCCCGGAGGTCCTGCCGGAGCGCTGTGCCGGCGCAGCGGACGGTCAATTATCGCTCGCGGCCACCAGCGGCAGCGCGCCGCCCTGGCAGTATCGCCTCGACGCCGGTCCCTGGCAGTTGGCGCCGGTGTTCGCGGGACTTGCACCGGGCACCTACACCCTTGCCGTGCAGGATGCCAACGGCTGCACCCGCGCCTGGGAGGGACTGCTGATAACGCCCGGCGAGAGCCTCACCCTCGACGCCGGCCCGGATGCCGTGGTCGATCCGGGGGCCTTCGTGCCGCTCGATGTCCAGTCGCCCCAGACCCTGACCCAGGTGCTGTGGTCGGCCACCGATCCCCTGTCATGCGCCACCTGTGCGGCCACCGACGTGGGTCCGGTGACGGTGTCGCAATGGGTATCCGTGCAGGGGAGGACGGCAGCGGGATGTACGGCGACGGACGGGTTGCAGATCACCCTGCGGGACACCGACCTCCCCGCCGTGTATATCCCCAACAGCTTCTCGCCCAACGGGGACGGGATCAACGATGTCTTTGCCGTGTACGGCAACGCGCAGGTGCGCGCGGTGAGAAATCTGGCGGTGTACGACCGCTGGGGCAATGCGCTTTACCAGGAGAGTCAATTGCCCGTCAATGATCCGTCGGCGGGATGGGACGGCACCTTCCGGGGCCGGGCGATGGATCCGGGAGTCTATGTCTATGTCATCGAGCTGGAGATGTCCGACGGCAGCGTACGCGTGTACAAGGGCGATGTGAAGGTGGTGCGGTAGGCACCAGGGGAGGATGCGCCAAACATATCATTCCTGGTCAGGCTTTACGTCCCGGACTTCGCTCGTGAAGTATGAGACCACGGATTCATCGTGCGAAAGCCATAAATGCCCATAGGGGACGATGGTGTAAATAGTCGGGAATGTCATCACAGGCAAAGGCTTCCCGTTCGAATCGGATTTTCCGATAGGCGCGGTGATGGGAATGACCCTGCAAGCGGAACCAGAGGTACTCACCCAGGTACCACAAATAAAAGGGTAGGATGGCCAGCTCGAGTTGTTGCTGCAGGTGAATGCGTTCATGCCGCAACAGCCGACCAGAGGGTTTGGGGGATCGGACAAGAACAAACGGAAACAAGGCCATCCCCTGGTAATGGGATGGAATCATTTTCCACCACGGACCGCCGGTAATCAAACAGCCTTTCATGTTTCTGTCGTCCTGTAAAACGCTTGGCTACGGATTTGGCCTGAGACATTCCTGCTGAATTCGTCCTGGCCCGCACCTGACGGGATGACATGGGCTATGGACGTACCAGCAATGAGCCCATGGTCCTTGCGGGATCCCGGAAAGGCACTGCGGATCACCATGGCTTAATCCCTTGCCATCTTAAGGTATCAATCCCGGTAAAAGAGCCATTTGCCCAATTCTTTCAGTGTCACTTTTTTGCCATACATGAGAATGCCCACTCTGTAAATCCGGCTGCTGAGCCAAACAAAAAACCACACTGTGGCCAGCAGGAGGACGACCGACAGAAGGATTTGCCACCACGGCACATCAAAAGCCAACCGGGATGGCATGACAATCGGGGAAAACAGCGGAAAGATGGACGCCCAAACGGCCAGTGAACTGTGCGGCGACCGGACAGAAACCATCATGATATAGAAAGCGATCAGCACCGGGATGGAAATGGGTAAAGTCAGGCTCTGGCTTTCCCCGATGTCATCGCCAACCGCCGAACCAACTGCCGCAAACAAGGAGGCGTACAACAAGTATCCGCAGAGGAAATAGAGCAGGAACAAAGGCAGGATCAGCCACCATTCAATCCGTCCGAGTTCCTGCATGCCCAGCGCCACCATCGCCTGCATGTCGTCGGGATGAATCGAGTCGGTTGTGGTCACCGTGGCCATATTGCCGGCTTCAAATCCGAAGATCAATTGAACCAGCATGGAAATGACGGGAATGACGATCATCCACACCAGGAATTGGGTGAGACCCACGCCTCCTACGCCAATGATTTTTCCCATCATGAGCTGAAACGGGCGTACCGAGGAAATCATGACTTCCACAATCCTGTTGGTCTTTTCTTCCATGACGCTGCGCATAATCATCATGCCGTAAATGAAAACCCCCAGATACATGATGATGCCCATGACAAAACCGATTCCGGCGCCTATGGCGGTGCGGAGGGAGGAGAGTTCGCGGGAGGCATCGGCAATGGGCCGGGGGTCAATCCGGATACGCGTGTCGAGATTCTCGATGACCTGGGGATCGAGTTGCAGGGTCACCATTTTGTAATCCCTCACCCGGCTGCCAACGGCTTCACGAATGGCCATTTCGGCATCCAGACTCAACTGATCGTCACTGTAATACTGGATCGTGTGCTCCCTGCTTTGGATGTCGCTCAGCGGCGGTATGACCAGCACCCCGCTGTATGTGCCGCTGGTGGCCTGTGCTTTGAGGCTGTCGAGTGGCGCCTTGGGAAAAACAAAGGTGAGCCGGGAGGCATCTCGGATGGCGCCACGGAGCATTCCGGTATCATCCACCACCGCAATTTTCCGGCCTTCATCCCCTTCGTAATTCATGATGAACCCGATAAAAATGAAAAAGACCAGAAACGCCAGAGGGGTCAGCAGTGTCGTCAGGACAAAGGAGCGTTTCTGGACACGCGAAAGATATTCGCGGCGTATGATGAGCCACAGTTTGTTCATACGGCAGGAGTGTTGGACGTCAAGGTCGGGGCATTCTCCCCGACGGTGCGAATGAATATTTCATTGAGGGAAGGAAGGATCTCCGTAAAATCCGTGACATACACCTGGTGATCCATCAATCGGCGCAGGAATACATTCGATTCGCGGTCGTTCTGAAAATGGACTACAATTTGTCCATTTCTTTCGGATACCACCTCCACCGATTGACGAATAGATTCCGGCAATTCCCCTTCAAAGGAATACCGGAACAGGTTTTGCTTTCTGGCCTGTCGAATTTCTGCCACATTGCCTTCAAGGACATTGCGTCCGCGATGGATCAAAACGATCCGTTCGCAGATTTCTTCCACCTGCTCCATCCGGTGCGTGGAAAAAATGATGCTGGCGCCTTGCGCCCGGAGTTGGTATATCTCGTCTTTGATCAGATTGGTGTTGATCGGATCCAGGCCGGAAAAAGGTTCGTCCAGAATGATGAGTTTGGGTCTGTGGACGACGGTGGCGATAAATTGTATTTTTTGTTGCATCCCCTTGCTCAATTCCTCGACCTTTTTGTTCAACCGGTCGGCGATGTCGAATTTTTCCAGCCATTGATCTATCGCTTTTCGGGCCTCGACAGGGGACAGGCCTTTGAGCCGTGCCAAATAAAGGAGGTGCTCCCCCACTTTCATCTTTTTATACAAGCCGCGCTCCTCCGGCATATACCCGATTATCTCGGGATGGTCGCCGTGCAGGGGCTCTCCCTGGATGAGCACGGTACCCTGGTCGGCCCGGGTGATCGAGGTGATGATCCGGATGAGCGACGTTTTGCCGGCGCCATTGGGACCGAGGAGTCCGAATATGCTTCCTTCCGGCATGGCAAAGGACACGTCGTCCACGGCAACCGTCGTCTGGTAGGTCTTGACCACGTGTGAAAGCTCCAGGATATTGGCCATATGCAGGGTTTGGGGGCCAAATTAGGACATGAAAACCATACCGCCCTTGCTCTTTCGAGCAACGGCCGGCCTTTTCGGACAAAAGTGCGAATTTGCCGGATGGTTCATGCGGACGATCCCCGAGGGCTGCCGTGGCTTTTGCTCATCAATCCGGGAGCGGGGCGCGGCAAAGCACTCGAAAAATGGGGCATCCTGGAACCATTGCTCCGCAAGGCCGGTCCGGCCTTCGAAATTCGCTTCTCCGACGCACCGGGTCGGATAGCCGATATGGCGGAGCAGGCCTGCCGGGAAGGATTCTCCTCGATCGTCATCCTCGGTGGCGACGGGTCGGTGCATGAAGCGGTCAACGGACTGCTCCGGAGCGGCCTCCCGATAGATCGGTTGCCGGTACTCCGCCTGTTGCCCTGCGGGACGGGCAACGACTGGGCCCGGTGGTGGCGCATCCCCTCCGATCCACAGCGATGGATCCGGCAGTCCTCCCATTGGCCGGTCCAAGCCCATGCCGCAGGGAGGATAGACTATCAACGGGATGGACAAAGCCGGCACCGGTATTTTGCCAACGTGGCCGGTCTGGCCTATGATGCCTGGATCGTCAGGAAGGTGGAAGAAAAGCCCGCGACCAAAAGACATCCGTTCATTTATATCCTCCGTGTCCTCCAATGGCTCTTCCATTACAGCCCCCAGCAAGCCGACGTGACTGCCGATCACCGCTCGTGGACCGGATCCTTCTACACGATCAATGCCGGCATTTGCCCCTATAGCGGAGGCGGCATGCGCCTCACCCCCCATGCAAGACCGGACCAGGGATTCCTGGCCATCACCATCGCCGGTGACCTCCCGTTGTACCGCATCCTGCTCCATATGTGGCGATTTTACACCGGCTCCATTGGCCGGGTGAAAGGGGTGGAGACCTTGCTGGCCCGAGATCTGGACATCCGCCCTGCCGGACATCCGGTCATGGGAGTGGAAGCCGATGGCGAATGGCTGGGCGAAACCCCTTGCCGGATCACGGTACTCCCCGACGCCTTCCGGATCGCCGCCCCGCCCATCCGGCATTGACCGGAAACGAGCTCCCCTCTCCGCTTCGCACATCCAAGCCCCAGGCGCTATCTTCGCACCAATATCGCGTTATGTACCCCGCTGCTGAAACCCTGACCATGGTCCCTCTGGACCGTTTGCTGGAACAACTACCCCGCCTGCGTCCCCAATACGCGGCAGCCTCGCCCTATCCCCACATCCACATGGACCGGTTTCTGGAGGAAGAAGTGGCGCGCAAAGCCATGGAGGCCTTCCCGGCCGTTCAGGATGCCGGATGGATCCATTATGTCCACGTCAATGAACGCAAGCACGGGCTCAATAAAATGGAGCTCCTGCCGCCTTATATCCGGGCGCTCATCCGGGAATTCAATCAACCGGAATTCGTCGCCTTCCTCAGCGAGCTCACCGGCATCCCCGGACTCATGGCCGACGATTCGCTCGAAGGCGGAGGACTTCACCAAAGCCGCCGCGGTGGATATCTGAATGTGCACGCCGATTTTACCGTGCATCCCCACCGCCGCCACTGGCGCCGCCGGGTCAACCTCATCCTGTACCTGAATGAAGGCTGGAAAGACGAATACGGAGGCGCCCTCGAACTTTGGGAACGCGACATGAGCCGTTGCACCAGCCGGATCATGCCGGTGTTCAATCGCGCCGTCGTTTTCAACACCGACGAGGATTCCTACCACGGCTTCCCCGATCCCGTCGAATGCCCTGAGGACATGACCCGGAAAAGCATCGCGCTGTATTATTTTACCGAGGAAACGGCACCTCCCCCGATGCGATCCACCAACTACCGCGCCAGGCCCGGTGACGGCTTGAAAGGCCTGTTGATTTGGCTCGACAAAAAAGCCGTGGCTTTTTACACATGGTTGAAAAGCGCCTTCGGCATCAATGACGATTTTGTCAGCCGTGTTTTGGGTTGGTTTTCTACCAAGAAAAAACCCTGATGCCGTTCACGTCTTCCGTCAAAACCAAAAACATCCTTCTCCTCACGGGGCTGGGCGCGCTGTTTTTTTTACCGGGACTTGGCGGCGTCCGTCTCTTTGACTGGGACGAAATCAATTTTGCGGAGATCAGTCGCGAGATGATCGTCCTCGGCGATTACCTCCGCGTGCATGTCAATTTCAAACCCTTCTGGGAAAAACCTCCCCTCTATTTCTGGATGCAGGCCGGCGCCATGCATGTGTTCGGAATCGGGGAATTCGCCGCGCGACTGCCCAACGCGATCAACGGGATACTCACCCTGATCGTGTTGTACCTCATCGGATGCCGGCTGCACAATTCCCGCTTCGGTTTTTTCTGGGCATTGGCCTATATGGGCAGTGTGCTCCCCTTCCTGTATGCCAAATCGGGGATTATCGATCCCTGGTTCAATTTTTTCATTTTTCTCGGCCTGTACGGATTCATTCTTTTTTACTGGAAAAAAGACGGTATGTCCGGCCTGCGCCTCGCGCAGGGGCCCTGGTTTTATCTCCTGGCAGGAGGCCTCGCTATCGGATTGGGCATTCTGACCAAAGGTCCCGTGGCTTTTTTGATCGCCGCATTGACCATGGGGGTGTACTGGGTCATCAAACGGTTCCGGTGGTATGCCATGCCCTGGCATTTCCTGGCATACACCCTGGCGGCTGCCGCAGTGATGTTGGTGTGGTACGGACTGGAGACCTGGAAAAACGGGCCCTGGTTCATCACGGAATTCAACAAATACCAATACCGCCTGTTCAGCACCCCTGACGCCGGACACCGGTGATTTCCGGGCTATCCTTTTGTCGTACTTCTCGTCGGCGTTTTTCCGGCTTCCGTTTTTGCCATCCGCAGTTTTTTCCCTCTGGAAAACGGAATGCCCGAACACCGCAGGGATTTTTTATTGTGGATGAAAATCCTGTTTTGGGTGGTGCTTGTCCTGTTCACCATTGTCAAATCCAAAATCGTTCATTATTCCTCCATGTGCTACCTGCCCATGACGTACATGGCCGCTGTCGTCATACAGGAATGGTGGGAAGGTCGCCTCGCCTTCAACCGGTGGATGCAAACCGGATTGATCGCCCTGGGAGCCATTTATGCCCTTGCCGTAGCGTCCCTGCCCTGGGCAGGCATGCACATCGAATATCTCCAGCCCCTTTTCCGGAATGACCCCTTCGGAGCAGCCAACCTCGAGGCAGACATCAACTGGACCGGCTGGGAGTCGATACCCGCTGTTGTATTGGCGGTCGTCCTCTTTTTTTCCCTCCGTTTTTTCCGCACCGCCAATTTGCGATGGGGCATCCCGTTTTTGTTTTTGGGAACGGCCGTTTTTGTCATGGCCACCCTTGTGGCCGTAATCCGCAAAGTGGAAGGCTACAGCCAGGCCGCCGCCATGGAATTTTTTGAACAACGGCAGGGCGAAGATGCCTATGTGCGCCCGGTAGGCTACAAGACCTACGGCCATCTTTTTTACACCCGTAAACCGGGATTGACTCGCCCAGAGTCCCATGACCAGGACTGGCTGTTGACCGGCCCGGTGGACAAGCCCGTTTATTTTGTAGCCAAAATCCACAAAACGGACAAATTGCAGGAAAATCCCGAAATCCGGGAGATCGGACGAAAAAACGGATTTGTTTTTTACCGCCGGGAAGCCGTCAAGAACGGTCAATAGACCGGTCAGCGAAAACGTTATCCGTATAAACCGGTGACCAATGCCTCTCTTGCCCACCTTTTTTTTCCTCGGCGTGCTGTTGGTCACTACCGCCTGTCAATCCTGCGGCATAAACCTTCCTACCCGGTTTAAGGCGCAGCCGGCCGAAGCAAAGGGGGATACTTCCGGTCTTCCCGTGTCCTTATTGATGACCGATCCGGGATTTTCGATCGCCGTTTGGGCATCCGGCATTCCCGATGCCAGGGGTCTTTCCGTAGCGCCTGACGGTACCATTTTTACCGGCTCCCGGAGCGACGGGCGCGTTTGGGCCTTGCGCGACACCGATGGAGACGGACAGGCCGACCGGCGCTGGCTCCTGGCTGAAGACATCTCCATGCCGGCGGGTGTAGCCTGGCACAACGGGGATCTTTATGTCTCGGCGGTGTCCCGCATCCTCCGGTTGCCCGACATCCTCCGCCATCTGGATGACCCGCCGGATCCTGTCACCGTATATGCGGATTTTCCGACTGACAAGCACCACGGATGGAAGTACATCGCGTTTGGTCCGGATGGAAAATTGTACGTGCCCGTCGGCGCTCCCTGCAATAATTGCCTGCGCGACGACCCCGTTTATGCCTCCATCACCAGGATGAACCCCGATGGGACCGGCATGGAAATCGTCCACCGCGGCATCCGCAATACAGTCGGGTTTGCCTGGCATCCCGGCACCGGCGAGCTTTGGTTTACCGACAACGGAAGGGATTGGCTGGGGGATGACCTGCCCGCCTGTGAACTCAACCGCGCCTCCGCCGATCATCTGCATTTCGGATACCCTTATTGTCATCAGGGCGACCTGCCGGATCCCGAATTCGGACACCTGAAGCCCTGTGATTCCTTCACACCACCGGTACGTCGCCTGGGTGCCCATGTGGCTCCGCTGGGCATGGCGTTTGTCCGCGGTCCGATGTTCCCCGACAGTATGCGCCATCACATCCTTGTCGCCGAACACGGATCCTGGAACCGCACCGTGCCGGTCGGTTACCGGGTCATGCGGGTGGATCCCCTGTCGGAAGGCGGCCCCTCCTATGTGCCGTTTGTCACCGGTTGGCTCCAGGGAGACCGTTGCTGGGGCCGGCCTGTCGATCTGGAAATGCTGCCCGATGGTTCATTCCTGCTGTCGGATGATTATGCCGGTTGTCTGTACCGCATCACTTATACGCCCCTGCCTTGACCTGGTAGATCCGGCATATATCAAAAAAACTTTCATCCGAACGTAACCTTTTTCCGGCGGATCAGTATATCCCCTTGAAGAAGAGTGGTACGGCAATCCCTCCCTTCCCGAATTCCGATTTAACCGCATCCCGAAACCGATTTCACGCCGTACCGCTGATGCGGGGATTTATTCCCAAACCACCGGGGCGTGCCCGGCCAGGCAGGTCTTTACCCGCCCGGAAACGGCACGCCGGATCGCAGACGACATGTTGGTCCGGAAAAGTATTCCGGCCCATCCCCGGCTGTCCCATACGGACGGCCAGGCAGAGGCATGCCGCACCTCGGGCAATCAGGGCAACGGCCCGTTTGCGCCCGGCATTTCCTGCGATCTCTCCCACCGGTACTAATGGCGAACTGATCCATAAGAATCGGAAGACCCTTATGGCAGATGGCTCAAAGACAGCCGCCGGAAGGTATGCACCTGCCGGGGACAGCCTTTGTCATGCCTGTCCGGAAGAGGAAGGCGCCATCGACCAGTTCGTGAGACAGTGAATCATTTATCGCTTTCTAAAACCTGTCATCATGAACCTGTTCACACTTCGGAAACAT
>JAGFIW010000127.1 GCA_024103195.1 Saprospiraceae bacterium | reverse complement strand
CGGTCAGGTACGGGAGGCATTTTCGTGGATGCGGAAACGGACGATGTCGGCAATGAGATCGAGAGGCAGGGGCATGTCGTGCGGAAACTGGACGGAGCCTTTTCCCCGTTTGTAGGGTTGCAGGGCGGCTTCGAATTGCGCGTGGCCGGAGGGCAATGCATAAAAGCCCACATGGTGGTCAAAGCCGGCGAAATAGACCAGCGGCTTTTTGTGCAGTTTGTAGGAGGGCATGCCGTAAGCCATGCCTTCAAGGGCATCGGGCGCCAGGGAACGGATCAGTTCGCGCAGGGCTTCCAGTCGCTCCCGGACAGGCGTGGAAAAACCCTGGATGTAAGCGTCCACAGAGGCAGGGGGTGTAGGCATGATCTTTTTTAGTTACACAATTGGTCATTAAGATACGCAAGCTGACCCGACAAGGAGAGCCGGTCCGATATGGAGTAAAGTTCCGATAAGGATGTATGCTACCTGTTTTCTTTCTTTGGCTCTGGAGAGGTCGCCAAACCGGAATTCGGACCTGGCCGCCAGGAGCTGGCTTGTCGCCGGGCATTGTTGTCGAATGATGAACCCGAAAACCAGCAACCACTCCAACACTCCAAGGTATTATCCCGCTCCCGGCAGTGCATCTTTTTGGAAATCCTCCTCCACAGACCACTGCGGCATGACAGATGTGATAAACCCGGCACAGAAAATCAAATTTGTAGGACAAGAATTTGTTGGATCATCAAGCAAAATTAATCGTCATCTCACAGAATAAATAACCTTTATCTACTACTAAGCCGATAATATCATTTATTGGCATATATGCCGATAATAGTCCCGGACACCGCCAAGTTGGAATCACGAGGTTTCAGGCCCTTGGAACACGGCAGGGACGGCAAGACCTGAAGATGAGGCGGGGTGGTAGCCCGGCCATCACACGCTTCCTGAAAAAATTTTCCCCCGGATTTGGCGCTGTCAATAGTAAGTCCCTACATTTGCAACCAAATGGTAGCGAATTGACGGTCATGAAAGCCAGAAGAGATATTTTCCAGGCATTGGCGGATCCGACCCGGCGCTCCATCCTCCTGCTCCTGGCGGTGAGTGCCTTGACCCCCAATGCCATAGCAGCTCATTTCGACAGCAGCCGCCAGGCGGTATCCAGGCATTTGCAATTGTTGGTGGCTTGTGACTTGGTTCGCCAGGAACAGCAGGGCCGGGAGATCATTTACCACCTGATTGCAGACAGGATGGAGGACGTAGAAGTGTGGCTCCGGCAATTCCGCCAGCAGCTGGCCCTGCGCTTCCGATAGCTCGACCAGGTATTGGAAACCATCAGGAATACCACAAACAACCCGACATGAATAAATCCCTCCTTTTCCGTTTCGATGTGGACACTGCCAACCGGCAAATCCGGGTGGAACGATCGTTCAATGCCCCTCCGGAACGGGTATGGGCGGCCTGGACCGAGGCCGACATTCTCGATCAATGGTGGGCCCCCAACCCCTGGGTGACCAGGACGAAAATCATGGACTTCCGCGAGGGTGGGTATTGGCTCTATGCCATGGTCGGTCCCGAAGAAGAGACCCATTGGTGCCGGGCCGATTTTGTCCGCATCGTTCCGGGCCGCTCCATAGTGAGCACGGATGCCTTTTGCGACGAAGAAGGGCGGGTCAATGAGAGCATGCCGCCTACCCAATGGGAGATATCCTTCCATGGCAATGAGAACACGACAACGGTTGTTATTGTCTTGTCCTTTCGAACGATGGAAGATCTCGGGAAAATCCTGGAAATGGGATTCCGGGAAGGATTTACGTCCGGGTTGGCCAATCTGGACAGATATTTTGATGACCAATTACAGCGACACAATAGCGCGAAGCCGAATTAACCGGGAAATAAATCCGGGTAATTCAAATTCATTAATAATCCCGAAAAAGGAATTATGTATTCGCCCATTTAATGGCAGGTGTCAAAAAAAAGGTCACGAACGGTTCAAGGCTTGTCTTCCCTTTCTTCCGCTGCTATTTTCCTCCTCCATTCACAAAATTCCCTGTAGGAGAAATGGTGTTTGGTCAGTCATTTTTTTCTCTCCCGGATTTGAGCATGATTGAATTTTCCCTTCCCTCATGCGTGGCCATTCTTCCGTCCTCCATCGGGCCTGGGATGCGATGAATGCAGCGGTAATCGGGTATTATGATATGAAAATGCGAAGGTGCATTTTCCCAACGCCATCACCACCGGTCAATTACCCAGGATAATCACCTCACCACCACACGACAACGCACGGTCTCGCCGCCTTCCTGTTGCCAGGCAGCGAGGTACATGCCGGATTCCAGCGCAGAGAGCGTGAGGTCCACACTCCGGGCACCGGCAGGCACGGCCTGCACCACGCGCACCCGGCCCTGCAGATCCGTCACCCGCACCTCGGCCGCCCGACCATTGCCCGACGGATGCTCTAGTTTCAACCAATCGCCCGCCGGATTGGGATAAGCGACCAATTCACCGGCTCCGGAGAAAGGATGGAGGCCCGCAGGACCTTCCACCAATCCAGCCCGGGGACCCTCCAGGACATTGCGCATGATGCTTACCTGGCCCTTGGTGAAAGTGTTCATGCAGTCTTCACGGGCATAGTCCATGAAATTCTCCACCATATCGGGCATGTCAGCGCCGTAGTGGTCGTCGATATTCGTGCAGGTATTGCGTGTTTTGTCGCAGTCGAAATTGCTCTGGGAGTCGGCCCAGGGGGTGTCGTCCACCCCATCGCTTTGGGCGCAATCATTGGGACCAAGCAGTCCGCCATCGCCCCAGATATGGCGCAGTCCGAGATAATGGCCCACTTCATGGACGGGCGTGCGGCCTTTGACGACCAGGCTTCCGGTGCCACCGGGCACCTCCACGGGATAGGGATTGTCTGGACCCCACACCCGATAGTCGATCACGACGCCGTCCTCACCGGGTTGGGGGGCATTGGCGCCTTCGGGCCAATGGGAAAGACCTACAGGTGGATAGGCAAATCCCAATATCTGACCCAACACGATCGGCCCGATGGCTATGGGCTGGATCTTGCAGATCCAGATATTCAGGTAGTGTTCGGGATCCCAGGCATCCGAACCGCCAAGGGCCGTGTATTTGAGATCCGTAGCTAGCGACCCGCTGATAAAATCCACACCAAAATCCTTGGTCGTCTGTACCCGCTGGACGGCCGCCACCTCAAACTGGATATCCGCCGATCCGGCCGATTCAGCGAAGATGGCCCGCAGGTCGCCCGCATCGGCATTGGTGCGGTTGAAATCCTGATTGAGCACCTCGATCTGGGACGCGATCAGCGCGTCGGACAAATTCTCTTCCGGGTTTTTCCACACGATGTGGATAACGGTGGGGATAACAAAAGTGCCCGACCGGGACGGGCTCTGTCCACGCGCCTCTTCAAAAACCGCCTCCATCCTTTCGGCCAGGACCGGATGGTGGGTGCGTATCACCTCCCGGACCCATTCCTGACCGCACACCGGCAAGGGAATTTGTTGGGCAGCAACAGGACTGATCAGGGCAGCCGGCACCAGGCACATGAACAGCCACCGGCTGCGGCCGGTCATGGATCTATGAATCTTGTATTTCATCCGACCAATATACAGGGATTTTTGCCGGCCAATGACCTCCGCCGACCCTGGAAGCATTTCCCAAGTCTCCGGAAGAAAATGGAGGGTGTAATGTCCGGCCGAACACCGGATGTACCCGGCCATCCGGCAAGCAACTGGATGGATGTACCCGGGTATCCGCTAACCCGGAAAATCAGGGTCCGGTCCCTGGCAAAATGCAGGTCCCGGGTCTGTTCCCCCAATGCCGATAGGTTCCACCCGGCATCAATCCGTCGCAAAGCATTCCGGCCAGTCCGGAATGCCACATCCGGCGCTTGCCAGCTACCGGTGCGGCCTGCGTTTTAACGGGACCATTTCCGCCTGTGCAACGGGTTTGACACGCCCTGCGAAGGACAGAAACAGGGCTGAGAAAATAAAAGAGAGGAGTGCGTTTGTAGTCATGCTACCTGAAGCTGAAATATCCTTTCCCGAAAAATAAGGAGAACCAAGCCCGTCACCTTGCGACAACCAGGCATTAAATCCCCCAGCCTTTCGGATCTGAACGGTGTGCGTAAAAACATGTAGTGTGCGCGGCCATTGGCAGACCAGATTCCAAAGCTACTGAAAATCAGGACAATCGTCAACCCGTATCGAAAAAATAAAACAATATTTAAATTGTAAATGACACGAAAGCAATATCATGCCCTAACAGGGGATAAACATATTTATTTGTGCCATTTCCATCAACGGGCCATTACCTTTGACGCCACAAACTCCAATGGATACCATCAGTCGTTGGGTGCTCGCGGGTTGGCTGTTGCTCAATCTGGTTCAGGCCGGAGTGACGGAACTGTGGCATGACGAGGCCTATTACTGGGTGTTCAGCCAGTGGCTGGACTGGGGATTCAAGGACCATCCGCCGGTCACCGCCCTGCTGGTCAATGCCGGTAGCGCCCTTTTGCCCGGCGAGTTGGGCGTTCGCCTGTTCATGGTTTTCCTGAGTACCATTACCCTTTGGATGACCTGGAGGTTGGTACGACCGGCCAGGCCCCTGCTGTTTTGGGCGGTCATCCTCGCCATGCCGGTGCTCCATATCGGCGGCTTCATCGCCGCACCGGACGTGCCCCTGATGTTCGGCACCTTGTTGTTTTTCACGATATGGAAGGAATGGCTGGAACGCGACACCTGGCCGCTCACGCTGGCGCTTGCCGGCGTGCTCGCTTTCCTCGCCTATACCAAGTACCATGGCGCCTTACTGTTTTTGTTCGCCCTGGCGCCGAATTACCGAATAATGTCCCGGCCCCGCTTTTGGGCGACCTGCCTCCTGACCGGTGTGGCCCTGTTGCCCCATTTGTATTGGCAATACACCCATGATTGGCTCACTTTCCGCTATCACCTCAAGGACCGGGCGGGCGATACCTGGAAATTCCGTTTCGTCCCCGAATACCTGGCCGGTCAATGGGCCATATGGGGCCCGTTGACCAGTTTCTGGTTGTGGTGGGCGGTGTTCCGCTCCCGGTCCCGCAATGCGTTTGACCGTTCCCTGCAATGGACGGGCATCGGGTTCGTCACGTTTTTTTTCCTGCAGAGCTGGAAGCAACCGACGGAGGCCAATTGGACGGCTCCCGTTTTCCTGTCCCTCGTCGCACTGGGCTACCGCTATCTGGAGGAACGACCCCGGTTGGCGCAATGGGCCATTCGCCTGTCTGGCTGTACCCTCGTATTGTTGGTCGTGCTCCGCCTGTATCTGGCCTGGGATTTTCTGCCCCCCAACGGACGCAAAGCTCCCGAATTCCACCATTGGGATGAATGGGCAGGTATGGTGGCGCGGGTCGCCGGAGATGTCCCGGTCGTATTCACCAACCGTTATCAGCGGCCCAGCAAATATCTTTTTTACAGCCGTCGCCCCGCTTATTGTGTCTCCACGGAAGTGGATACGGGCACGCAATACGACCTCCTTTACGAAATGGAAGAGGCCGTCCAGGGAAAAAGGGTTTGTCTCGTCCATGAGCATCCGCGGGAGGATCACAGGGTGGATACGGTCGTAGCCGTGACTCCCTCCGGGCGGCCCGTCGGATTTCGCTGGGTGGACGATTTCCGTTCCTACAACCGGATTTGGTGCCGACTCGATACCACCATTACGACCCTGCCGCCCAATGCGAAGGTGTCTCTTCCCGTCAGGATCATCAATCCCACCCGGGAATATGTGTCCTGGGACCAGGAAGGGGACCGCGCGGTGACTTTCGAATATCTCTTCATCGCCGACGACAAGGTGCGAACCGAAGGTCTGGCCCTGGATCCCGCAGCCGGGCGTCCCTGGCCGGGCACGACACTGGCTCCCGGCGAGTCCTTCGATACCCGCATTGAAATCATGACACCGGCGGAACCAAGCGAATATCGCCTCCGGCTGGCCTGGCGCGTCAAAGGACTGTTGCG
>JAGFIW010000108.1 GCA_024103195.1 Saprospiraceae bacterium | reverse complement strand
CCCAATATCTGTCACGTCCATTACAAGCGGATTGCCTCCATCGTAAGGGACACGGCGAGGGAGTACGGCTTGCCCTACAACTCCCAGCACAATTTCCTGGCCGCCATCCTCGAACATGCCCGAATGCTTCATGCATTGGGCCGCGCAGGAGCGCATGGTCCCCTTGCCCCGGTCAGGGCCTGACCTTCAATTATCACCACGTCTTGTTCCCTTCCCTGCTCTCTATTAGCCCAAATCGTGCATTTAAAATGCCCGATTTGCCCTCCGGTCCAGCCGAAGCCCTTGCAGGGCTTGTCTGGATCACAGAGCGGACGAAACCCAATCTGACTGCGGGTTTGTCCGGGTTAACCCAGACATTGCGCGTGAATGAATTTCTTCCAGAAAAATTATGTTTTAATTCATTCACGCTCAATCGTCTGCGCTTCGCGCAAAAAATGCTGATGCATTATTTGGGTTTAATCAGATCCGGTCCGGGCGTTAGGCGAATCATTTTCAAGCATGCAAAACACTAAACCGCGGTTCAAACGCAAACCGAACCGATCCCTTTCACCCCGTCCCGCCGCTTTCAAGCCGGCTGTATCCGGGAAGAAGAAAAACAAACAACAGGATATTCCGCATCACCGGTTTGTCCAGGCGGCCCTACCGCTCGAGCCCGGTGTCACGCCGTTGGAAACCCGGCTGTATGTCGCCCTGCCTCTCCACGAACGGCTCCTGAAGAATATCGCCGCCAAGGGATATACCAAGACCACCCCCATCCAGGACCAGGCCATCGAGCCGGTGCTACACGGACGGGACGTTCTTGGCATCGCCCAGACCGGCACAGGGAAGACGGCGGCATTCCTGATCCCGTTGATCCAGCAATGGCTGACGGCCAAGGACACCCGCCCTACCCTCGTGCTCACCCCGACCCGCGAACTGGCCCTGCAGGTAGAAGGCGAATTCCGCGAGCTCAGCGCCGGCATGTCCTTGATTTCCCATTGCTATATCGGTGGTGGCAACATCAATGCGGACATCCGCAAATTGACGAGGTTTCACCATTTGGTGGTCGGCACACCGGGCCGTCTTCTTGACCTGGTCGGCCGTCGTGCCCTCGATCTCAACAATTTCGGTACGCTGATCCTGGACGAATTCGACAGGATGCTGGACATGGGTTTTGTCAACGACGTCCGGAAACTCACGGCCGCGATGAAAAACAGAAAGCAGACGCTCCTTTTTTCGGCGACGATAGAGCCTTCCATCCAGGAACACATCGACCAACTCCTGAACGATCCGGTGACGGTACAGGTGCACTCCGGGGTCACCAGTGCCGAGCATATCGAACAAGACATTGTGCGGATCGAGCACGGATCCGACAAGTTTGTCGTCCTCGAGAATATGCTTCACAACCCGGAGTTCCGGAAAGTGCTGGTCTTCACGGAGTCCAAGCACAGATCGGGCAAACTGGCCATGAAGCTGGTCAAGCACGGGTTTGCTGCCGATGCCATCCACGGAGATAAGTCGCAAAGTCAACGACAAAGGGCGCTGGAGTCCTTCCGTACCGGTAAGGTGCGGATCCTTGTCGCCACCGATGTCGCGGCCCGCGGACTGGATATCAGCGACGTGACCCATGTCATCAATTATGAAGCGCCACGTACCTACGACAGCTACATCCACCGGATTGGCAGGACGGGACGCGCCGGAAAAACGGGCAAGGCCTTTACTTTCGTCGAAGTCTGAATACCCAACCTTCCATGAAAAAGGCGGCCTTCCTTACCGGGGCCGCCTTTTTT
>JAGFIW010000085.1 GCA_024103195.1 Saprospiraceae bacterium | reverse complement strand
CATCTGGTCCCTATGAATGTCTGTTTCCCTCAAGCAGGGATAATCGACCCGGCTTCAGCAGGGCAGCCTCTCAGACCTCTCTTACTTCGACGAAATACATCCCGATCTCGCCCTTGTTCTTGGCCGGGACCCTGCCCCGGAATGTGCAGGAAAAAAGGTCCCGGATACGCGTTCGGGTGGCCTCACTGATATTTACGCGGCCCGCTTCGCCGGAGGATTCCATCCGGGCGGCCAGGTTGACGGTATCGCCCCAGATGTCGTACGTAAATTTTCTCAGGCCGATCACCCCGGCCACCACCGGCCCTGAATGCAATCCCAGTCTGATCTCGAAAAAGGATTTTCCTTCCTTTTCCCTTTTCTGCCGTTCGGTCTCGACAAAATTGCGGATATCTAGGGCAGCCCCCACGGCCCGTTCGGCGTGATCGGGTATTTCCTGAGGCAATCCGGCCACGGCCATATAGGCATCGCCAATGGTCTTGATTTTTTCCAATCCGTACCGGGTCGTGATGTCGTCAAAAGCCCGAAAACACAAATCGAGATCGGCCACCAGTTCGTCGGCGGAATGGCGTTCCACCCATTGGGTAAATTCACAAAAGTCGGTAAACAGGATGGTCACTTCCCCGAAGTGGCGGGCGTCCACTTTTCCCTTTTGCTTCAGGTCGCGTGCCACATCGGCCGGGAGGATGTTCAGCAGGAGTTCATCGCTCCGGCGCTGTTCGCGGGCGATGCGTTTTTTCTGCCGGAAGAAGACGAAAGTAAACACCGATACACCCACAGCGATCAGCGCCAGGACAAAATTCCACAGCCGTTGCTGCCGGATTTGCTCCTCCTTGACCTGCAAGGCCGCCAGATGGGATTCCGCCTCCATTTTAAGCTGCACCCCCGATAAAAGCAGGGCATTCCGCCTGGCGTCCACGCTGTCCTGGGCAATACGCCCCTCATCCAGCGCTGCAAATCCCTCGGCCGGCCGACCGGTGGCCATGAGGGCTTTCCCCAGAGGGATCAACATCCGGGAGCGGATCTCGAGATTGGCCATTTTGCCCCGGCGCTCCATCATATCCACGGCTTCGCGAATCAGCCGGTACGCCTCCCCTGCCTGGCCCAGTGCGAGCCGTACCTCCGACAACCCGGCCAGGGAAAAGGCCAGGTCCATGAACACGTTCCGTTCCCGGCTGGTGGCGATATTTTCTTCCAGCAGCGGCACCGCCTCCTCATATTTTCCCTGCAGTAAAAGATTTTGGGCCGTGTTTCCGCGAAGGATGCCAATCCATACCCTGGAACCTTCTTTTTCCGCCTCCTTCATGGCCCGTTCAAACCACTGGTCCGAGGTCTCCCATTCTCCTTCCTGGCGATAGCAGATGGCGATGGTATTCAGGCTGGAGGTCCTGTATTCCAGCCAGGGATCGGGGATCTCCTCCCACATTTGCTGCAACAAGGTTCTGGTGGTCCGGAAATCGCGGAAATAATAGTACCGGTTGGCGTGGTCATACCAATATTTGGACTTGAGGGGGAAACGCTCCGGCATCAGGTGTCGATACCGCTTGAAGGCGCGAATGGAAAATTCCAGACCGCGGGCCAGTTCACCCCCCGACCAATACAGATGGGCGAGCAGATGATATCCGATGGCCTGGACCTCGGCCGCCCTCTCACCGGTGAGGGTCATGAGCCAGGATTCCAGTTCATCGGCCCGGGAGGATGAAAAGGTGTCCCGCTCGATGTCGGAGAGCCATGACAACAGATGCAGGATCTCCTGCGTCTCCTGGGAAGGCGCGGCAGCCTGGCTGGCCCGACAGGCTTCCAGGAGGTCCTGCCGGTTGATTTCCCTGTTTTTCCATGGTTTTCCCAGGAGCGTATCGAGCACTTGCCACCGGGCCCCGACGGAAAGGGTCTTCCATCCGGGAGGCAAAGGGACCAGCGAATCGTTTCCCGTCCGGGCTTCCGCCATGGAGACCCCGAAAAGGAAACAGACGATCAGCCAATTACAACGCAATCAAATTTAATTACGAATCCAAATTACAAACCTGCCTGATTCTGATGAATAATTCTGGGAGTTCCAGGATAGGTAAAGCAGGGATTATTGTCCCTACAACCTTACATTAGCCGACGTTAAGGTAGGACATCCCCAATTGGACCCAATCTGCACAATTAATTCAATCTGTATGACCACCGTCAATGTCTATCTCAATTTCGATGGCCGCTGTGAAGAGGCCTTCCTGCATTACCGCTCCGTCTTCGGCGGCGAATTCTCCTACATGGGACGCTTC
>JAGFIW010000015.1 GCA_024103195.1 Saprospiraceae bacterium | reverse complement strand
TCACGCCCAACGGGGACGGCGTGAATGATGTGTTTCGCCCTGTAATCCTGGCGGGTACAGGGGAAGGCATCCGTTATGCGGCCATGCGGGTGTACAGCCGCTGGGGAGAGGAGGTATATGCCGGAGGAGGGACATCACCGTCGTGGGACGGCACCCATCGGGGTGAGGCATGTCCTTCGGATGTGTACGGATGGATGCTGGAGGTAGAGTATCCCGGCGGGCGGCGGGAATTGCTGCGGGGCGAGGTCACGCTGTTGCGGTGAAGATGGATGAATGCGCTGCCGACTACTTCCACTGGGGGCTTAATTTACCATCAATTCAAC
The DNA here is from genome assembly GCA_024103195.1 of Saprospiraceae bacterium. GTDB lineage: Bacteria > Bacteroidota > Bacteroidia > Chitinophagales > Saprospiraceae > JAGNXB01. The sequence goes on along the minus strand of JAGFIW010000015.1, from coordinate 7,915 downwards.
GGATGCGCCGCCATTTTTTCAGGCACTCCCATTGCTGCTCCTGAAGCATTAAAGCTACCCGGGCATCAATGATGGGTGGAATCTGTTCCTGCCGCATACACCTCCTTCCCGGCCAGGTAGGTCCTCAACACCCTGGCCTCGAGGAGTTCCTTTTCACTGCACCGGGTGAGGTCTCTGTCCACGATGATGAAATCGGCCCATTTGCCGGGCGACAGGGAGCCTTTCTCCTTTTCCTCGAACGCGGCACGGGCATTGCCCAACGTATAGGCATACAGCGCTTCGCGCCGGTCCATGACCTCACCGGGATAAAAGGGTTCTCCGTTGTCCATCCGCCGCCGGGTAGTCGCGGCATACAGATTGGCGAAGGGGTCCACCGATTCAACCGGTGTATCGGTCCCTACCGCCAGAGAGGCTCCGGCATCCAGCAGGCTTCTCCACACATAGGCCCCGGAACGCGCCCTGTCGGCGCCCAGGCGCTTCTCCACGAAAGGAGCGTCGGAAATACAATGGACGGGCTGCATGGAGGCAATGACACCGAGCTCCCGAAACCGGGGAATGTCAGCCGTGTCCAGGTGCTGGGCGTGTTCTATCCGCCACCGGCGATGGCCGTTCCCGCCGGCAGACAGGAAAGTCCTCTCGCAGATATCCAGCACTTCCCGGTTGGCCCGGTCACCGATGGCGTGCACGCACAATTGGAGATGGTGGTCGGCCGCCAAACGGGCCAGCGCTTCCAGGGTGTCAGGAGAAGTCACGACCTGACCGGTATATCCCGGTTTGTCGGCATAAGGGGCCAGCAACCAGGCGCCATGAGAGCCCAGAGCCCCGTCCATATAAGCTTTGATGGCTCGGACCGTCAGATGGCCATATCCCAGTCCTGTCCAGGGCAGGCCTTCAATCGCTTGGGTCATTCGGGCCCAGGGTTCGATCAGCATGACCCAAAGCCGGAGGCGCAGTTGCCCTTTTTCGGCCATGTCCCTCAGATGGTCGATCTGGACACGGCTGCTGCCGGCATCCTGAAAGGAAGTGATGCCCAGTGCCAGGCAGGCTTCTTCCGCTGCCCGGTACAGCGCCTCGTCTTCCCGGCGGATCTCGTCCTTCGTCCGCGATGCCCTTGCCTTTTCCAACGCCGCCGTGACCAAATCCATGGCGTTTTCTTCCAGGACGCCGGTAGGGACACCCTCCGCATCGCGCACGATCCTTCCTCCGGGAGGGTCCGGGGTGCCGACGCCGATTCCCGCCAGCTCCATCGCCCGGGTATTGGCCAGTCCGGCATGACCGGAGGCATGCCGCAGCCATATCGGGTGGTCGGGACTCCTCATGCTCAAGGACTGATGGGTGGGATATCCTTCGATCGCTCCCTCCGGCATGTGGTCCCATTTTTCCTGGTGCCAACCTCTCCCCGTGATCCATGTACCCGGTCCGACGGTTTGAACGCGGGCAGACACCATTTCCAGCCCTTCCTCCCAGGTACGGATATCCATCAGGTTGAGCTGGCTGAGGGATTCGCCGAGCCCGCGAAAATGTCCGTGGCCCTCGATCAGACCCGGCATGACGAATTGTCCCTTCAGATCCCTGATTTCCGTCTCCGCTCCAGCCATGGCGAGAATCTCCCGGTCGGCGCCCACAGCCATGATTCGGCCGTCCCGTATGGCCATGGCCGTCACGAATGGCTGCAGGGAATCAACCGTATATATGGCGCCTCCTGTAAGGATGAGGTCCGGACCTTCATGTTTTTGCGGGGCACAGCCTGCTGCGAGTACACATGCGGTGATCAAAAGGGTTTTGGCCAAAAACATGACGATTTTTGGCAAATGTAGCGAACCGGAGGCGGGTTACCGCAGAATGGATACCATGCGGAAGACGGCGCTTTTCAATTCGTCGGGCTGGAACGGCTTGGCGAGATAGGCATTGATGCCGGCCTCCAGGCAACGTTGCGCCTCCTGATCCGAAGCCAGGGCCGACAGGGCGATGATGGGCACATCCGATTTTTCACGGATTTTTCGACTGGCTTCCAGGCCATTCATGACCGGCATCTGAATATCCATAAGGACGAGGTCATATCCGTGTTCACGGAATTTCTGAACCGCCACCAGTCCGTTCTCGGCGATATCCACATGGATATGGTCGGACCAGGATTGAATCACTTTTCTGGTTACGATCTGGTTGAGGAAGTGATCCTCCACCAACAGGATACGGATGGGATCCACCCAGTCCTGTACCGGTTGCGGGTCCTTGACGGCGGGGGCCAGTTCATACGGCAAGGTCAACAGCAGGCGCAGGGATCCGTTGGGCAATTGGTTGACCTGCAGACTGCCTTTCATCGCATCGGCCAGTGCCTGCAAGGTGATGAAATGCATGCGCGCCAGATTCTCGTTTTCCGGCCGCTCGTCATACCGCTCAGCCAGTCCCTTTTTTTGGAGGAGCTCCCGGAACGGGATGGGTTCGGCATAGGGGAAAGGATCCCGACACAGGATGCGGAAGTGGGTCCATTTACCCACCCGGCTTTCCGCATTGATCTGGATGGTGACCGTCCTGGCGACATCCTTGAGGTTGCGGAACAGGTCCTGGAGCGTCGTCATGATGCGCAGGAGCATCCCGGGGTCTCCCATCACGCGTTCCGGCAGGGTCTTGTCCACGCGGATGTCAAGGTCCAGCTGATCTTCCCGGTCGCCGGTGGCCATGAGTTGACTGATCATTTCCAGGTCGCGGGCGGGTTCGAAGGCCCGGGTCACGATGGCTGGCACGTCCCTGGATATCAGGCTGAAATTCATCAGCCGGTTGAGGTATTGCTGGAGTTCCTGGATACTTTCCTTCAGTCCGCGAAAAGCATCCTGGTCCTGTTTGTTGCGCGGTTGGGACTCCAGGAGATAGATGAAGTTGACCATGGAAAAAAGAGGAGTCCGGATATGGAATCCGATTTCGTCCATGATCTTGTCCTGGAGTTTGTGGAGCGTGACAAACCGCCCGGGTCCCCGGTCAGGCGCAAGGACGGCCCTTCCGGTCAGCGAAGGGTCAGCCTGGATATAACCCATGATCCTCAATTCGGCATGGACGCCCCCCGAAACCACCTGGGCGGCCAGACGCACGTGACGCACCTTGCGCCCCTGGGCCACCAAACGATGGACGATGCTGGCCGGGTGGTCGAGCGAGGGCAACGTCTGGAAAAATTCCCGCACACGGCCGAGATCGCTGTGCTGTACTTTCTCCAGGTAATTGGGGAGGCTCAATTCCTGCAGGGTGTCGGGCAAACCGGCAATTTGAAGAAATAGGTCGTCCACCTTCATGACCTGGTGGACAAGGTCCATTTCCCACACACCGATATGAGCCAGGGATTTGACGTGGAGGCAGATTTCGTTTTGGGCGCGGAGATCCAGTATGGCCTGCTCGGCTTCCAGTCGGCCGGCATGGCGCGACACGGCAAACTGCAAAATGCGGTTGAAGGAACGGGCATCCGGCAGCGGAAGGACGATGTAGTCCTGCGCGCCGGCCCGCACCGCCTGGATACCGATGATCTCGTTGGCTCTGGCCGTCAAAAGGATGACCGGCAAACGGGGAAAACGGTGGAGCGCATCCACAAAATGTTTGTAGGCGGCTTGCTCAGTACCGCTCATTTCGTAAAGCAGGACATCGGCGCCGTGGTCGCGCACCCGGAGTTCGGCCTCGCGCAGCGTATCACAGGTGTACAGCGTGTGGCGGCGGTGTGCTTCGCTCACCAGGAGACGCAATTCTTCATCCCGGGCAGCATCCGGTCGGACGTAAAGAATGGAGAGGGGTGTACTGGTTACCATACCGGACCCGGCGTTCAGGTGAAGGAACTGAGTAAATCGGGCTTTCGGGACGGGACACAAAAAGGCAAGGGCAATCGGGGACCCCGCTTACCTTTACCTCCTCATTGTTCAAATCCATGCAAACACTGCGCCAAATCCGGCAGGTCGTCGAAGAAGTCGTTCGGGGCTATGCCCGGCCCCGGTCGCCGGAGGGATTGTATGGTCCTGCAGGTTATATCATGGGGTTGGGCGGCAAACGGATACGGCCCGTATTGTGCGCGTTGGGATACGCCCTGTTTGACGGCCGTTTTCCGGACCGTCTGTGGTCGGCCTGTCTGGCCATGGAGGTATTTCACGGCTTCAGCCTGGTCCACGATGACATCATGGACGAAGCGCCTTTGAGAAGGGGTCAGCCCTCCGTCCATGTCCGTTGGGATGTCCCGACGGCCATTCTTGCGGGGGATGTTATGCTGATCGAAGTGTACGACCTTTTGCGCCGGGCCTGCCTCCCTGATCAGTTGGACCTTGTCCTGCAGGCCTTCCACCGGGTGGCTACCAGTGTCTGTGAAGGGCAGGCGATGGATATGGCCTTTGAAAGGGAATCTGCCGTCGCCTGGGACGAATACCTTTCCATGATCCGCGGCAAAACCGCCGTGCTCCTGGGAGGCAGCCTGGAGATCGGCGCCTTGCTGGCCGGGGCCGACCCTCTATCAGCCCGGGAAACCGGACGGGTGGGAGAAGACCTGGGATTGGGCTTTCAGTTGGAAGACGATTGGCTCGATGTGTTTGGCGACAGCGAACGGACCGGCAAACAACCCGGGGGCGATATTCTCCGCGGTAAGAAAACCGCTTTGTACATTCTGGCCATGCTTCAGGGCTCCACCGCCCAAAAAAACGACCTGGAGACCTGGTTCGGGCGAAGCCCGTCCGACGAAAAAGTCCGCGCGGTATCCGCCATCTATTCGGAAACCGGCGCAGCAGCCGCCGTGCTGGAGAGGTCCGAAGCGTTTTTCCGCAGCGCTGGTGACCGGCTGGACCGCCTGCCGGTGCGAAAGGAGGGATGCGACCTGCTCAGGGAATTGACCATCGCCCTTCAGGGACGGAAAGCCTGAGCTTCGTCTAAAGAAGGATTTTGCCGTTCCACCAGTCGGTCTCCAGCCTGGCGTCATACCGGCGGTAAAAGCGATGGGCGTCCGTATTCCAGTCGAGGACCTGCCATTTGAACAGACGGGCGCCCCGCTCCCTGGCGAGGCGGATCATGCCTTCAAAAAGCAGTCCTCCGATCCCCTGACCGCGCCGGGATTCCGTAACGATCAGGTCGTCGAGCCAGAACATCCGCCCTTTCCAGGTGGAATAGGCCCGGTGTCCCAATGCCATCCCAACGATACGACCCTCCGATTCGGCCACAAGCATTTCAAACCATCCGGTCAGGAAATCCCTCCGGTAATCTTCGATGCGGGCCGTCACTTCCCCCTCGGCGCGCTCGAAGGCAGCCAGTTCCCTGACCAGCGCGATAACGGCCTCCAGATCGGCGCTGGTGCCCGGGCGCAGGCAGACGGTAGGGGCAGACATCGGCCAAAGTTAGCCACCCGCCGGGAAGCCGTCCCGGGGTGGAAAATTTTTTCCGTCAAGCTTTGTGGAACAGTCAAATAGTGGTATCTTTGCATTCGCTTTTCGGGAAAGGCGGGTCTTTTTCTTTAAAAGTCGTTCATAATCAATGATTTTAAAGAGGCCTCGTCTGTCTTAAACGCTTCAAGTATGCCCACCATTAATCAGCTGGTCCGCAAGGGTCGCACCAAGATCGAGTTAAAGAGCAAGTCCAAAGCCCTGGAGTCCTGTCCCCAGAAGCGGGGTGTGTGCACCCGTGTGTACACCACGACCCCCAAGAAGCCGAACTCGGCTTTGCGCAAGGTGGCCAAGGTGAGGCTGACCAACGGATACGAGGTGATTGCCTATATTCCCGGAGAAGGCCACAACCTGCAGGAGCACTCGATCGTCCTGATTGCCGGCGGGCGGGTGAAGGACCTCCCCGGCGTGCGTTACACCATTGTTCGCGGCGCCCTCGACACGGCCGGCGTCAACAACCGGAAAAAGAGCCGTTCTCAATACGGCACCAAGCGTCCCAAGAAATAATGTTTGATATTCTGCTGCGATGAGAAAAAGGAAGCCCAAACTGCGCATCACCCCGGAAGATCCCCGTTACGGAGATCCGATGGTCACCCAGTTCGTCAACAACATGATGTGGAACGGCAAGAAGTCCACGGCCTTGCAGGTATTTTACCTGGCCATGGACAAGGTGAAGCAGCGCACCGGCGAAGACGAACATGAAGTGTGGAAGAAAGCCCTCAACAATGTCATGCCGCAGGTGGAAGTCCGCTCCCGCCGGGTCGGAGGTGCCACCTTCCAGATCCCGACCGAGATCCGCGCCAAGCGCAAGATCTCCATCGGCATGAAATGGATGATCAACTTCGCCCGCAAGCGCAGCGGCAAAGGCATGTCTGAAAAACTGGCCGCCGAAATCATTGCCGCCAGCAAAAATGAAGGCGCCGCCGTCAAGCGGAAGGAAGACACCCACCGCATGGCCGAGGCCAACCGCGCATTTGCCCATTTCAGAGCCTAATCCCTCCCTCCATCCCTGAACGATCAATTTTTTCCACCATGTCTGCCAAGGATCTCAAATTCACCCGAAACATCGGGATCGCCGCCCATATCGACGCCGGTAAAACCACGACGACGGAGCGGATCCTTTTCTATACCGGTCTGAGCCACAAGATCGGCGAGGTGCACGATGGCGCCGCTACCATGGACTGGATGGAGCAGGAGCAGGAGCGCGGGATCACCATTACTTCCGCCGCGACCCGCACCCAGTGGAACTACAAGGGACAGCCCTTCACCATTAATATTATCGACACCCCCGGTCACGTGGACTTCACCGTGGAAGTGGAGCGTTCCCTGCGCGTCCTCGACGGCGTGGTGGCCCTTTTCTGCGCCGTTTCCGGCGTAGAGCCTCAGTCCGAAACGGTCTGGCGCCAGGCCGACCGCTATCGCGTACCCCGGCTCGGATTTGTCAACAAGATGGACCGCTCGGGGGCCGACTTCTTCGAGGTCGTCAAACAGGTGCGCGAGATGCTCGGCGCCAACCCCGTACCCCTCCAGGTCCCCATCGGCGCCGAAGATTCCTTTAAAGGCGTCGTGGACCTCATCATGAACAAAGCCATCGTCTGGAATGAGGATGACATGGGTATGACCTACAAGGAAATCCCCATTCCCGCCGATCTTCAGTCCACCGTCAACGAATACCGCGAAAAACTCATCGAACAGGTCGCCGAATACGACGACCACCTGATGGAGAAGTTTTTCGAAGATCCCACCTCCATTGAAGAGGACGAGATCATCCGCGCCATCCGCGCCGCGACGATCGACATGAAGATCATCCCCATGATGTGCGGATCTTCCTTCAAAAACAAAGGTGTTCAGGCCATGCTGGATGCCGTGTGCAGTTTCCTGCCCTCTCCGCTCGATGTGGAGGCCGTTCAGGGGACCAACCCGGACACCGGCGCCGAGATCCTGCGCAAACCGGACGTCAAGGAGCCCTTTGCCGCCCTGGCGTTCAAGATCATGACCGACCCCTTCGTTGGTCGCCTGGCTTATTTCCGCGTCTATTCCGGCAGCCTGCCCGCAGGCTCCTACGTGCTCAATACCCGCTCGGGCAACAAGGAGCGGATTTCCCGCCTCTATCAGATGCACTCCAACAAGCAGAACCCCATCGAACGGGTGGAAGCCGGAGACATCGCTGCCGCCGTCGGGATCAAGGACCTCAAAACCGGAGACACCCTCTGCGATGTCGATCATCCGATCGTCCTTGAGTCCATGACTTTCCCCGAGCCCGTCATCGGTCTGGCCATCGAACCCAAGACCCAGAAAGACCTCGAAAAGCTCGGTATGGCCCTGGCCAAACTGGCCGAGGAGGATCCTACCTTCCGGGTCAGCTATGATGACGAGACCAACCAGACCGTGATCAGCGGGATGGGCGAGCTCCACCTGGAGATCATCGTCGATCGCCTGCGCCGCGAGTTTAAGGTAGAGGTCAACCAGGGCGCCCCCCAGGTCAATTACAAGGAAGCCCTTACCGCCACGGTTTCGCATCG
>JAGFIW010000010.1 GCA_024103195.1 Saprospiraceae bacterium | reverse complement strand
GGCATCAATTACAACGGATCGGCCATCCAGATAGGGTTGCCGGCCGGGACTTATCAGGGATATATCCGGGACAAACAAGGCTGTGAGTATTTCGTCGGTGAGGCCACTATTGTCCAACCCGACCAGATCCTGGTGGATCTGGGACCGGATATTTTCATGGATATCGGCATTGATACCCAGTTGCAAGCCCTGGTATCCAATGGTATCCCTCCCTACCAATATGCCTGGACGGCACAGGACAGCACGTTCCTCTCTTGCCTGGATTGTCCCGATCCGGTCGTATCCGGCCTGGAATTCACCCGGACGTTCCGGGTCATTGTCACGGATGCCAACGGATGTACCAGTGAGGCCGTCATTACCATCCATATCCAGAAAGTGCGCATTGTTTTGGTACCCACGGCCTTTACACCCAATGGCGACGGGCAAAACGAACGCATGGGTGTTATGGGACGGCCCGGTACAGTGATCCGTGAGTTCCAGATCTTTGACCGGTGGGGCGAGCAGGTGTTCTATGCCGATGATTTCCTGATTGAAGACGGCCTTCTTCCAGCCCATTCCTGGGACGGTACCTTCAGGGGCGACCTGATGAATTCTGCTGTCTTTGTCTGGACCCTCAAAGCGGAATTCCCTGACGGTGAAACCGGATTCTACAAGGGCCAGACAACGCTGGTCAGATAAATTCCCTTTATGACAAAGGTTGAACGGCCGGTGAAACGCATTCACCGGCCGTTTTTTTTTGACATCCAGTCCTGGGGAGGTTAATGTTCCGTTAAAATGTTGCTACATTAAATGTATATACACTAAATTTGTGTCGTCTTATGAAAACAATTGAACAGGCCATCCATCAGAAGCACTTTGCCGACTTGCGGGTAAAGACGGATATCAATCTGATGTACACGTCGAGTATGCTTTCGGCGGAGAAAGTGCGTATGCTGCGTCCTATGGGGCTTTCGCCCCAGCAATTCAACATCCTTAGGATCCTGCGCGGTGTGGCGCCGGCTGCGGTGTCGATTCGTTATCTCGCCGAACGGATGATTGATCAGACATCCAATGCCTCCCGCCTGGTGGACAAGCTTGTGGAGAAAGCATGGGTGGATCGCAAGATTTGTCCCGAGGATCGCCGACAGGTGGAGGTAAGGATCACGGAAGCAGGCATGGCAAGGGTAGGAGAAGCTTCAGAGGTGATAGCGAGGGGAATGACACCGTTCGATTGTTTTAGTGAAAAAGAGATGGGCTTTCTCAACGAATTGCTCGACCGACTGCGTAACCATTTAAACCCAACTATATGAAACTCGTCATTCTGTTTGCCCTGCTGACGGGCATTACCAATCCGGAACCCCGACAAGATGTCCAGAGCCGAAAGGTGGACACCAAAACCTCGACCATTGCCTGGAAGGGCTACAAAGTCACCGGTGAACACAACGGCAATGTCTTGATCAAGGCAGGAGAAGTCCAGATGGACGGCAACGTCATCACGGGCGGAACCTTTACCATTGACATGAATTCGATTACCTGTAACGACCTTCAGGGGGAGATGAACGGCAAACTGGTCGGCCATCTCAAATCGGATGATTTCTTTGGTGTCGCCACCTATCCCAATGCCACGCTGAAGATCACGCGGGCCATTCCCCAGAATACCGCCGGTGATTACAAAATGCTGGGAGATCTCACCATCAAGGGAAAGACAAAGCCGGTGAAGTTTTTTGCCAAAGTCAGACAAGAGGGAGGCCAACAGATTGCTACCGCCGACATCAAGGTGGACCGTTCTGAATACGATGTTCGTTATGGATCCGGATCCTTCTTCGACAATCTTGGTGACAAGACGATTTACGACGAATTTGACCTCAGCGTTCGTCTGGTCCTCAATTAATCCGGCACATTCCTGTAACCATAACTTTCGGTGGGGTGGGTTCGCAAGAATCCTCCCCACTTGTTTTTCCGGCCGTTGACAAGGGTCTGCAGCTATGGGTGAACGCTGTGATTTTCGCCCTCTTTACTCAAAGAGATAATGTTCTTCATCCGGCGTATCGCTGGTGATGCTTTCAAGTTCCTTTTCATAAAAAAACTTTTCTCCGAAGGCAGGCTTCAGGTCACTCATCCAGGTAGCTTCCGGGTCATACTTCGCAAAAAAAGGCTTGGCCACCCAGTCCGGATGGCGACCCTGGATCATCCGCAAGGCAAAGACTTTTTGCATCAGGCCTTCCCCCAGGGGAAGTTCACTCACCCCAAGGATCTGCACTTTTCCGGGTGTACAACTCATACTGGGGCCACGCACCGTGCGGCACACACCGCTGACCTGCTGATAAGCCTCACGAAATATCTCCCAGGCCCGGACAAGGGGCACCTCGAAATAATGGCGTGCACCCGTGTTGCGGGCGATGAACATGTAGTAGGGGATCATGTTCATGTTGACTTGCGTGCGCCACATCTCGGCCCAGCTATCCGGGTCCGTGTTGATGTGATTGAGCAATGGTGACTGCGTGCGAATCTGGGCACCAGTAGCCCGAAGACGACGGACGGCAGCGGCAACCGCTTCCGTAGCCAGTTCGCGGGGATGGTTGAAATGCGCCATGATGGCCAGGTTGATGCCCTGGCGTGTGATGCGTTCAAACAACCGGAGAAACTGGTCGGCATCCGGGTCGGTGAGGAATTTGTACGGCCAGAAAGACAGCGACTTGGTCCCGATGCGGATGGTTTGTATGTTGGTGCGCGCTCGTCCGTCCAGCAAAGGCTCAATGTATTGGCTGAAGACCTTGTAATTCATGACCATCGGATCCCCGCCCGTGAAAAGGAGGTCGGTGGCTTCGGGATGAGCCTCGAGATAGCGCACCAGCAATTCGGTTTCCCGCATAGCAAACTTCCATTCGTCCATGCCTGTAAATTGCGGCCAGCGGAAACAGAAGGTGCAATACGAGTGACAAGTCTGTCCGGAACTCGGAAAGAAAAGCACCGTCTCCCGGTATTTGTGCTGGATGCCGGTGAGGCGGACGCCGTCCATCAGAGGTACGTTGAGCGCCATCTGTCCGGCAGGATGCGGGTTGAGCTCCAGTCGGATCCGATGAGCGGCTTCCTTGATGGCATTCCGGTCGCCGCCGCTCCGGATGACATGGGCCATTTGCCGGTAATGCTCAGGAAGGAGCATGTCGCGTTGCGGAAAAGTGAGCCGGAAGATGGGGTCGGACGCCGGGTCGCTCCAATCGATCAGCTCATCCGTCACATAGTTGTTGACTTTAAAAGGCAACACGCTGCCGACCACGCTGATGTCAAATTTCTGCCGGTCGGACAGGGATTCCACCTGTGGGATCTGCTGATAGTTATGCAGAGAATAAGCCCGGTACCGGACGGCTTGCAGGATATCCATAGACGCCTGTTTGATGAGGTTGGCCGGGGAGGAAAGCCATCCCCGTGCGACCGCGGACCGTTGGTCTGCAAGAATGGGTCGCAGCCAAAAATAAGAAAAATCCGGGAGATCGGACGGCAGCCAGGGCCCAAGGGCCTTTCTATTCGGTCCACAGGACCACTTACCCCACTTTTTCAGGGTCGAAGTACGCCTCATCGATTAATGTGGGAAAACGTGGATCGTACACATTCAGCTCGAAGAGGCACGGAGTCGGAACGGAAATGGTGATGTTCATCAACTCCTTCAGGAACATGGGGAAATCCTCCTCATGGAAGTGGCTTGTTTGGCCGTTCAGGGCTGGAGGATGTCCAAAAGCCTCGGATCCACATCCACAGTTGGCCGCCAATGCATCCAAAACAACCGGGGTCTATCCTGCTTTGTCGGGCACCACCAAGGCCGGATAAAAGGGTCCCAATTTTCCGACACCGTCCGGAAGGATGGGAGTTTGGAACATCATGTGCCTCCCATGACAAGGCAAGAGTCCGCTATTCCAACTGCTTCAACAGCCACTCCCGGTCGGCGACATACTCGGTATGCGCAATGCGGTTTCTCAGCTTTTCAGTGCCGGATTCTGAGCGGAAGGGATGTGCAACAATGGCCTTGAGGTAACGCACAAAATGGAGGTACATCAATCGGTGGTAGCCGCCTTCTTTGTGCCGGCGAAGGTAAATCTCAAAGCTGTCCAGCAAGGAATCCAGTGCTTGAAGCGCATTCGTTTCATAATAGATTATGGCCAGCATACAGCGACCATCAAAATTCTCCAACATCTCGGGAAGCTCTACCCCGCGCAGCAGCTCCTGGGCGGCTTCGTACTCTTTACGGCGGAAGTGCCAGGTCGCCAAATTGTAGGCCCAGGTATTATCGCGGTCCTGCGGGTGGAGGTATTCACGCAAGGTATCGAGGTGCTGACGGGCATAGTCCCACTCTTCCAGAGCAATGGCGATGTTGAGCACATTGCGATAGGTGAAGCGGCTGAGGTAGCCGTTCTCGATAAAGACTTTTTTCGCCAACCCGTCGCGATACAATTCAAACGCCTCTCGGACAAACACCCGGTCACCGGCATTGATACGACGTATGCACACATTGATAGCCAGAATATACAGATCGCGCTGATCCGATGGACCAAAAAGCCCGCTTTGCATCTGGAGGGTCTGTTTGAACGCAACAAATCTTCCGGCGTCCTCCGTTGCCGACAAGGCCTGATAAGCGGCATGCCAGATGGCTATCGCAGGCACCCCTGTCAAAACACCATCTTCAACCATGCGCAGGGTCTCGGCCAGATAGGGAATGTCCGTGACAACCGAGGTGACCGACTTTTGAGCTAATTGGGCGCAACCTTGTTGCAGGGACTCCACCGCCACCCAAGTCGCAAAGGCCTCCCGTACAGCGCGCGTGTTGTCTTCACCGAAGCGTCGTTGCTGCCGGGTATATTCAAACAACTCCTGTTCCAAAGCGTAGCGCTCCTGAAAATACCCCGCATCCCGCATGGGCGCACGGTCCTGGGCTTTCCGCAAACGGGCAAACTCGCGGTCCAGCAGTACGGGTGGCGCAAATTGCCGGAGTTGTCGCCAATAAGGCAGTCGCGTCGCGGCAGGATCGCCCTGCCATCCGGCCAATGCGATACTATCCCGTAAAAGGGCTAATAAGTCAGCCATGAGCAGGCGCATGCGCGTATCCCGGTAAGGTTCACCGTTGGGATGGAGGTAGCGCCAGACCCATTCTTTGCCAAGGGTAGCCGAAGAAGTCCCTTGTATGGCGTGTTCTTCCAGGTATTGGAGCAGGAGAAGCAGTTCCTGCCGATGATTGAACAGGGGTGAGCGGATAACTTTACCTGCAAACTGCCGGCGGTCCGGGGGCATCGCCTCCCACATTTGAAGGAGCAAGCTGTCTTTCATATCTAGCAACAAAAATACAAGATAATTTATAAATCTTTGTATAATAGACAAATATGAAATATTTACACACCGATTTCACCTACAATTGACTTAAAATGTCCTTTGTGGGCTCATGCAGTCGCTGCACCTTTGTATCATCAATCACTGTACCTCAATATGAGACCCATGAAAAACACAATGCATGCTCTCTTGGTCGGCCTCGTTTCCGTTTTGTTTGTTATGCCCAAAGGCTGGGGGCAAACTCCCTGTCAAGTTGGATACTTGCAGATTTTTACCCAAGAGAAAGTCGATAGCTTTCCAATACTTTTTCCTAACTGCAAGGAATTTATTGGTGATTTCTGGATCATGAATTCCAATATTTTAAACCTAGATAGTTTATATGTAATAGAAAAAATGGTTGGCGGACTAAGGGTGTTGAATACAACAAATCTTAATGATTTACGCGGACTTAAAAATCTCAAGCATGGTGAATATATTGAGATAAGGGGTAATGAAAATTTGTTTTCACTAAATGGATTGGATAATTTAGATTATCTGGAAGTTTTAATTATTAGTTCCAATAATATTTTAGCTGACATATCTGCATTAGACCGACCTATCAATGGTATCCAAGGATTCACAGTTGAAAATAATCCCGAATTAAATATTTGTGGAATCCACTCTTTTTGTGAGTACTATTATAAGAATTGTTACCCTGGTGGGACATGCGCTATGTCAATAAAAGAAAATGGAGTTGGATGCACAACACATGAAGATTTCCTGAGTCAATGCGGAAGTAAATCTCTTCATATTAATACGCATGTAGTTGATAAAGGTGATTGTGAGATATCTATTTCGGAAATAGACAACCCTGGTTTTGGAATTCAAATTAATTATGGCGAATATTATTTGACAATACCATCCTCATTGGCTAATAAGATACCTTTATTTAATCATCAATTCGAACTAATAACCATCATTCCCGGAGTTATTGCAGGTGAGTTATGGAAATACTGTGTAGACACTCTAATCATTGATCCATTACAATTTGTTGATACTTTTTTCGCCGATTTACACCTTCAACCTATAGACGACTGCCCTGAACTAATCGTGGACCTGGGACTTCCTCCGACATTCCGTGGCTGTCTGGTACCCACCGACATACGCGTACGCACCCAGAATACCGGCACCATACCCGCCGAAAATGCCCAGCTCTCCGTGGTCATCCCTTTTGATCTGATGGAGGTGGATGCGGCGATACCTCCACCCGTTACACAGAATGGTGATACCCTATTCTTCACCCTGGGCGACCTGGATGTCTTTGAGGTATCAGAAGTTACGTTGACGGTCCGCACTCGATGCGATACATTTTTGTTGGGACAAACGATTTGCATAGAGGCCATTGCGGAAATGGACAATCCCTGTCCACCTGTTCTTCCCTTTGGTTCGCTGGTCCAAACGAAAGCCACCTGCCTTGGAAATGACACCGTGCGATTTACCCTCACCAATATCGGCGATGAGCCAACTACAACTCCCCATCATTATTTTATCATCGAGGATATTGTGGTCCTGATGTCTGAAGAATTTCAGTTAGGTGTAAATGAATCTTTTCATGTAGATGTTGATGCAACAGGATCCACATTTCGAATGGAAGCTACAAAACTTCCGGATGGAACGCTCACTTCTGCAGTATTGGAAGGCTGTGGCGGCTTAACACCGGGATTGATCAATGCCTTTTGGCTGGACCCGGGCTTCAGCCATTACGATATCGGTTGCCGGCAGGTAACCCTGGCGTACGATCCCAATGACAAAATGGCCATCCCCACCGGCGTCGGCCCCGAACATTTATTAGCTGCAAATCGCCCCATCGAATACACCATTCGCTTCCAGAATACTGGTACTGATACTGCCTTTCGGGTGCTGCTGACAGATATTTTACCTCCCGAACTGGATGTCAATACCTTCCGGCCCGGCTATGCCTCCCACGATTATTCCTGGGAGATTCGCGGCCTCGATACGCTGGAAGTGCTGTTTTTCCCGATTACCTTGCCTGATAGTGCCGTCTCTCAGGAGGGATCCCAGGGCTTTT
>JAGFIW010000241.1 GCA_024103195.1 Saprospiraceae bacterium | reverse complement strand
TTTGGCGGTCCCGGGGTACAGGGGTGAATACGGCGCCTTCCTGGTCGGCGGTTTTCGGATTGTCATATACGCCGCCGACGTTTGCAGCCACATGTCCGCCATACCGTCGCCATTGTGCCATCACCTGTCCGTACAACTCGGCGAGATCCATGTAGAATTCGCCTTCCTCCGTCGACCAATCCGGCAGATTCTCCATCAAAATGCGAAGATTGGCGATACCGTACCGGCTGGCCTTGATGGCATCATCTCCCAGGTCTTCGGTTTGGGCGCGCGGATCGTGAGGATCACCGGTTTGTCTGCCGTAAAAATAGACCGGATTGTTGGCCCTTTCAGTAATCCATCGGTGCAGGACCGGTTTCTCCACCTGCGGATCCGCAATCCCCGGGATCAGCCGGTAGCCGTATTCGATCGACCACTTGTCATAGGGTCCAATGGCAGGGAACAGGCAAACCCCTTTGTCTTCCGGTTGGGCGACATAATTGAAGCGTGCGTAATCCATAATGGATGGGGCCGTGCCCATGGTACAGGTGAATGAAGGGCTGCGCAAGGAATCTACCGGGTATGCGCTGCTCGAGCCCATGTTGTGGGGCAAACCCAGCGTATGGCCCACTTCATGGGCGCACACAAACCGGATTAACTCGCCCATCAATTCGTCCGAAAATTTCGGCATACGCGCATCGGGGTTTCCGGCGGCGGTCTGAATGAAAAACCAGTTGCGCAGGAGGTTCATGACGTTGTGATACCACAGGATATCGCTCTCCAGGATTTCTCCGGTGCGCGGATCATGGACATGAGGTCCCTGGGCATTTTGGATGTCGGTCGTGATATAGCGGATGACCGAATAACGCACGTCTTCGGGGCTCCATGTAGGGTCCTCTTCAGGGGTAGGCGCCACTTTGCCGATGATCGCATTGCGGAATCCTGCGGCTTCGAAGGCTTTTTGCCAGTCGTTGATGCCCTGGAGGAGATAGGGTACCCATTTTCTGGGTGTGGCTGGGTCCACATAGTAGATGATAGGCTTGACCGGTTCGACGATTTCGCCCCTTGCATAGGCGGTCCAGTCGCTGGGTTCCAGCCGCCAGCGGGTGATAAACCGACGAGAAGCTGCCTTTTGTTCGTCCAGACTGTAATTCGTCTGATGGAGGCTGAAATAGCCCACCCTGGGATCGAACAAACGGGCCTGCCAGGGTTTTTCCGGTAGCCGGATAATGGACTGGTTCATCTCCAGGCTCAGCGATCCGGTCAGGGCGTTGTCGGGCAGATTTTTGCCGGTATAAGTAAGGATGTGGCGCACCTCGACATTCTCGGGGAAGGCGCGAATGGAGGATATCAAACTTCGCTTGGCATCCAGATTGCCGATCTGGAATTCTTTGCGCTGCTCCTCGGACAAAGCGCCGATCATGGGTATGTCGGTGGTGAACAACGGAGTCACCTCGATCACCAAACGCGTGCTGTCCTTGTCAAAACACTGGATGTCCATGGCGGCTACGACAGGTTCGAAATTGTTGTTCCGGACCGATCGATAGACCGGGTCTTCTTCGGAGGCAACACTGTGGTAGGAGACGGACCTGACCAAAATTTTGTTGTCCAGTCGTTGGAAACGGATGACTTGTTGGGGTCGCGATTTCATGCCTGCCCCACCAAAATTGAGCCCTTTGACAAAGCCGGAAATCCGGCTGACGATTAAAAATTCCTTTTCCAGGAGTGTGAAGGGCAATTCGAAATAGTACTTGCCTTCCACCTGATGAACATCGATCACCCCTTTCTGCGATTGCGCGGTAGGAAGGATGACTTTTTCGTATTCCTTGTAACGGGATTTGGGTGTGGCGGCGGTCTTTTCCTTTTCTCCCGACTTGTCACTATTTTCGGTGTCTTCCTGGGCAAAGGAAACCAATGAAAAACAAAGTCCAATCAGCAGGGTCAACCAACGGATCATAAGCCAATTTTCCCGAAAGATAGGGCATCGGGTCCAGTAGGCGGGTCATCAACATAGAGGTTGCACCGGTGTTATTGGTGGCGGCCAAGCATCCTTACTGGTTGAAACGAAAATACCTGGCGGAGTCTTGGCATTTAGGTAGGAGGATGCATGGATTTTGCCAGATACAGGTGTGTGGGCCGACGACTATCCCAATCGCTTGATGCTTTCCTCCAAGGCGCGCAATTTGGTTTCGCCATCCGCCAGTTTCTGCCGCTCCTTTTCCACGACGGCCGCAGGTGCACCGGCTACAAAACGTTCGTTGGTCAGTTTTTGACGGACGCTTTGAATGAAACCCTCGTAATAGGCCATTTCCTGGCGCAATTTTTCCTTTTCCGCCTCCACATCCATCGCGGCTTCAAAACGGACGAACAGTTTTTCGGTGCCGGTCATGACGGGAACACATCCTGCCGGCTCTTCCGTCACGCGTTCGAGTTGATCCAAATGGGCCATTTTAATGATCAGGGCGCGGCTGGCTTCGCGCTGCAAAAGTGCATCGGCCTTCGGACTGGCTTCCCAGAAAACCGACAAGGGCTCTTTGGGTGAAAGTTGCTTTTCGGCACGGAATTCCCTTATGCGACTGACCATTTCGTTGAGGAGGGCCATGTCGGCGATCAACCCGAGTGCCTGAGGATGCCGCTCAGGCA
The DNA here is from genome assembly GCA_024103195.1 of Saprospiraceae bacterium. Taxonomy (GTDB): domain Bacteria; phylum Bacteroidota; class Bacteroidia; order Chitinophagales; family Saprospiraceae; genus JAGNXB01. Next base: position 31,403 of record JAGFIW010000241.1, on the reverse strand, counting down.
ATGGCGTTATGATACAATCTTCGCCTTCTCGTCGGGGGCGCAGCAAATGCCATATTTCTTCGGTGACAAAGGGCATGAAAGGATGAAGGAATGTCATCAGCTCGCTGAAAAAGTCGATGGTTTCTTCCAGGGTGCCGCGATCTATGGGACTTCCGTAGGCGGGTTTGATGAGTTCCAGATACCAACTGCAGAAATCATCCCAGATAAAACGGTACAAATCCTTGAGGGCCTCGGAAAGGCGGAATTGCCGCAGGGCCGATTCCTGCTCCAGCCGGAGCGCGACCAATTTTTCGTGCATCCACTGCACCGCAAGCCGGTTGATGGCGGCCGTCACCCCGGAATCCGGTTGGTCAACGACTTCCCATTGCCTGATCAGGCGCAGGGCATTCCATAATTTGTTGCAAAATCTCAGCCCCTGGTCGCACAGTTGACTTTCGTTGACGATCCGGCCCGATTTGCCCTCGAATGGCGCGTCAAAGACGATGTCGTTGCCCGCGGCGGCGGCCGACAACATGCCAAATCGGACACCGTCAGCCCCATATTTGTCGAGCAAAGCCAAAGCATCGGGACTGTTGCCGAGCGATTTGCTCATTTTGCGCCGGAGCTTGTCCCTGACCATCCCCGTGAAATACACATCGTGAAACGGCATGTTGCCTTTGGAATGACCGGGCAGCACGGCCGGTGTCCATTCATATCCCGCCATGATCATGCGCGCCACCCAAAAAAAGATGATATCCCAACCGGTGACAAGTGTTTGGGTGGGGTAGTAGTAGGCCAGCTCCCTGCTGTCCCTGAATCCGTCGAATACACTGATGGGCCATAGCCAGGACGAAAACCAGGTATCCACCACATCCTCATCCTGGCGGAGGGCACCGGCCGGGAGCGAAGGATCGCCGGTTTTTTGGCGAGCTTCTTCCAGGGCTTCCTCAGCGGAATGGGCCACAAAAACCAGTGGCTCTCCGGAAGGTTGTTCGAGATACCAGGCGGGGATGCGCTGTCCCCACCAAAGCTGGCGACTGATACACCAATCGCGTGTTTGTTCGGGTTGCAGCCAGCTCCGGTACATGTTCTCGAAATGCGGAGGGTGAAAATGTACCTCCCCCTCGGCCACCGCATCCATGGCCGTCCGGGCAAAATCCCGCATGTCCAGAAACCACTGCAGCGTGAGCCGCGGCTCGACGATGGCCTGGGTGCGCTCGGAGCGTCCAACCTTGTGAACATATTCTTCCGTCCGGATCAGGTGTCCTCCATCCTGGAGCAGGGGAAGGATCTTTTTTCGCGCCGCAAACCGGTCTTCGCCGATCAACAGACCTGCCTTTTCATGAAGTTTCCCGTCCGGCGTCAGGATGTCGATGGTTTCCAGTCCGTGACGCTGTCCGATCTCGTAATCATTGGGATCGTGGGCGGGTGTCACTTTCAGGGCGCCGGTGCCGAATTCCCGATCTACATAGGCGTCAGCGATCACCGGGATCGCTCTGCTGATCAACGGAACAAGCACCTGTTTGCCTATCAGGTGGCGATACCTCTCGTCGTCAGGATGTACGGCCACGGCGGTGTCTCCCAGAATGGTTTCGGGACGCACGGTGGCAATGGTGAGCCCGTCTGCCGGATCATGGGCAGCCCGGTAATGCAGAAAATACAGCGTGTCTTTTTCTTCGCTGTAGATCACTTCTTCATTGGACAGGACGGTAAGGGCCTGGGGATCCCAATTGGTCATGCGAAGGGCCCGATACAGGCGGCCCTTTCGATACAGATCGACAAACACGCGAATGACAGCCTCGCTGAGCGCCGGTTCCATTGTGAAACGCGTGCGTTCCCAGTCGGCCGAAGCGCCCAACCTTTTGAGCTGATCCAGGATAATGCCTCCGTATTTTTCCTTCCATTCAAAGGCGTAATCCAGAAAAGCCTCCCGGGAAATATCGCTTTTCCGAATGCCTTTCTCGCGCAGCATCTGGACCACCTTGGCCTCTGTGGCAATGGACGCGTGGTCGGTACCCGGTACCCAACAGGCATTTTTCCCCTGAAGACGGGCTCTGCGGATGAGGATGTCCTGGACCGTATTGTTGAGCATGTGCCCCATATGCAATACCCCGGTCACATTGGGAGGCGGCATGACGATCGTGTAGGGCTCCCTCTCGTCCGGAACGGAACGGAAGTACCCTTTCTCCATCCAATAGGGATACCACTTCTGTTCGACCCTGGCGGGATGATAATGCGATTCCATGAGCGCTTCGTTGTTTCCGGATTAGGTCATCTATTGTGCCAAAGATGCCCGTTTTTCGTCATGTGTGGCTTCAAGGCCTGATCAATTCCTCTCCGGCTCTTCAAAAGGGATGCGGACACCGGTGTCTTGCAGGGCGGTCAGGTCCTGCATTTGCTCCCGGCGGCGGATCAGGTAATCACGACCTTGCCAGATCAGGACTTCGGCAGGACGGTACCGGGAATTGTAGTTGGAAGCCATGCTGAAGCCGTAGGCTCCGGCATTGCGAAAGGCCAGAATGTCGCCTTCATGGACTTCAGGCAGCCGGCGATTGGCGCCAAATGTATCCGTCTCGCAGATATAGCCCACCAGGGTATAAATCCTTGGGCGCCCTAGCGGATTGGATACGTTCTCCACCGTGTGCCAGGCATTGTACAACATGGGGCGGATCAGGTGGTTGAGTCCTGTATCAAGCCCGGCAAATACGGTGGATACCGTTGTTTTGATCACGTTGGTCCGCGCCAGAAACACGCCGGCTTCGCTGACGAGAAACTTGCCCGGTTCGAACATGAGGGTCATTTCCCTCCCTCGCTGGCGGCAATATTCGTTGAAGCGGATGCTGATGCGCTCTCCGAATTCCATTATGTCGGTCGCGATATCGTCATTCCGGTAAGGAACCTTGAATCCGCTGCCGAAATCGATATATTCCAGATCGGGGAAATGATCTGCGATGCCAAAGAGGATCTCGCAGGCATTGAGAAAAACCTCCACGTCGAGAATGTCCGAGCCGGTGTGCATGTGCAATCCGGCGACATGCAACCCCGTGGCCTCCACCACTTTCAGTACGTGTGGCAATTGATGGATGGATATACCGAATTTGGAGTCGATATGGCCGGTCGAAATTTTGCTGTTGCCGCCGGCCATGATATGGGGATTGATGCGGATGCAGACCGAAGCGCCGGGATGACGATGTCCGTATTGCTCCAGGATGGAGATGTTGTCCACATTGATCAGCACACCCCTCTCCCTGGCCATTTCGTACTCTTCGAGCGACACGCAATTGGGCGTGAAGAGAATATCCCCCGGCGCAAAACCCGCCAGCAGGCCGAGGTCCACCTCCTGGATGGAAACACAATCCAGACCGGCGCCCAGCGACCGGAACAGCCGCAGGACATGGAGGTTGGTGTTGGCCTTGCAGGCATAAAATATGCGACTGGAGGGCACCTGGAGGGACGCTGTCATGAGGCGATACTGGCGCTCCATGATGTCTCCCTCATAGACGTAAAGCGGTGTATCATACCGGCGGACAATATCCAGCACAGGCAGTCCTCCGGAAAAATAATATTGGCCTTCTTCGAGGTACATGATTTCGATCCCTTGGCAAAAGTCGCCAAAGGTAAGGCTTTTCAAAGAGGGGGCATGCATCCTTTTCGGGCTAACTTGCATCTCGTCAATACAGGACGGCCATTGGATGAAAAAGACGATATCGATGGCTGCCGGCTGGGCGACCGGAAGGCACAGCGGCAGTTTTATGCCCGGCATGCGGGTTGGGTCCTGGGCATATGTCTGCGCTACCTGGAAGATCGCGATGAAGCCGAAGACGCCATGATCCGCAGCATGTTCAGCGCTCTTACCCGTATCCGTTCTTTGAGGGATCCCGATGCGCTGCGTCCCTGGCTCAAGAGAATTGCCGTCAATGAATGTCTGATGATTCTCCGGCAAAAACCGCCAATGACCGTATCATGGGAGGAAGCCGGAGTGGCTGTGCCGGCACGTGACATGACTTCCCAAAACCCTGAAATGAGCGACCTCCTCCATCTGATCGCCCGCCTGCCGGAAGGTTATCGTACGGTCTTCAATTTGTATGTGCTGGATGGATTCACCCACAAAGAAATCGGAGAAATGCTCGGGATAAGCCTCCATACTTCCAAGTCCCAATTGCTCATGGCCCGCAGAAAACTGGCGCGTTGGCTGGGGCATCCTCTCAATCCGTCTGAAAATGAAACCGAAACGTCCTGACCACAACCTGTTGCCGGGTGAAGCGCAATTATCGCGTTCTGCAGGCCGGCTGGAAGTGATGCCGCATCCGGATTCCCTGTCCAGGCTGGAGCGCATGCTCGACCAAGCCAGCCCGAAGCGCCAAAGGATACATTGGCCTGCCCTGGCGGCGGCGCTGGCCTTTTTGTTGATGGTCGCCGGCACCTTGGTCATTCGCCCGATTGCTGGGAGAGATCGGGTCACGACATCCTCCCTGCCTATGGAAGAATTACCATCGGTCTATTTTGCCTCCTGGCTGCACACCGCCCACCGCATACAGGGGTATCAGCCGGTCAGCGAGGGGAACGGCTGGACGGAATCTGCCGAGCTTTGGCTGGCGACGCCCGGCATGGGGGGCGATTCGACTACACCCCGATAAACGGCCCGTCATGCCACCGGAATCCTCCGTTGCACCTCCGGTTGATCGTGGCGGAACGGGTGGCGGAGCACCGGGGTTTCCTCGGGCGTGAGGTAATCGAGGATGGGCCGGATGAACTGGTTGCTGAACGGACTGCGATGCCGGATGTAACAAGTCAGATCCACAGGAACGGCCCCTACAGACGATTTGATCTCATCGGCCGTCCGGGCAAAAATGATCCGATGGCACCGGTGCCGGATGCCCAATTCAACAAGGTCCAGCAACATGTTGAGGTACAACTTGCAAGGCGGATTCCATTCCTCCCGATAACCCAGGAAATGCGCTTCGAGCTCGCCATTGGTATTGACAATGGCACTGATGAAACCGACAAGTTGATCACTGGCCCAATAACTCCGCAACAAAAACCGGGGACCCAGGTTACCGGCCATTCCGGCGATGTATTTCGGATGCAGGTGGATCACGTTGAAACCCGAATCGTCCACCACGCGCTGATACAATCGGTGAAGGTCGCCGGCATGCGTTCGGACCTCTTCCTCCGTAAAGTCCCGGCGATGGAGTTTGGCTTCAAAGAGTTGGCGGGCCTTGTTGGCCCTGACCCTGTATTTGCTGGTCAGATCATTGAGATAATCCCCCATGTCCTGCCATTCCTGCGACAGGGACATGATGAGGCTGGGCAGGATGCGGAAGGCGTGGTACCGCTTCCTGGACATCGTGGTCCGGTCAGGCCCGGTTCCTTCTTCAAAGTCCTTGATGAGTGTGATGGAGGCCGGGTCTTTTTCTGATTTACCGCGATCCCTTACCGCCTGGAGGGCCGCCTCCAGCCAAAGGGTTTCTTTGCCCCGCGGGGCATCCATGGCATATCCGTGATGGCCGGTAAGCATCAGATTTCCGGCAACCACGGTGCGAAAGCTCACTTTCCGGGCGACAAGACCTTTCAGGAACTGACCGAAGGTTTGGAAGAAACATCGCGGTTGAGGGGATTGGCGATGATACCGGATGCTGTCCGCTCCGTTGAAGGCGAGCAGTTGGCAATAGACAATACCGCGGGTGACGCCGTCCACGCGAATGACCGCATACCGGAATGTCATGCCGGAGGGGGGGAAATCCTCCACTGTTTTCAGGTATTCGGGTTGCAGAAAAATATCCTGGGTGAGCCGCTGGCTGTCCCAAAAGGGCAGGGCATCTTCGAAAGTGTCGAAAACAAGAATTTCCGGGTGGGAGACGGTGGTCAGCGAGGCGGGATCCGGTGTCATGTGGGATACAACGCAGGAAACCCCGGTTTGTGTTCATGAACCGTACCATGGGGCATGGCAGATTCGTTCTACCTTTGTCAAAACCTGCGTCATGAAATCCTGGTACTTTGCAGCCATCCTGGGTATGGGTTTGATATCCTCCTGTGTCACCGCGCGCAAATACGATGATCTGGCTGCCAGCAAAGCGAGGTTGGAAAGGGAATACGAAGCTTTGCTCAAAGTGAGGGACGAAAAAAGGAGTTGGAAGTCTCTCTCAAATCGCTCAACCAGGAACTGGGATTTGCCAAACAGGAACTGGAGCACCAGCACGCCGTCATCCAAAGCCTCCAACAGGGCAGGGATGATCTCGCTTTGCGGCTCAACACCCTGATTGCCCAAAATCAGGCCCTCCTGACGGCTTCCGCCAGCGAAAAGCAATCCCTTGTGGAGGAAGTTCTCGCCAAGGAAGCGGAGATCAACCGGCGTATGGTAGCCCAGGACAGCCTGGCCAGAACCTTGAATGAACGTGGAAAACGCCTCGAACAACTTGAAAAGGAACTGGAGGCCAAGGAGCAGAAAGTCGAGGAGCTCAACCGGATTCTCAAAGACCGGGAAGCGGCACTGACCCAGTTGCGCCAGGGATTGATCCAGGCCTTGAAAGGTTATTCCGCCGCCGATCTGAGTGTGACCGAGAAGAATGGCCGGGTTTATGTCAGCCTTTCCCAGAATCTTCTGTTTCCTTCGGGCAGTGACCAACTCGATCCCAAAGGCGTTAAAGCATTGCAACAACTCGCTACCGTCCTGAAGACCCAGGCCGACCTCGAAATCCTGGTCGAAGGACACACCGACACCGACGGGAGCTCCGATCTCAACTGGGACCTGAGCGCCAGCCGTGCTACTTCTGTGGTCAAATTACTCACCCGCGAGGGGGTGACTCCAGCTACCATGACCGCCGCGGGAAGGGGGTATTACCTCCCGGTAGCCTCCAATGAGACCACCGAAGGAAAGGCCAAAAACAGGCGCGTGGAAATCATTCTCGCGCCGAAACTGGAGAAGATCCTTGAAATGATAGGATCTTCCGGTTCCTGATGATGCCAATGGGCCTGCCATGATCCACGGGCAGGCCAGGCGATACCATTTTTCTCCATGAAGGCAAACCACTTGTTGATGCACACCCTGGTCGTATGGGGCATGATCGTCATGTCCGCCTGCAGCCCGCGACAGACCGTTGGATCCAGAGATGCCTACCATTCCGAATCTGTGATCACGCTGACCAAAGGTCCCTGCCTCGGCACATGCCCGGTATTTACCCTGCAGGTCTTCCGGGACGGTCAGGTCATGTTCCGACCCAGATTTTATACGGCAGTCGCCGATACCTCATACAGTTGTTGGGACATGAAAGCATTGATCCCCGCCTTCAGAGCGGCCCCATGGGACACCCTGCAGGAATCCTATGCAGAACCGGTGGCGGATATCCCTTCCACCACTTTGACCTACAACGGGAAGACCGTGAGGTGGAATATCAGAGCGCCGCAGGTCCTGTATGATCTGGAGCAAATGCTGATCCAACGATGCCGGCAGGAAGGTTGGCTGACCTCTCCGCCCGGCGACGACAAATCCGGCATCATTCCCGGCGAGTACATCCTGCAACTCAGGGATCCATCGGAATGGGAAAACCTGCAAAAGAGGCATAAAGCCCTGGCCCTTCGTCTGATCCGGCAGCTCAACCCCGAAGGGAGCCTCCTTTTGGTGCACCTGGATACCACCAGAATGCCGGCAAAGGAAGCCTTGGCACGGTTGAGAGCAGACAGCGAAGTGGTTGCGATTTCCCCCAATCACAAAGTGGAACTGCGCGATTGAACCTGCAGATATGTCGGAATGCGGATGATCCGGTTGGCATCTCCTTTTTTTTCCGGCGATGAAAGTTATGCCATGCCATGGCTTCCACCTTCAAAAGCCGAAGCCCACAAAATTGCCGGTGGTGTTTCTGCGGTAAGGGATTTTGATGAAATCAAGGGTTGAAGGCTTGACTTTCACCATGAACGTGTAAGCGCCTATCTGTGGAAACCATCCGAAAATCATTTCCCAGCAATGCATGTCCCGGTTGAAATTGAAACTGGGATAGGTGATTTGCTGCGACCGGAAATCATAGCCGATATTGCCAACGGTGATGGACCACTTGGGCGTGATGCGGATATTCCCTGAGGTGTTGACGGTGTGCGTGGTGATGAACAGAGTGTCTTTGCCGTTCAACGGCCGGATATCCGCGTTGATGTTGTGCTGGATACCAAACGATTCGAACAACCTCAGAAAATCATCGGTAGGTGCTGCCGGCTCTCCGGTGAAAAGTTCGCGAAGCTTGCCGATGGTCACATTGGTGGTAAGCCGAAAACTGGCATTGACAAACCGCAGCGGCTTGCGGTCGGTGTCCCAGTAAAACCGGTCGATGCTTCTGCCGGTGCTGTCGGCGGCATACGGGTCGAAAGTAAGGCCGACATCAAATCGCGACATGCGCCGGAAAAGATTTGTGCCCCCGGAAATGCGTACCTGACTCCATCGAAGACTGTCGGCGAGAAAGTTGTAGTTGCCGGACACGATGATGTTGTCAAACAGATTGACTTTTTTCGAAAGGGTGTCTTTTTTGCTGAAGTACTTGGCTTCGAAGATGTTGTTGAAAGAATAGCTCAGGGACATGGCGCCCTCGCTGTAGGCCGGGGCACCAAAGGGCCCTCCGTCAAAGTATGAATACCGTTGCGTGTCGGAATAATCCGCTTGCCGGCCGAGCGCGTATTCGTCAAACCAGGGCTGGCCGGTATTGGCCGGATTGACGTTCAGGCTGAAGGAGGGTTTGATCGTGTGGCGCAGGCCGCGAAGCCATCCCTTGCCAAAGCGCACTGTCCCGAAAATGGCCGTATTCATCCCCATCCCGAAGGTCAGACTCCGGTAGGTGCGGAAATCATCCTCGAGGCGCTCGGTCACCGTGCCATAACTAAGGATGGTGGTATCGATGCGGAGGATGGAATTGTCGGCATTGAACACCGTATCCAGCCTGGTGACGGGAATGCGGTCGTTTTCCCGTCGCAGGGTATTGTAGTTCCACACTTCCTGATAGGTGATGTTCGGCGTGAAATTGAAGTACCGGAACAGGTTGAAATTGGAGTTGATGGTCGCAGATTGCCGCATGCCGGGCCGGGCGGTTTCCAGGGTGGATGCCGTAAAAAAGGTCGAATCCGGAGCACTTACCCTTGCCAGGGCCTGGGCGCTGTATTGCACCCCAATCCGCTCATACCATCGCTCGGTGCCACCGCCGGGGCGTTTGAACGGCTGGATGCGCTGAAGAACAAAAGTGGCATCCGGAAGTGTCATGTCCATCCGTCCGCTTCTCAGGTTTTGGGATTGGGTCACGGAAGCGGTAAACTGGAAGGGTTTGCCTTCCCAGGTCCGGCGGTAATTCATGGAGGAAGACACGGTGTTGGCCAGTACGTTATTGGCATCGTAATAATTGAGCCGGCTGAAAGCGCTGGATTCAAACTGGATCCGGCCCGAGAGGTTGTGGTAGGGGTTGGCCTTGGGATCCTGGTTGTGCTGGATGATCACACGGAAAAGCCGCTCGCGTTCGGTTTCTCCTGTTTCAGGCGATTCCCGGGCAAAGTCGGTCCAGGTCAGCTCGGTGTTGCCGTTGTACCGGTAGCGACGGTTGTATTGACTGCGGGCGCTTACCCGGTAACTACCCCGGGTATAGATGCCTCCCAGGATGCTGATATTGGTATATTCGCCCAAAGGGGTAAAATACCCGATACCGCGAAGGCCGTATCCGAGATCCTGCCTGAAATCGTAATCCAGCGAGAAAACCAGTCCTGCCTTCCGGCTGGTGGCAATTGGAAAAAAACCGAAAGGGAGCCAAATCGGGGTGGGCACCCCGGCAATTTCCATGTTGGAAGGGCCGACAATCACCGATTTGTTGGGGATGATTTTCTGTCGTGTGCTTCTGATGCCGTAATGAGGATGAGGGTCGTCGCAAGTGGTGATGATAGCCCTGCGTCCGTAAATCTTGTCCTTCTCGCCTTCGGCCGTCCCGCCGACAAACTTGGCCTTCTCGGTCAACACATGCAGGTCCCCCTCCTCCGTGGCGTTTTGGATGCTCATCCCCTTTTTCGTGCGGAAATTGTACCTCATTTCCAGGGCTTCAAAGGACTGGGATCCCTGCCGGAACCTGGGTGTACCCGCCATGACCCCCAGGCTGTCGGGCAACCCTTTGGCTGTCACGATATTCGTCTCGAAAGAGAAGACGATGTAATCGGCATTGAGCTGAATGTCCTGATAGGTCACTTCAGCATCGCCGATGAGATGGATTTGTTTGTGGCGGAGATCGATCCACTGGCTGTCCCTTGCGTGGTATTTGACGGGAGCTTCCAGCGCATCGCGGGATATCCGGACCTGCAGCGAGTCTCCCGCACCGTTTGGCAAGGTGTCCGTCCGGACCGAGGATGGAAGGCTGTCCTGTTGGGCAATACCCTCCCGGACGCAAAAGGTCACCAGGCAGACGCCCAGCAGCAGGATACGCCATTGGGCACTCATAACAAATTGACCCTCCTGGCGTTTAGGAGGGGTGAATGGACCTCCCTCTGACAGGCACTTACCGGGTTTGCATGCATGATTGGACGCCATTGACAGCACGAAGGTACCCCGTGTTTTTCCATTTAACGCCCGCCTTAATCGTTTTATGGCTGGCTCAGGCCTGGTTCATGGACAACGGCGGCCCTTCGCATCCTGATCCGGGAAAGGAAGGGGTGAAAACCGTCGTGATCGATCCGGGCCACGGGGGCCGGGATCCCGGTTGCCTGGGGGCACAGGCCAATGAAAAGGAGATCACACTGGCGCTGGCCATCCTCCTGCGCGACAAAATCAAATCGCGATTTCCCGGCGTCAAGGTCGTGTTGACCAGAGAATCCGACATCTTTTTACCGCTGTTCGAACGTTCTCAAATCGCCAATAAGGCGGAGGCCGATCTTTTCATTTCCCTGCATTGCAACGCGCTTTCCAATGCGCCCTCCATCCAGGGGTCGGAGACGTATGTGCTGGGCCTGCATCGCGCCGCTGACAACCTTGCTGTAGCCCAACGGGAAAACGAATCGATTCTTCTCGAGGACAATTTCAAACTGAATTATGGTGACTTCGATCCCAATTCGGCGGAGGCCTATATCCTGATGGCCATGTATCAAAACGCCTATCTGGAGAAAAGCATCGTCTTTGCCGGTATGGTCGAAGAAGAATTCCGGCAGCATGCCGGCCGGACAAGCAAAGGCGTCAAACAAGCCGGGTTTTTGGTATTGAGAGAAAACGCCATGCCCAGCGTCCTGGTAGAGACGGGATTTCTCACCCACCGCGAAGAGGAACAGTTCCTGCATTCCCCTGCAGGACAGGAATTGATCGCCGAAAGTCTGGTGCGCGCATTCGGCCGATATAAAAACCGTATCGAGAAAGGGGACAAGGAAAAAGATGTGGCTGAAAAACAGCGCCCTGCTTCACCAGATCCTCCCGCAAAAGTGGTGGCACATCCGGTGACCGTGACTTCCGGGTATCCGACCGGTGAATGGCATGCCGTGCAAATCAGTGCCCTGAGCAAGCCCTTGCCCGACGACCACCCATGGAGGAAGCAGATCCCTTCCCTCCTGGAAAAGAAGGAGGAGGCCTTGATCAAAATTCTTTCAGGCCCCTACAAGACCGTTCAGGAAGCCGAAAAAGCGAAGGCCGCTCTGGTCCAGTCCGGCTTTAAGGGTATTTTTACGGTCGTTTACCAGGGAGACCTGCGCCAAATCCGGCCCTGATCCGGTGGCACATGCCTTCTGTGACCCAACAACTATGTCAAAAGAAACCAAGCTGGGCCTGTTTGCGGTGATGATCCTGGCCATTACCATTTGGGGCTACTATTATCTCAAAGGAAGGAATTTGCTGGCCCGCGATCAAACATTCTATGTCGAATACCAGGACATCGGAGACCTCATGATTTCATCCCCGGTAAAGATCAACGGTCTTCAGGTGGGTACAGTCGTGGATATCCGCCTGGACAAGGAAGACATGCGCACGATCATTGCCGAGTTGCATGTGGACCGGCAAATAGGTGTTCCTCCTTCGGCGGTAGCCGTGATCGAACCTTTGGGGGTGATGGGCGGGTCATCCGTCGCCCTGGAGTTTGACCAACCCTGCAGGGAGGGAGGATGTGCCCCTTCAGGGTCCACCCTTCAGGGAGGGACCGCCTCCCTGATGAGCAAAATGCTGGATCAGGATCAGCTGGATGCCTATCTGGACAAACTCAAATCGGGACTGGGTGAAGTGATCGACTCCCTGGATGTGGCCAGTTCGGATCCCGATAGCCGCGATCTGGTCGGACAAAGTCTGTATGATACCCGCCAGATCCTGTCCAATACGCGCATCACCACAGAGGCGCTGGCCGCGTTGGTCATCCGTGTCAGCGGTCAACTGGAATCCGTCATGGGTCACCTCGAAAATGTCACCGGTACCCTGGATGCGAGTCATGAAGAAATTGCCCGGATTTTATCCAATACGCAGGAGATCACCGGGCAGGTCAAGGATGCCGACATCGGCAAGACCATAGAAGTGTCTCGTTCGACCCTCGAACAGATCAATACAACGGTGACCGACCTGGGCCGGGTATCTTCCGAACTTCAGACCGTGCTTCTGCGGCTCAACGAAGGCGAGGGCACATTGGGCCGGCTGATCAGGGATCCGGAGATATACACCAATCTCCAGCGTACCTCACGCAATCTCGACCTTTTGCTGCAGGATTTCCGGTTGAATCCCAAGCGGTATGTCAACGTATCGCTCATCGGCAGGAAGGACAAACCCTATCGCCTCCCGGAGGAAGACCCGGCATTTCCCGGGAAAGAACAAAAGTGATCCGAAGCGGGTTGGAAGCGGCGGGAAAGACGGGCGGATAAATGGATCCACGGTCAGGTCCTGCGGTACCAGGTACCGGATACCCCATCCCTTAGAGCCATCAGGCGGCCAGGATGCCGTGCATCAATTCCCGCAACAGCGCGCCTTCGTCGGCAGAGCGGTTCTGGACCCCTTTGCTCCGCATGTCGTATTCATGGAGCAATCCCAGTATCCGTTCGATCTGCAGGGGCTGAAACGTTTTCAGCACCGGTTTGTAATCCTTGAGTAAATAGGGATTGATCCCTATGGCTTTGGCCATTTCATCTTCCCGTGCGCCGTGCAGCTGGTGCAAGGTGTACAACCTGATGAAAAAGCCGGCGAGGCTGCCGATCGACATGGGTAACGGGTTGGATTTCGGATCCCGGTTCATTTGGTCCAGAATGTAGAAGACCCGGTCCGCCTGACGTCTTCCCAGTGCCTGCTGCAATTCGAATACATTGAAGTCCCGGGCAACACCAATGCTCTCCCTGACCATCTGTATGTCGATCATGTCCCCCTTCTGGAGCCGGGCCAGGATTTTCTGCAACTGGGTGGTAATGGTGCTGAGTTGGTTGCCGAGATACTCATGTGCGAGGGCCAGGGCTTCGGGGGTAATGGTTACGCCCTGATCCTTCAACCAATTTTGGATCCAGGGTTGAATCTTGTCGTCATACAACTTCTTGCTTTCGAATACGACGCCCTTTTCCTGGATAACCCGTGCCAGGGATTTTCTCCCGTCCACCTTCTTATGTTTGTGACAAATGACGAGAACGGTGGTGGGCGAGGGCCGGGATACATACCCCTCGAGCTGGTACAACTCTTTCATTTCCTGAGCTTCCCGCAATACGATGACCTGACGGGGTGCCATCATGGGCATCCGCATCGCCATGTCACGGATAGCGCTGGCGGTTACATCCCGCCCATAAACCACGGTTTGGTTGAAGGCGCGTTCGGACTCATCAAGGGCATGCTCCTCGATGTAAGCCGCCAAAAGATCAATGAAATAATCCTCTTCCCCGTGAAACAGATACACGGGTGCGAAGGTGCCTTTCTTCAAAAGAGAAAGGAGATCCGAAAAACTGACGGCAGCGGCTTTGGCCATACCGCAAAGGTAACGGTTGGTGGTACAACCTTGGCGGTGACGGCCTTTGATGTACCTTTGCGCCATGCGAAAACCCCTCATCCTGGTGACCAATGATGACGGCATCACGGCACCCGGGATCAGAACCCTTGTGGAGGAGATGCAAGCCCTGGGCGATGTGGTGGTGGTAGCCCCCGACTCCCCGCAGTCCGGCATGGGGCACGCCATCACCATGAGCGAGCCCTTGAGGATTCACCGGGTTTCCCTCTTTTCCGGTGTGGAAGCCTGGGAATGCACAGGCACTCCGGTGGATTGTGTCAAATTGGCCAAACATGTCGTGCTCAAGGGACGCAGGATTGACCTTTGCGTGTCCGGCATCAACCACGGTTCCAACGCATCCATCAATATCATTTACAGTGGTACGCTTTCGGCCGCCATGGAAGCCAGCCTCGAAGGAATCATGTCCATCGGATTCAGCCTGCTGGATTACAGTTTCGAGGCTGATTTTGGTCCCTGCAGACCCTATGTGCGACACATTGCCCGGCAGGTCCTGGAATCTCCGCCCGCGCAAACCCGCCTGCTGAATGTGAACATACCCAAGCGACCCGACATCCAGGGCATTCGCGTTTGCCGGCAGGCCGACGCGCGATGGATCGAGGAATTTCAGGAAGCGAGGGATCCCCGCGGACAGCCCTATTACTGGCTGACCGGAGAGTTTGTCAACCTCGACCAGGGCCGCGATACGGATGTGACCGCCCTGGAGGAAGGCTATATATCCGTGGTCCCTTCGGGCCACGACCTGACCGTCCATCCGGCCATACCGGAATTGTCTCCGCTCTTAAACCGGTTTGCACATGTTTGATCGAAATCAAATGCCCTATGGGGTAGCCTTGGGTATCCTTTTTCCCATTGTCGGTGTTGGACTGGCATTCCTCTTCGGCTGGGCATGGACCCAATGGGGAGGAGAAGGCCGTCCTCCCTTGCTGAGAGAACGGACCCTTGTATTGTTGGCCATTTGCCTCAACCTGATCCCTTTCCGGGCCTTCAACCGCCGGCGCTTTCTGCAGAGTGTCCGTGGCGTTGTGACGGCTACGCTGGTGCTGGGAATTTTATGGGTCATTCTGTACGGCAAGGAATTGCTCGGCTGATCAGGGTGGAACGCATCTATATCATTGCCGGAGAGGCATCCGGTGACCTCCATGGGGCCGCGCTTGTCGAGGCCATCAGGCAGCGATCGCCCGGCATTTCTTTGCGGGGCTGGGGGGGAGATCTCATGGCCGGAGCGGGATGCAACGTCGTCAAACACTACAAAGACCTCGCATTCATGGGCTTTGTAGAAGTTGTCCGCAATTTGGGCGCCATCCGCAAAAACTTCGCTTTCGCGCGGCAGGACATCACCGCCTTTCGGCCGGACACCGTTGTTTTTATCGATTACCCGGGATTCAACATGCGACTGCTGCCCTGGGTCCGCCGCAAAGGGATCCGGACGGTCTATTATATCGCCCCCCAGGTATGGGCGTGGCATCAAAGCCGGGTGAATACCTTGCGCAGATTCGTGGATGAATTGCTGGTCATCCTGCCCTTCGAAACCGCATTTTTTGAAAAACATGGCGTGAAGGCCCATTTCGTGGGGCATCCGCTGGCCCACCGGATTGCCAACTACCGGCCCGATCCCGCTTTTGGCCAGGGTTTAGGACAAGAGGGTGCCGGTCCGGTCGTGGCCCTGCTGCCCGGTAGCAGGCGGCAGGAAGTCCGTGCCATGCTTCCCGTCATGATGGAAGCGGCCGCTCAACACCCGGGCTGGCATTGGATGATTGCCAGGGCGCCATCGTTGCCGAGGTCTTTGTACATCGACATGATCCCCAAAAATGTGAACGTCACCCTGGTGGAAGGCAGGACCTACGATTTGTTGGCCCACGCACGGGCGGCTGTCGTGACCTCAGGTACTGCCACCCTTGAAACCGCGTTGTTCGGGGTCCCTCAGGTGGTTGTTTACAAAGGGAACCCGGTTTCCTATGCCATTGCCCGCCGCGTCGTCAATGTGGCCTATATCTCCCTGGTCAATTTGATTCTGGATCGCCCTTTGGTGACCGAACTGATCCAGAGGGACATGAACGCCTCAGCCCTGAAAGCGGAGGTAGACCGGCTTATGGTGGAGGAAATCCGGGAGAAAATCCAGGCCGGTTATCACCTTCTCAAAACCTTATTGGGCGAAAAGGACGCTTCGGCAGAAGCGGCAGCCCGTATCCTGCAAATGCCCCTTCCCGAAATCCCAATGTCCGGAGGTCAGTTGTCCTGAGGGGGAAAGAGAATTTGGCGGAATACCGCCCCGATCTCGGCAAATCTGTTGGCGCCGGCTTTTGCGCGGATATGGGCGGCAAAGTCCACAGTGCCGGACAGTTGGTAAAACCTTGCGATACCGTCTGCCAGGGAGGAAGGGGTTGCTTCGTCCACCATCACGCCCGTCTTCCCGTCTTCCACAAATTCGCCCAGGCCGCCCACCCGGGTACATACCACCGGCTTTTCAAGGCCGTAGGCGAGATTCAGGATGCCGCTCTGGGTAGCGGAACGATAAGGCAGGACGACGACATCCGCGGCCCGAAACCAGGCGCCGACTTCCTCATTGGGGATATAGGCATTCCGGAATATGACCCTTTGGTCCAGGTGCAGCTCACGGATCAATGCGTTGTACACATTCGGGTCTTCGTAACACTCCCCGGCGATCAGCAGGGCAAAAGCCGCGTCATCCTTCAGCAGAAGGGCGAGGGCCCTGAGCAAAATGTCGAGGCCTTTGTAGTGGCGGATGTAGCCGAAGAAAAGGAGCACTTTGGTGCCTGCAGGCCACGGGTGCAGGCCCTTGCCGGTCATGCCCGGGCCCGCTGTGGGTTCCACGGCAGGGATCTCACGGAATATGGGGAGTTCGGACCTATGGATTTTGCGGTTTCCGGCAAAAGGGCGCAGATCCTCATGGACCCGGGCTGAAAGCGCCAGAAACTGACGGGCCCAAAGCAATCCCATTCGGGTAAGAAGCCGGTCAATGGGCCTTGCCTCGTGGGAAATGACGTTCTCGGTGATCATCACGATCCGCGCTCTCAGGGTTTTGGGCAGGAGCCATCCGATGGCCCAGTACATGGGGCCAAAGAAAGGCTGGTACCAATCGAAAACGATCAGGTCAGGATTCATGCGCCGGACATATAGGGCGGTTTTCCACCAGTACCAGGGGTGCAGCGTGTGCAAAAGCCTGGGACCCGGGATGGGCGGGTAGGCTGTTTTGCTTATGTCAATCGGAGTTGTACCCGGGAAAAGAAGACGGGGATACATCATCCTGAAATTGACAAAATCCACCCGGAAGTCGCGGGACAAGGCTTCGTACAGATAGGTCATGAAAAGGGCGGGACCGCCGCGATAAGGGCTGGCGGGTCCGAGCAACAGCACATGAGGCCTCATGCGGTAAAGGTAGGGTGGGGCGGGAGATAAAAAAGGCCGCCGGTTTCCCGACGGCCTCCAGGGAGGAATTCCTTTCTCTGGTAAGAGGGTGCGTCCACAAAAGCGGACACCGGTCTTTGGGATGACCAGATGCAAGAATCCTCGGGGTTGTTCAGTGGAATTATCGCCGGTTAGGGCTCAAGGCCGGTCAAAAAAGGGCGCCGGACTCGGGTTTCTCAAAGTAGCGCACCAAAGGTAATCACCTTTTGGAACCCGTGCTTTTTTTTTGTCATATGACCCTGTCTCTGTCGGGTCTATCTTTGGGGAATGGATACAAACGCAAGTTCGGGGACCCGTCTGAGTGTCAACCTCAACAAGGTGGCCCTCATCCGGAATGCACGAGGAGGCGATTTGCCCGACCTCTGCCGGGTGGCTGCTGATTGCGAGGCCTTCGGCGCTCAGGGCATTACCGTTCATCCGAGACCGGATGAGAGACATGTGCGTTTTGCCGACCTCCCGGCATTGCGGGAGGTGGTGAAGACGGAATTCAACATCGAGGGAAATCCCACCGAAGATTTTCTGCAACGGGTGGTCAGTGTGCGGCCCGAACAGTGCACCCTGGTACCGGATGCCCCGGATGCCCTGACCTCAGACGGGGGTTGGGACACCCTGGCCCACAAGGGATTCCTTCGGGAGGTGACGGCCAGACTCCGGGAGGCGGGCATTCGGGTTTCCATTTTCATTGACCCCGATCCCGCCCATGTCGCAGGAGCGCGGGACATCGGGGCAGACCGCGTGGAATTGTACACCGGCAACTATGCCAGGGAATACCGGCAGGACAGAATCCGGGCGGTCAGTCCGCATCAGGCATGTGCCAGGGAAGCCGCACGGGGGGAAATCGGACTGAATGCCGGCCACGATCTCAATCTGGAAAATCTGAGGTTCTACCGGGAAAGCCTGCCCAACATTGACGAGGTATCCATCGGGCACGCATTGATTTGTGACAGTCTTTACTATGGTCTGGCGAATACAATCCGGATGTACAGAAACCTTCTGGTATAAAAAATATTACGCCTGGTTCCTATTTGATTGCAGCGAATTCTCTACATTCGCCGTTGATAGGGTTAAGGGAATGTTAATCATTCCTTCCCTTATTGTTAAATCAGATCCATTCACCAAACCTAACAAACGTATGAAAAAGGGCTTACTATTGCTCCTCGTCCTGTTGGGCTTCGCTTCCATGGCGGTCGCCCAAAGGACCGTTAGGGGAAGCGTTTCCGACGAAAACGGGGAACCCCTTATCGGGGCCTCCGTGATCGTGAAAGGGACGACCATCGGCACCACGACCAATCTCGAGGGCAAGTACTCCATTGAAGTACCTGCCGGGTCGGATGCGCTCGTCGTCAGTTACACGGGTTACGGGACCCGGGAGGTGATTCTCGGCGCTTCCAACATCGCCGATGTCACCCTTTCTTCCGATGTACTTCTGCTGGAAACAGCTGTCGTCACCGCCTTGGGTATTTCCAAGGAGGAGAAATCGCTGGGCTATGCGGTCAAATCCGTCTCCGGTGGCGATGTCGTGCGATCCGGCGAAGTCAATGTCGTCCAGGGACTTGCTGCCAAAGCGGCCGGCGTCCAGGTCATTGGTTCCGGGGGAACGCCGGGCGCCTCGTCCAAGATCCTCATCCGGGGCAACTCGACCTTTACCGGCAACAACCAGCCGCTTTTTGTGGTCGATGGTGTGCCTTACGACAACCAGACCAACGGTTCGGTGGCGGGTGACTATCCTTTCAATGCCGGACTCGGCGGGGTCAACAACTCCAACCGGGCACTGGATATCAACCCCAACGACATCGAGACCCTGAACATCCTGAAAGGTCCTGCTGCCGCAGCCTTGTATGGCACGCGCGCAGCCAATGGTGTTGTTCTGATCACCACCAAAAAGGGAAAAAAAGGCCTTTCCGTAACCCTGAATTCCAGTCTTTCTCTGGATGAGGTCAACAAGTTGCCCGAATTGCAAGACCAGTACACGGGTGGCACCGGAGGTGGCCGTTTTGATGCCAACGGCAACGTAGTGGCAGCCGGTACTTTCCAGACCAATACTTCCAACGTCTGGGGTGCCGAAATCGGCCCCAACAACCCCGACGCACCACAGGCCTACGACAACTATGGCAATTTCTTCGAGACCGGTCAGACGTGGAACAACAACGTTGCCATATCGGCCGGTACAGAGGCTGCCCAATTCCGCTTTTCCTACGGGAATACCAACCAGACAGGTATCGTTCCCAATACGGAGCTGCAGCGCAATTCATTCCGCATCAATGCGGACACCAAAGTAGGCGCCTTCAAGTTCTCCGGTTTCGGTAGCTATACCAATACCCAGGACATCAAGGCCCAAAACGGCTCCAACCTGTCGGGGATCATGCTTTCCCTGACGAGGATGCACCCCAACTTCGACATCATTGGTGGTGAAGGCCCCAACGGATATGACAATCCCGACGGATCGGCCTACAATTACTTCTTCGCCTATGACAACCCTCTCTGGTCGGCCTACAACAACCCGCTTACCGGCGATGTGGATCGTCTGACCGGGGCCATCACGGGGACCTATTCTCCGCTGACATGGCTGGACATTACTGCCAGGGTCGGTGTGGACCAATACACGGACCGGAGGAAGCAGATCTTCGCCGTTGGCGCCAATGATCCCCCGGCACCCGTAGGGGAAGTTTGGGAGAATACCCAACGCCACCGCGAGATCAACACGGACCTTTTTGCCACGGGTACGGGCAATCTGGCGACCGATCTGGACGGTTCGCTCACACTGGGTATGAACCTCAACTCCCGGTATGACGACGATGCTTTTGCCCGCGGTCGCAACCTGGCCATCCCGGGTTTCTACAACCTGAGCAATGCCTCCGATCTTTATTCGAGCCAGACGACGGTTGAAAAGCGTCTTGCCGGCGCCTTCTTCTCGGCCGGACTGAGCTGGAAAAACCAACTGTATCTGCAAGTGACCGGCCGGAATGACTGGGCTTCTTCCTTCGGTAAGGATGCGCGTGAGAAAGGATTCTTCTATCCCGGCGCCAACCTGTCCTGGGTATTCTCCGAGCTGATGCCCAACAGTGTGCTTTCCTTCGGTAAAGCCCGCTTCAGTGTGGCACAGGCAGGTATTGAACCCCCGGCATACCAAACGGTCACCTATTATACCCAGCCGTTCATTACGGATGGATTTACTGACGGTCTCGGCTTCCCGTACGGGGGCCAGAACGCTTTTGGCCAAAGCTCCCTGCTGGGCAACGTGGACCTGGAGCCCGAGGTGGTCACCACCATTGAGGCCGGTGTCAACCTGCGCTTCTTCAATGAAAGGATCAACCTCGATGTCAACTACTATGACTCGAAGAGCTCCAACCTGCTGGTCAGCCGCCCCATTGCGCCTTCCACGGGATTTGAGAACGCCTTTGTCAACATCGGTGAGATGGTCAACAAAGGATGGGAACTCGAACTCGGCGTGAATGTCGTCAACACACGGAATTTCAAGTGGGATATCGCAGCCAACTGGAATCGCAACGTCAACGAGGTCACAGCCCTGGCTGAAGGCGTGGATGAGATAAACGTGGAAGTGGCTTTCGCCTCCATCGGATCCTTCGCCATTGTCGGAGATCCTTATGGCGCGTTCTATGCGACCAAGTGGAAGCGGGATGCCAACGGCAACCTGATCATCAACTCCAGCGGTGTACCCATCGTGGATGCTGCTCGCGGCAACGTAGGAAATCCCTATCCCGATTGGCTGGCCGGCATCGGCAACACCTTCTCGTTCTACGGATTCCGGGTTTACGGTCTGTTGGATATCCGGGAAGGCGGTCAGCTCTGGAGTGGTACCATGGCCCGTCTGCACCGGTTGGGACAAACGGAAGAATCCGCTGATCGCGGACGTTCCTACATCATTCCGGGTGTGAAGGAGGACGGTACGCCCAACGACATACCGGTGGATGCCTTCACCTATTTCAACCGTTACATCGGCGACAACGGTGCCGCCGTAGAACAAAACGTGGAAGACGGCAGTTGGATTCGTCTGCGCGAACTGACGGTCAGCTATGACATTCCGCTCAGTGCGGGTGGATTTGTCAAGAATGCCAACGTGTTCTTCACCGGCCGGAATTTGTGGCTGAGCACAGACTACACAGGGGTTGACCCCGAGACATCCCTAACGGGTGCGGGTTCGAATGTCGGAGGATTTGATTACTTCAACATGCCGAGCACGAAGTCCTTCATTTTCGGTCTGAATGCCACTTTCTAACCTGAACAAAAAAAGAACAACGATGAAAAAACTAATCATAGGCATCATGGCTGTCACCTTGCTGGCGAGTTCCTGCAGCAAGTATGTGGACGGCTATGAATTCTCGCCCAACAGCCCCACCGAGGCCAATCCGGCCCTGCTCACCACGGTGATCCAGGTGGCCTCCTTCGCTCACTTTGGCGGAGAACTGGCGCGTTTTTCCTCCATGATCATGCAACAGACCACCGGTGTCCAGTTTCAGTCATTGGAGAGAACCAACTACACCATTCTGGAAGGGGACAACACCAACGAATGGGCGTCCCTCTATTCGGTGATGAACGATTGCAACCTGCTGATCGAAGCAGCCGGGGATGGCAATCCCTATTATCAGGGAATCGGCCAGGTCATGAAAGCCATGAACCTCGCGCTGACGACGGATCTGTGGGGGGATGTGCCCAACCGTGAAGCCAACCAGGGCAGCCTGGGAGAAGCCAATTGGAATCCGAATTACGACAGTCAGGAGATCATCTATCAGGACATCCAGTCCCTGCTGGATGAGGCCATTGTCAATTTCCAGAAGCCGGCTGACGCCAACGCGACTTCCCCGGGATCAGATGACCTGATTTTCGGTGGGGATGCCAATGCCTGGCTGGGAACGGCTTATGTGCTCAAGGCCCGTTACGCCAATCGTCTGAGCAAGCGCAGCCCGGCCCAATCCGCCACGGATGCCCTGGCAGCGCTGGACCTGGCTTATGCCGCCGGTTTCACGAGCCCGGCCTCCGATTGCAACGCCGTATTCCCCGGTGATGGAAACTCACTCAACCAGTGGTACGCTTTCAACTTCACCCGGGCGAATTACATCAAAATGGCCGCTCCCTTCATTGATTTGCTGAACGCCATTGGCGATCCGCGTCTGCCGTTCTATGCCACTCTGGATGGCAACGGCAATTACACGGGTTCTGTGGTCGGTTCTCAGGATGTGACGACCTCCAACGTCGGCTCCTATTTTGCATCGCCGACCTCCAACTCTCCTATGGTGACTTATGTGGAGGCCAAGTTCATTGAGGCTGAGGCAGCGCTTCGGGCGGGCAACCCCATCCGTGCCGCTTCCGCGCACAATGCAGCCATTCTTGCCCATATTGAGCAGGTGACCGGTTCGCCGGCCCCGGCTGCTTATGTGGCCATACAGGCATCGGAAACGGATGCTACCATTACCCTGGACAAGATCATGACCCACAAGTATGTGGCCATGTTCACCCAGCCAGAAGTATGGAACGACTGGCGCCGTACCAATATCCCCGCGCTGACGCCAAATCCCGAAGGTGTGGCGAACGGAGTTACCGAAGTACCCCGCCGGCTGCCGACCTCTCAGGACGAAAGGACCTACAATGCGAATGCCATTGTGGTTTCCGATCTGCTGACACCGGTTTGGTGGGATCAGTGATCCGGCTTTCATTTCCAAATTTTCTCAAGGGGCCCCCAGGGGCCCCTTGTTTTTTTTGGGGGAGTCATCCAAATGCATCTGTCGTTTTGCTTGCTTCACCAACAGTCCGGACAGACCGCTGAGACACCCGAACTTGCCACGGGATATACCTGCCGGATTCCGTCATTGTCGCCATATCCCGAAACATGACTTGCAGCCCTGCCCGCGGAATGGTAACTTTGGACCAGGTTTTCCCCGAGGGCAACACGGGGATGAATCGCTATTGGACCTGAGGGCGTCCTTCCGAGCCAAAACTGTGCCCCGTGAACTTGATCAGACCGCTACTCATAGGAGGCATCATCGGGCTTCTCTTCGGGTGGGCCACAGAGGCCAGGGGTCAGGTGTGTGAGTGTCTGAATTGCCCGCTGACCCTGCCACCTTCAGGTCTGGATACCTGCTATTACCGGGAATTCATCCTCAATATCAAAGGAGCCTCCAACAATGATCTCGCCGATCCTTTCCAGGGCATTTGCGCACTGAATGTCCATTTCCAGCACAATTACGTGTGGTCACTCGAGATGTTCCTAGTATCTCCGGGTGGAGACACCCTTGCCCTGACAGGTCCTGCGTTGACCAGTGGTTATGCGAGTTCGGCATTGTCTTCCTGGAATATCCAGTTCCTGCCCTCCGTTTATCCGGCCAATCCGGATGCCGGGTTTCAGGATAAATGGTCCAATGATCAACTTTGGGAAGTTTTCCGGAATTATACCGGCCAGTATTATCCATCCGGAGGGGATCTGGATGATATCGACACAGGCCCGGTCAACGGCCAGTGGAAGATCCTTGTGAAGAATTGTACCGAGATCGAATCCGGCCAATTCCTCAACTTCTCCCTGGTCTTTTGTGACGAAACAGGTATCGACTGTAGCTGCCAGGCTTATGGGGGTTCGCTGACGGAGCAGGGACCCTGGTGGATTTGTGCAGGCGATTCCTTGCTGGATCTGGAACTGCAACCCTTCTATCTGGCAGGCCCACCCGATTCCACCTTATATGACTACACGTTCATGGTGGCTTATGAAGGGATCTTTCAGGCCTATGCGGACAGTGTCAATCTCACCGGCGCTCAGGCCGGTACCTGGGAGGTGTGTGGTCTTTCCTTTGCCCTGGCTGACCAGGATTCCTTGATTCAGCCCGACGGGAACCTAACGATTCCCCTGATCCGGGATTCCCTTTTTTCCGCCCAGCCCCCCTTTTGCGGAGATTTGAGCGGCAATTGTCTCCGGATCCATATCGGGACGCCTCTTCCCGTGCAGATCCTGGATACGACGGTATGTGAAGGGCAGTGTGTGATGCTGGGTGCAACCTCCTATTGTTCCTCCATCCAGGTCAGGGACACATTCCCTGCTTTTAACGGATGCGACAGCATCGTCGAACTCCGATTGGTAGTAACGCCGCCGGTACATGTCCAGATCAAAGACACGATTTGCGAGAATGAATTCGTGTTTATCGGTACCAATTCCTACAACAAAACAGGGGTCTATACCCAAACGTTGACCAATCCGGCCAATGGTTGTGACAGCGTGGTTGTCCTCGACCTCGTCGTCCTGGAATTCAATGCCCAGGCAGTGGCCCCCGGTACGATTGATTGCTATACACCTGTATTGGGGCTGAACGGCTTGGGATCCACTTACCAGGGAGCGACACCGGATATCTGGTGGCAGACCCCGTCGGGTGTCAGTTTACTAAGCGGGCAGGAGGAACTTCTGGCGTTTACCGAACATCCGGGCCTTTATGCCCTGATCCTGTCCAAGACCCTCGAAAACGGCAAGACCTGCTCTGATACCGCCTTTGTGAATGTCGCCGGCAATCCGGCCCGTCCGGATCTCAAAGGACCAGCCAATATGCCGGTTTGTCCCGGAATTCCGATCGCGGTAAGTCAGTTGCCGGTCATTGACAGCAGTTTTCTGGGCGGACAATACCGGTATTATTCAGCCCTCCCTTTCGAATCGGCCAACCAGGTCAACGGATTCATCACCCCCCAAACCGGCGACAGTCTCTTTGTCTTTTACCAGGTCGGTGCCTGCGTGGATACTTTTTTGACCTATTTTCAGGAAGTGCCGGCCCCATATGGCATTTTGTCCTCCCAGATTTCCATCTGCAATGAATCGTTGGGAGGCACCTACAACACCTGGGTCGATTTTGACACCCTCCTTCTGGATGCCAACGTCATTGGTGCGTGGTCCAATACCGATAATGCCCCGGTAGGTGGGGCATTCCCGCTGGTCAATTTCCAGAATGTGCCCGGTCCGGCCAGCTACACCTTCACGTGGACCTCTGTCAATGCGCAGGCGCCCTGTGCCAATATCCAGGAATCCGTTCAAATATTTGTCGAGAACTGTGCCTGTCCCAGCGTAGCCACAATTCCCCCGGGTCCGTTTTGTGAAACGGATATATCGGTATGGTTGCCGGACCTCCAAAACACGGGCGAACCAGGTAGTTGGTCGGTCGTCCAGATTCCTTCCGGTACCAACCCGGCCATGGTGGAGGGGGACTCTCTGGTTATCACCGGCAGGGATACCGGTTTGTACCGGATCGTTTTCCGTCTGGATACGTCACCCCCTCCAGGATGCCCCGATACATCCGCACACGATTTTGTCATACACGGCATCCCTACGGCCATATTGCCGGCGGTGGATACGGTCTGCAATGATGCGGGATCCGGATTGTGGCCTACCATCCGTTATCTCGACCAGCTCATCCTGGAGGGAGATACTGGCGGCATCTGGTTGCCTTTGGCCCTTCCTCCTTCCTTCCTCGCTGGTGACACCGCTAGTTTTGTAGGGCTGTCACCAGGTGAGTATGCTTTTCAATATATCACCCAGGCAGCGGAAGTTCCCTGTCCGGAAAGCCAATATCTGCTAACGGTTACGGTGCTTGATTGTGTTTGTCCCCCGTTGCAGGTCCAGGAGACAGACACCCTGTGCTCGGACATAGCGGCCAAACCACTTGGCGCTTACCTGCAGTCCGGAGGTGCCGGGATTTGGTCCATCCTTTCAGCTCCCCCTGGAGGAAATCCAGCCTCAATATCTTCCTCAGATGTTTTGATCACAGACCCGGCCGATCCAGGGCTTTACCTCCTTGGATTTACACTGTCTGATTCGCCGGGTGGGGCTTGCGTTACCCAGGATACGCTGTCCCTCCTGTTGGTGGCCGGCGTGGATGCCCATGTGCCACCGGCAGATACGGTATGCAACCAGGGCGGCTCGTTGGTCTATCCCGTCCAACTTGATTTTTCCACCCTTCTCACTGGGGTCGATACGGCAGGTCAATGGATATCTCTCGACAATCCAGGTGCCCAGGGAAATCTCCCGATTCTCGATTTTACCGGTGTCCAACCCGGCCATTACGAATTTTTGTTCCTCACCCAATCCGCCATGCCCCCGTGTCTGGATCGGCATCTTCCTCTGACCATTACCGTCAGGGATTGCCAGTGTCCCCGATTTCTGGATACGGTTTGGTGCACCGAGAACGGGACACTGGATCTTGATGAGTTACACGATTTTAACGGGCTGGTATCCTGGACGGTAACCGGAGTGCCAACGGGCGCTGGCATTCCTGCTTTGAATGGTTCCCTTTTCGTTCCGCCTGGGGTTCCCGGCGTGTACGAGCTTCGTGCCACCTGGCAAAATGGACAGGAGAAGGTATGCCCGGATACAGCTTTTTTATCCGTGGAATGGGTTCATGCCGACCCATTGTTGGTACGCCCTGTCATCAGGGTGTGCAATCAGGACAGCCCGTTCGGTCCGGAGATGTTGTGGCTGGATTCCCTGATCACAAGCGGTGCGGGTACGGGCATGTGGACGGATTTGGACAATTCCGGTGCTGCGGGTACCCTGCCATGGCTTGATTTTACAGGTGTGGCACCAGGTGTCTACCGATTCGTGTATGTCCGGCAGGCCACAGGACCCTGCCCGGCCAGGCAGGACACGGTTTTGGTTCGGGTGGACGAATGTCTTTGTCCGGACCTGTTGCTTCAGGCAGCGACCGCCGGGTGCAATCGCAATGATATGTTTCAACTGGGACCGCTGGTCCAGGGATTGCCTCCGGGATCGTGGACCGTTTTGCAGGCACCTCCCGGCATGAACCCCGCGCAGTTGAATGGCTCGGAATTGTGGATACAGCATGCCGATCCCGGCATTTACTACCTGCTGTACACGTTGCAGCATCCGGTGGCGGGTTGTCCGGATACCGCAGGAACGGTCTTTATCCTGGATGCCGGACCGGAAGCGGGTATGGCACCGGATACCTTGCATGTTTGTCAGGGTGATGATATACAAGTCCAATTGGATGCCTGGCTGACGGGAGCGCAATCCGGGGGAGTCTGGACACAGGATTCGACCGGCGGAAACTGGCTTCCCGGTTTGGCATCCCAAACCGGATATTGGATGGCGAGCGAACTGGCGGTTCCGGCAGGGGCCTATCCGGTCTATTACGTCCACCCTGCCCAGGGAGCTTGTCCTGCAGATACGGCTCGTCTGATGGTGGACGTCGTGGGGTTGCCTGACCCGGTCGCCGGGCCTGACACTGTCCTGGATTGCCTTTATCCGGAAGTGCTTCTCGGGATACCCGGCGCTCCCGCCGGATGGCCACTGGTCCATACATGGTATTTGGGTGGTCAACCCATAGGCAACCAGCCGGTGGTTACGGCTACCTCCCCTGGAATGTATGTATGGGAAATCCGCCATGAGTTATGGGGCTGTGTGCGCAGCGACACCGTCCTGGTGGCCGAGGGGCCACCTCCTCCAACCAGCATAGGCTTTTCCATCACCCCGCCAAATTGTCTTTCATCAGACGGGATCCTGGACATCGAGAACGTTCTCGGAGGTTTGGGACCATATATGTTCCGTCTCCAGCAAGGCGCCTTTCAGGTGGACAACCGGTTTGACAGCCTTGCACCAGGCTCTTATCTTCTCGAAGTGGAAGATGCCAGGGGGTGTCGGTTGGATACCTTTTTCGAACTGGCAGCGCTTGTGCCTTTTTCCGTCATGCTCGGGCCTGACCTAGTGGTCGCCCCGGGCGCCATGGTCAACCTGAATGCCACCTTGAACGGTACTCCCGTCATGCCCTCCACGGTGACCTGGTTGCCATTCGGCATCCAATGCCCCTCCTGTCTGGAACAGTCATTCACCATCGATCAGGACGTCCAGGCCATTATCCAGATCGAGGACGGCACGGGATGTATCGCCGCCGATTCGGTGTGGATTACGGTATTTGGCGAGGCGGCGCGTGTTTATATCCCTGCTGCTTTCAGTCCCAATGGTGACGGGGTCAATGACCGGTTTCTATTGTTCGGCAATGATGCTGTCGTCCGCGTCAACGACATGCGCATTTACGACCGCTGGGGCAATTTACTGCATGAATTGCCTATCCTGATACCGGGAGATCTCACTGCCGGCTGGGACGGAACCTCCGGAGGTCGTCCCCTTGACCCGGGTGTTTACATTTACACCATGACCATCGAATGGGCCGATGGAAGGGTCCAAATCCTGAAGGGCGAAGTGATTCTCCTCAAGTAATAACCGTTATCATTCCCCGGAAAAAACAATTTCCGTAGCCCCATACCCGAAACGGGGGTCATAGTTGTTGGTGGCCCTGAGCACATGGGGATCTTGCGCACAGTGGTCCTGAATGTACTGACGCAGCTTTCCGGTTCCGATGCCATGGATGATGAATATGCGTGGGATGCCCAGGCGAATGGCCTTTTGGATGTAGCGGTCAAAAGCGTCGATTTGGGTGCGGAAAATCGCTGCCTCCTCAAGTTTTCTGGGGTTTTTGACCAGATTTTCAATATGCAGGTCAAGCGTGGTGGCAAAGCCGGCTCTCTCTTCCGGATCGGGGATGATGGCCACGGGCGTGAAGGCATTATCACGACCCGGATGATGGATTTTGACCGGGATTTTGCGGGAATCATTGGCCTCATCGGGAAGAGGAAAGACGGCAGCATGAAAGGGCAGGTAATGGGACGCTTCCTGCCGGGTGACAATGACCTTGGCCTTGAAACGATGATCCCAGACAGGAAGGGCTTTTTGCCGCAGCCCTTCCTTGTGCCAACGCTTGAGATGGAGGTGTGGATGGTCGTTCAAATCATCCAATGGGCCTTCAAAAAGAATACGCCAGGTAAATCCGGGAAGTTCTCCTTTGAATGGGAGAACCCTGGCCGGACTTTTCTCCCAGGAGCCCTCGTAGGGCAATGGCTTCGGCTGGTCATTGATCAGCACGAAATAGTATTTCCTGCCAGATGAACCTTCCGGGTCGAGGGCAACTGCCACGAGTGTGCCAAGCCCTTGTCCTGAAAAGGAACCGGCCACTCCTTCACCTTCCTTCCTGTCTTTAAATTGACCGGCAACCGCTGATGCCTGGGGGTCCCAAATGATATCCTCGATGGGTACAGGGAAAACCTCCCGATCCCCGTCCAGCTTGACAAACGCCAATTGATCCCCGTCCAGACGGACAATAGTGGCATGCCTGCCCGTGTGCCGGAGAACAACCCGATCACCACTCTTGCCCTTCATTGGGATTTGCTTTCGATTATGAAATGGCCTTCCTGAGCGACGAAATTACCATATTCCCTGGCCCTCATTGCCGCCTCGTATCACCTGACATCCTTATCTCCATCCATGGTACATACCTTTGTAGGGAGATACCGGGAATTACCCCTTATGCATTATCTGGTCAAGGAAATCTATTACACGCTGCAAGGAGAAGGAGCCCACAGTGGACGTCCTGCTGTGTTTCTTCGCTTTGCCGGGTGCAACCTGTGGTCAGGGAGGGAAGAAGACCGTGCTCATGCCCGTTGTCCGTTTTGTGACACCGACTTTCGGGGTACGGACGGGCCCGGGGGAGGAAAATACACGGCCAGTGAATTGGCCCGGCAGGTGGCATCGATGTGGCCCCGAAGCGGAAAAGGCCGACCTTACGTCGTTTGCACGGGTGGTGAACCCTTGCTGCAAGTGGATGCCGAGCTCGTGGATGCCTTACACCGCGAAGGATTTGAAATAGGTGTTGAAACCAATGGGACCATTGCGGCTCCGGACGGGATTGACTGGCTGTGTGTAAGCCCAAAATCAGGCGCAGAACTGATACAGATCTCCGGGGACGAACTCAAGCTGGTATTCCCTCAGGACGGACTGTCGCCGGAAGAATTTGAAGAAATGGCCTTCGGACATTTCTTTCTGCAGCCGATGGATGGGCCGGAGCGGGAAGCCAACACCAAGGCGGCCATCACCTATTGTATGGAGCATCCCCAATGGCATCTCAGTCTCCAGACCCATAAATGGACGGGAATTCCGTGATGTCCTTCGTATAGGTACGGGTCCAGAGCCCGAACAACGGGTCGTCTTTGAAGGCTTCCGGACTTCCCACGGCGATCAGCCTTTCCCGGGCTCTGGTTAGCGCCACGTTCAGTTTCCGATCGATGGGCCCCTCCCCGGATTTGATCATGGACAAATCGCCGGCTCGCTGAATGCACCAGGAAATCAGGATGATATCCCGGGCTCCCCCCTGGTAGCGTTCTACGGTATCAATGGTAAAAGCATCCGGGTCGATGTGATGGTCCTCCATCGTCCTGCGGATCCTGGCAATCTGGGCCCGGAAGGGGGTGATGATACCCAATGTGCCGGGATGCCACTCCCGGCCTGTCATGCGGTACAGTTCCCGGTAATACCGGACAATTTGGACAATGGCGCGCGCTTCGGCGGCGTTGGTGCGGGTCAGAATCTCTCCATGATCCGGCCGGACAGGCAGGAATGCCACTCGGGTATTCCGCAACCCCGCATCCAGGGGATGCGCGATAGTCGGGTCGGCCAGCACTGACTTCTGACCTTCATCGATGCAGGTGAGTTTGCCTTCGTAGAAGCGGGCATTGGGGAAGGCCATGATCTCTTCGTGCATCCGTCCCTGGGCCGACAACATGCCGGTAGCATGGTCCCAGGAGAGCGCCTGGGCATGATTGAACAGACGTTCAAACATGGATTGACCCGCATCCCTGAACCCTGCCTCGACCAGGGCGGGGTGGGAGATGGCCCGCTCCCGGGCCGGTTGGACCACCACGGCCGGCAATTGCCAATGGTCGCCGATCAGGGTAAAATGAGGGAATTGACCCAAAAGTCCGGCCAGGACGGGTTCCAATATCTGGGATGCCTCGTCCACGATCACCCGGTCAAACGACTTGAGGGCCAGGAGTTCCTGTTTGCCCATCAGGGACGATACCGTGGCAACAAAAATGCGGCAACTTCCGATCAACCCAATGACCGATTCCCTGTTCGGACAGTCCCGTAAAGCACCGTCCAACAAACGGTCTCTGAAAACGGGATCCGTGCTGTACCGGCTTCCTATCCGCATGAAGGCACTCCGG
>JAGFIW010000236.1 GCA_024103195.1 Saprospiraceae bacterium | reverse complement strand
GGGGTCAAACAGACAGCTTGACCACCTCGCGGGATTCCATTCCGTTGGAAAAAGGAAAGGTACAATTCCGACCTGTGCCCCAACGCGCCGCCTTGCTTTCCCTGATACCTGGAGGAGGCCAGCTGTACAATCGCAGGTACTGGAAGGTCCCGATTGTCTATGGCGTAATGGGTGGACTGTTCTTCCTGGCCGAAGACAACCGGAAAGAGTACGTGCGTTTCAGGGATGCCTATCAAAAAGAACTTGCCGGCGAACCCCATGATTTTCCCGGCGTTTCGGCTACAGTCCTTCGCAATAATCGCGACATCTGGCACAAAAACATGGAGGAGGCTTACATTTTCCTCGGACTAGCCTACCTGATCCAGATTGCTGAAGCCTATGTCGATGCCCACCTGCAGGATTTCGACATCAGTGATGACTTGTCCGCCAGGTGGAAACCCGTTGTATCACCAGGTCCGGGTGGAATGGTACCCGGCATTGGACTGGTCATACGCCCAACTATTCGTTCTGTTTTACCCTGAATGACGAACCAGCTTGCCGGCCTGAAGGACATTACCTTCCGGACCGATCAGGCGGTACAATCCCATGCCGGGTGGCAGTGCATGCACATCCAGCAGAAATTCATTGCGTCCGGCCCTGGCATCCAGATGCAAGGTTTGGATCTTTCTGCCCGTCCAATCGGTCATTTCCCAAATGAGGGACAAACTATGCGGACACATGAAAGACAATCGCAGCGGACCGTCCGATGGGTTCGGAAACACCCTGAATTCGCTCAGGAATCGTTCAGTATCAGATACGGCGGCTGACTGGCAATCCGGATTCCCGGCTTCGAGTACCTGGAGGAAATAATTGCCCGGATAAAGATTCGGATCGGGAAAATTGACATTCAAAGTGCCAAGCAGCTTGGTTTTGAGCTCACCAGTAAATGCCAGGTCATATTCTCCAGGAACGTTATTGGCGGTAGGCGTCCCGTACAACAACACACAGCCCGGCTCATCCACATTGAACTGGCAATCAGGCGGTTGACATACATACTGGATCCCTTCCGGCAAATTGCTGATAGCACCGGCAGTATCAAGCTTCAGGTATTCGAGTTCGATTTCCACATTTACGCCCGGAGAAATGGGAAACAGTACCATCTGGGGTGTTTGGACCGTCCATCGGAATTCAAAATAGTTGTCGATACAGGCCGGGTCCTGGATTCCTCCTTCCGGTTCCTCCACCGGATGATAAGGGGGTGGAAAAACAAAGCCGGTGGAATCCGCATATTGGGGATCCGGCTCACATGTCTGTGCGGGTAGGTCCGTGATGGCCGCCAAGGTCAACAGGTAGCTCGGGAAAAGGAGAAAGGAAATCCTGCGCATAATCAGGGATTGGGGGTTGAACGAGCTAAAGGTAACGACTAATGATGCAACCACGGCGCGGCGGAAAAAATCCTACATTTGGTCGTCCATGAAAATGACATGAGATTCAAAATTTTGTTCTTCCTACTATCCATGGCTGCTGTCCGCTGTGCCTTGGCCCAGGAACCCGTCCATGTTGGTGGAAGGGTATCCGATCGCGAAACCGGTTCGCCCCTAATCGGGGCTACAGTGCAAGCAGGGGCAGCTTCCACCGTTTGCGGGCATGAGGGCACATTCCAAATGACTTTGCTGCCGGGCATATACTCATTTCGAATCTCCTATGTGGGATATGAATCCCAATCCTTGTCTTTGCACATGTTGCCTTCTCAGGATACTACCCTGGATATCCGACTGATGGTTTCGCCACTTCTCCTGGAAACGGCCACCGTGACTTCCGGACGTTATGAAAGGCCACTGGGTGAGACAACCGTCTCACTGGAGATCCTGAAACCCACCTTTGTCGAGCACATCAATGCGGTCACCATTGATGATGCGCTCAACCGGCTGCCGGGAGTCAACATGGTGGACGGGCAGGCCAATATCCGGGGAGGATCCGGTTATTCATACGGCGCCGGTTCGCGCGTACTGTTGCTTGTGGACGACATTCCCGCACTACAAGCCGATGCTGGATTTCCCAATTGGGGGGATATGCCCGTGGAAAACCTGGAACAGGTAGAAGTCATGAAGGGTGCAGGATCAGCCCTGTATGGATCAGCGGCGCTCAACGGGGTCATTCATGTGCGAACCGCATTCGCCAAAAGCACGCCTTATACCCGATTGAACACCTTCTACACGGCCTGGATGGCGCCGGATGACGCTGACAGGAAATGGT